>JAKSCQ010000026.1 GCA_022360555.1 Pseudomonadales bacterium
TCCGGGCGGTGCCGCGCGGCCCGGTCACATCCACCATGGTCTGGGTCATCCTTTCCCAGTGGCTTTCATCATTGAGCACGATGTCTTCCCGTTCCACCGGACGCCGCTTGCCGCCGATGGAGGGGATGACCTGGCCGCCATGGTTGGCGGTAATGGCGGTGGCGGTGGCCAGTTGCAGGGGGGTGGCGAGAACAAAACCCTGGCCGATACTGGCGTTGATGGTGTCGCCGTGGAACCAGGGGCGACCGCGGGCGGCCTTTTTCCACTGCTTGGACGGCATGATGCCCACCGACTCGTTGAGCAGGTCAATGCCGGTGGACTGGCCCAGGGAGAAGCGGGTCATGTAGTCATGCATGCGCTGGATGCCCAGTTTGAAACCCATGTCGTAGAAATAGGTGTCGCAGGACTGGACCACGGCCTTGTGCAGATCCACGTGCCCGTGCCCCCAGCGCTTCCAGTCCCGGTAGCGGTGCGGGTCGTTTTCCAGCTGGTAATAACCGGGATCGAACATGGTCCGCTGCCAGTTGGTTACGCCGGCATCCAGCCCGGCCAGGCCATACATGGGCTTGATGGTGGAGCCGGGTGGGTAGCGCCCCTGCAGGGCCCGGTTGAACAGCGGGTTGTCGTGGTCGTTGCGGTAGGCGGCATAGTCCTTGTGGGAAATGCCGGTCACGAAGAGATTGGGGTCGAAGCCCGGGCGGCTGACAAAGGCCAGCACGCTGCCGTCGCGGGGATCAATGGCCACCACGGCGCCGCGCCGGTCGCCCAGGGCGTCGTAGGCGGCCTGCTGGACGCGCATGGAAATGCGCAGACGCAGATCCTCACCGGGGACCGGGGGCTGTTCTTCCAGCACCTGCAGAATGCGCCCCCGGGCATTGGTTTCCACCTGGCGATAGCCCACCTTGCCGTGGAGCGTGTTCTCGTAGAAGCGCTCGATGCCGGAGCGGCCATAGAAGTGGGTGCCGGCATAGTTGCGTTGCTCGTCCAGGGTCATGGCATCCAGATCCTCGCTGTTGATCCGGTTTACATAGCCAATCACATGGGAAAACAGCGGGCCGTGGGGGTAAAAGCGCACCGGGTCAGCGGAAATGCGGATGCCGGGCAGGCGGTGCTGGTTGACGGCCAGACGGGCGATTTCCGTTTCGGTGAGTCGGCCGCGCAAGGGAACGGGTTCCCAGGGGCGGCGGGCGGTCTGGCGGCGTTTTTCGAAGCGCTCCAGGTCTCCCTCGTCCAGGGCGATCAGTTTGCCCAGTTCTGCCAGCAGCGTGGGCAGGTCGCCGGCTCGCTCGATGATGATTTCCAGAGAAAAGTCCGGGCGGTTGTCGGCCAGGATGACACCATCGCGATCCATGATCAGGCCCCGTGGCGGCGATACCGCCTGGGTCTGCACCCGGTTGTTGTCGCTGAGGGTGGTATAGCGGCTGTGCTCAATGACCTGCAGCCAGACCATGCGACCGGCCAGTACCGCGGTCAGTAACAGCACCAGAATCATGCCGACCAGCAGCCGGGCGCTGAAAATGCGCTGCTCGTGATGATGGTCTTTCAGCGTTAATGGTCGGCGCATGGGGGCGTCAGCGTCTGGGGGCAAAGATCAGCGATGATAGGGGTGTCCGGTGAGCAGCGTCCAGCCTCGGTATAGCTGTTCTGCCAGCAGTACCCGCACCAGCGGGTGCGGCAGTGTCAGGTTCGACAGGCTCCAGCGTTCATGGGCGCTGGCGGATAATTCCGGACACAAGCCGTCCGGCCCCCCGATTAACAGGACCAGATCCTGGCCCACATCTTTTAATTGCCCCAGTTTACGGCTGAGCGCCGGGGTGTCCAGCGCCCGGCCCGTGACTTCCAGTGCCACGGTTTTGGCGCCGGGGCTTTTTTGTTGAAGCGTGTCCAGCCGTTTGCGGAGGGCATCGGCCTCGCTGCGAATCAGGCTGGCCACGTCGCCCTTGCTGCGTTTGGGCATGGGCAGTTCCACCAGTTCCAGGCGCATTTCCGGGGGCATGCGCTTCTGGTACTCGCTGAATCCCTCATTGACCCAGCCGGGCATGCGGGTGCCTACGGCCAGCATGACAATACGCACGGGCTCAGGAATCGCCTTTCTGGTTGCGGTCCGGGTGATGGGCCGGGTTGCGCCACAGGCGTTCCAGATCGTAGAACTCGCGGGTGGCAGGCAGCATCAGGTGAACGATGACATCGCCCAGATCCACCAGAATCCATTCCCCGCTGTCTTCGCCTTCGGTGCCCATGGGCGGGTGCCCGGCGTCCTTGGCGGCTTCCACCACGCTGTCGGCCAGGGCTTTCACGTGACGGTTGGAGGTGCCGCTGGCGATAACCATGTCGTCGGCGACGCTGGTGACTTCACGCACGTCCAGTTGGGTGATGTTCTGGGCCTTGACGTCTTCCAGGGCGTCGATGACCAGTTTCAGCAGCGGGGTGTCAGCGCTCATGGGGCCTCATGTTTGGTTCCGGGTTGGCAGTCGGGGACATTATACAGATGGTGACGGTGAATATGGGCAATCACGTCCGGATCCAGTGCCGGACAGGTGCCCTTGCGGGCCAGGGCATCGCGAATGGCGGTGGCCGATACATCCAGAAAGGGCCGTTTGAGCATCAGCCGCAGGCCGGCGGCCTGCTGGCACAGGCCCCGGGCATCACTTTCCGGGAAACGGGCCAGTACCGTGTCGGCGGCCAGCGGGCTGTCCGGGCGCGGGACGATGGCCAGATGGCAGAGTGCGGCGTATTCCTCCCAGCGGTGCCAGTGATGCAGGCTGGCGAAGCTGTCCGCGCCAATCAGGAACACCAGCGGGCGTTCACCGTGCTGTTCGCGGAAGTGGCGCAGGGTGTTCAGGCTGTAGCTGGGGCCATCCTGGCGCAGCTCCCAGTCATCGGGGGTCAGGCAGGGATGGTCGTGACAGGCCAGCCGCAGCATGGCCAGCCGCTGCTCGCCATCCGCCAGCGGCTGGGGGCGATGCGGGGGCACGGCATTGGGCAGCAGATGCACAGGGGCATCCCCCAGCACCCGGGACACCGCCCGGGCCGCACTGATGTGCGCCCGGTGAACCGGATCGAAGGTGCCGCCAAACAGGACCAGGGGGGCGCTGACACGCATCACACTACACGCAGCACGCTGGAAAGGGGCTCCGCGTGCAAGCGTGTTGCGTGGAGCGTGTCAGCATTATTGCCGAATATGTCCATCGCCGAGCACCACCCATTTCTGGCTGGTCAGCCCTTCCAGGCCCACCGGGCCACGGGCGTGGATCTTGTCGGTGGAGATGCCGATTTCCGCTCCCAGACCGTACTCGAAACCATCCGCGAAACGGGTGGAGGCGTTCACCATCACCGAGCTGGAGTCCACCTCGGTGAGGAACTGCCGGGCCCGGGTGTAGTTCTCGGTAATGATGGCTTCGGTATGACCGGAGCTGTAGCGGTTGATGTGGGCGATGGCCTCATCCACATCGCGGACAATCTTCACCGCCAGGATCGGCGCCAGGTATTCCTCGCCCCAGTCGGTGTCGGTGGCTTCCTGCATGTCGCTAACAATGCTGCGAGCCTGGTCGCAACCGCGTAGCTCCACACCGGCCTCATGGTATTTCTGCGCCAATTCCGGCAGCACCTGCTGGGCGATGGCATTGGCCACCAGCAGGGTTTCGGTGGTGTTGCAGGTGCCATAGCGCTGGGTCTTGGCGTTGTAGGCCACCTCGATGGCCTTGCGGATGTCCGCCTGGTCATCGATGTAGGTGTGGCAATTGCCGTCCAGGTGCTTGATCACCGGCACCCGGGCCTCGTTGCTGATGCGTTCGATCAGGCCCTTGCCGCCACGGGGCACGATCACGTCCACGTACTCGGGGTGGGTGATCAGCTCGCCCACGGCGGCCCGGTCGGTGGTTTCCACCACCTGCACGGCGGTGTCCGGCAGGCCGGCTTCACGCAGGCCCACGCGAATGCACTCGGCAATGGCCTGGTTGGCATTAATCGCCTCGGAGCCGCCGCGCAGAATGGCCGCGTTGCCGGATTTCAGGCACAGGGCGGCGGCGTCGATGGTCACATTGGGACGCGATTCATAAATGATGCCGATGACGCCCAGCGGTACCCGCATCTTGCCCACCTGGATACCGGACGGGCGGTAGGCCAGGTCGGTGATCACACCCACCGGGTCGGCCAGGCCGATAATCTGCTCCAGGCCTTCCACCATGGAGTCGAAACGGGCGGTGGTCAGCTCCAGACGGTCAAGCAGGGCCGCATCCAGGCCGTTGTTGCGACCGTTGTCCAGATCCTGCTGGTTGGCCTGCAGGATGGCACTGCGGTGGCTGCGCAGGGCGCTGGCGATGGCCGCCAGGGCCTTGTCCTTGTCGCCGGAACTGGCGCGGGCCATGGCGCGGGAGGCCGCGCGGGCCTGCTCGCCAAGGCGTTGCATGTATTGCTGGATATCCATAGTCACCAAGAACTGAAAATGGGTAAGAGCGGCATTATAGCGATAACTGGTGCTTTACGCTTGCACACAAATGGTGAAGAATTGAAATCCTTTGCTACACAAAGACGGTAAGTCGTTGTTTTTATGGTACGTATGTACCAGTTTGTGTGGCGCGATGACAATGCCTGGTGGCCACCGTGCCGGATCCGGGCGGCAAAAAACAAGAACAAACCGTACGGAGCCAGACACCTATGGGCATTCAGTACCAGGAATACACCCGCTCGGTCATCAAGGCGGACCCCTTGCAGCTCTGGGTCGGTCAATGGCGTATCGACTATCTGGCCTTTTCCTCGCCGGCCAATGCCCACAAGCCGCCGCTGCTGGTGGTTGGTGGCGCCTTCCAGAATTTTACCTCCTACAAGTATTGCGTTGAACGCATCTACGAGGATTTCCCGGTTATCCTGGTGGACCTGCCGTCGCTGGGTAACAACACCCAGATCGCGCCAGATCTGAGCATGGAAGACCTGGCCGACCTGCTGTACGAATTCACCTGCCAGTCCAATCTGGACCAGGTGCACCTGATGGGCCTGTCGCTGGGGTCGGCCATTGCCAGCACCTTTGCCTACAAATACCCGCAAGCCACGGGAAAACTGATTGTCGCCGGCATCGTGACCCGCCCGCGCAAGAGCTGGCGGATGCTGGTCGACGAGTCCAAGCGGGTGCTGGCGGAAGGGCGCATGGATGAGTTCAGCCAGGCGGTGGTGCTGTACCTGATCAATTACCATCGTCTCAAGGAAACCGGCATTACGCCCACCGCCCGCAAGCTGTTCTACCGGCAGATGCAGCGCCTGTCGGAAAATGAGAAAGAACGTTATGTCATCAATGGCAGTCGTTTGTTGTCCGTGGAAGGGCTGCTTGGCTACCCGGAATGCGACACCCTGGTCACCACCGGCGAGTACGACAGCTTTACCCTGCCCTGGGAGAATGCGTCCTTCGCCGAGAAGTGCCCCAATGCCCAGTTTGTCCTGATCAAGGGGGCCGACCACCTGCCGCAGCTTGAGAAGCGGGAAGTGTCACTGGATCTGTTCTCCACTTTCCTGCGGGGCGAGCCCATCGATAACGTGGCGGGCACCCGCTACTTCCGCAAGAACGAGCACAAGTCCCTGGACCGCCGCCGTGCCGAACGGTTGATCCCCTGCAACAACCATGGCCACGTCACCAGTGAATCCCGGGTGGGTGACCGTTTCCGTTTCAACAAGCCGGTGAAGGTGATCGACATCAACTTCTTCGGCTGCCTGATCAAGCTGGACGAACCGGGTTTCTCCCTGGCCGACCATGCCCGTGACTGCACCCTGTACATGGACAGCCCGGCGCTGAAACTCGAGTTGCTGGTCTTCGACTATGACGATGCCGGCTACCTGCGCTGCCTGTTCAAGCACGGCAACATCCAGGCCGCCGAACGCTTCACCGAACTGCTGCGCAATGGCGAGTACTTCCTGCGCCAGCAAAGCGAGGGGAATGTGCATCGCATTTACGGCTGATGCCTCCACCACTAAAAAACCGGCGTGAATGCCGGTTTTTTTTATGTCTGCGATGTGTGGAATGGAAAGTGCCGCCCATCGCAAAGCGACTGCCGGTTGAGCAAGCTAGCGGCTGCCAGCGTTCCGGCTTTCCGCCCTTTCCTTCAACGTCTGGTTCATGGCTTTCATGCCCGCGGTCATTTCCTCGTGCAGGCTTCGCCGGCACAGCCAGGCCCAGAGGCCGCGAAAGGTTTGACTGTGACTCAGGCGGATATTGCCGTCTTCCAGCTCGGACAGCACGAACCCTTGCTCACGGGTAAACAGGCCGGGGATGGGCAGGCGGTGTCGCCAGGCCAGAGCCTGGCCGGTTTTCAGGTGCATGACGGTGGGTTTGAAACGGCTGCGCTTTTGCGGGGCCGGGGCAAGGGTGATGTCCAGTTTCTGCCCGGGTTTGACGGTGCCGGTGGCCGCGGTGATGAAGGGATTCCAGTCGCGGTAGTGGCCAATGTCGATGAGCATCGCCCAGATGCGGTGGGGGCTGGCCTGGATGTCGATGGTGGTCTGAATGTCGAGCACGGGGTGTCCTTCTCGAAAGGGCAGACAGCCTGAGAATATACCGCAGTGGTAGCGGACGTTCTGTAAAAAGGGTCGCTTTCTTAGTGGGTGGTGGCTTCCATGATTCGGACCATGGGGTTGCCCCGGGTTTTCGGAATGGGCAGCTTGCCGTAATAGTCCGCCGGGTTGTGGATGGTCAGGCTGTCAAAGCCCTGGGCGAGGAAGTGGTCGATGGCTTCCTGGTCGGCATGAAAATGAAACCCCACCTGGCTGCGTGATACGGCCCCGAGCATGCCGCCCAGCACTTTCAGCGTCCGGTAGAACGGCATGCCCCGGTACAGCGGATAGTTGTCGGTCAGGTAGGTGCCTTGGGGAAAGGCTCGCAGGGCGGTGGCCAGGTTATGCCAGAATTCGGAAATGACAGGCAACGGGAAGTAGTTCACCAGCCCTTCGGTGATCACCACCACCGGTTTGCTTTGATCAAGCTGACCGAGCACATGGTCCAGGCTCAGCGCGCCGTCCTCGGCAAAGATATTGATGGGCTGGACCCGGTGGCGTTCGCTGAGCACCTGGTGTTCTTCCAGCAACTGCTGCTTGCGCCGCGCCATGTCCGGCAGATCGGTTTCGATGTAGGTGAGCTGCGGATACTGCTGGCAGAAGCGATGGCCCCGGGGAGACAGTCCACAGGCAATTTCCACCACTTGGGTAACGCCGTCGTCGATCAATTGATGTAAGCGGTGGTCGATCAGGTGATGGCGCTGCAGCAGGAAGGTGCGGATATTGCCGCCCACGATATGCCGGCCCACGTACTCGAAGGGCGCCAGCGCACCGTAAAGAAAGGCGCCACCACGGGTGCGGAAAAAAGGCGCGGACAGGCCGTCACGGGTCCACACGTGGCCGGTGTACAGGGCGGTAAAACTGATCGAGGAGGTGTCCCGGGGTTCGCTCATTGTTGTTCTGGCTGGTTGTGGTCGAGGAATGACAGGCTAGCAGAATTATGACATTGGGTGATGGCAATTTGTGCCAAATTGGGGACAAGCTACAAGCTACAAGCTACAAGCTACAAGCTACAAGCTACAAGCTACAAGCTACAAGCTACAAGCTACAAGCTACAAGCTACAAGCTACA
>JAKSCQ010000297.1 GCA_022360555.1 Pseudomonadales bacterium
CACGGTTTCCTGGTTGAACTTGTTGACGGATTCGCCCTGAAGATCGAACTTCAGTTCGGCGATGCCGTCGTCAAGCAGTTGTACGCTTACGGCGTTGCCTTGATAGATCATAGCGTTTGCTCTCCAGTCCCAAAGTACGCGGCTGTCTTGGCCGCTTTGGTAGTGCCTCCAGCCCTGAAAATGGGGGAGGCCACGTTATTCATGTGAGTGTTTGCTCACATAAACGAACGAACTTGCAGGCCCGCAAGTATAGGGAAGCCAGATGACTTTTTTAGCCCCAATTTGTGACTAATTGGTCGTACCGCTGGCGGGCCCGCGCCGATGGGGGAATATGTTGGTGAAAAAAGCATCACTTGTTCCTTGTGATGGAGGCGAATGCTGTCGGTATTAGTGCCGTGTGACGGTAACCGTGGCAGACTGCCTCACCAGATTTGATTTGCCGTTGGAGCCTTGCGAGCAAGGCTCCAACGTCGGCGTGATCCTTCACCGAGCCCATTAATGCCCGTAGACAAACTCAGCCTGCCCAAGATCACTCGCCGCCCGCAGCATACGCCGGACTGGCCGGACGTGCCGCCCATGCTGGCGCGGATTCTCGCGGGGCGGGGAGTGACCGACCCAGCCCAACTGGACCTGGCGCTCAGGCGGCTGCCACACCCGCAAACCTTCACTGGCTTGCGTGGGGCCGTGGAGCTGCTGTTACAAGGGCGAACCGACCACTGGCGCATCTGTATTGTCGGCGATTACGACGCCGACGGCGCCACCGCCACCACTCTGATGGTGCGTGGGCTAGAGCTGCTGGGCTTTCCGCGCCCGAATTTCCTGGTGCCGGACCGCTTTGAATACGGCTACGGCCTGTCCCCGGCCATTGTCGAGCTGGCCCAGCAGCAGTTCCAGCCGGACCTGATCATCACCGTGGATAATGGCATTGCCAGCGTGGACGGGGTGGCCGCCGCCCGGAGCCGGGGCATCCGGGTGCTGATCACCGATCATCACCTGCCCGGCGATACCCTGCCCGAGGCCGATGCCCTGGTGAACCCGCGCCTGCCGGGCTGCGAGGATTTCCCCGCCACCAATCTGGCCGGGGTGGGGGTGGCCTTCTATCTGTTGATGGACTTGCAGCGGGCTCTGCGTGAGCAGGGCTTCCAGCCGGTACAGCCGATTACCGATCTGCTGGATCTGGTGGCGCTGGGCACCGTGGCCGATGTGGTGGTGCTGGATGATGCCAACCGGGTGCTGGTGGAGCAGGGCCTGCGCCGTATCCGCGCGGGCAAGGGCTGCCCGGGCATTCGTGCCCTGTTGCAGGTGGCCGGGCGAGATCCCAACCGGGTGTTGGCCGCGGACATGGGCTTTGCCGTGGGCCCGCGCCTGAACGCGGCGGGGCGCCTGTCGGACATGACCCACGGTATTGCCTGCCTGCTGGCTGAGACCGAGGCCGAGGCGCTGGATATGGCCCAGGAGTTGGACACCATCAACCGCGAGCGCCGCTCCATCGAGTACGGCATGCGCGATGCGGCCATGGCAGAGGTGGCTCGGCTGGATGCGGACAACCTGCCAGCGGGGCTGTGCCTGTATGGCAAGGAATGGCACGAAGGGGTGGTGGGTATTCTCGCTTCGCGGGTGAAAGAAGCTATTCATCGCCCGGTGATCGCCTTTGCCCCGGCCCAGCAGCCGGGCACCCTGAAAGGCTCCGGCCGCTCCATCCCCGGCCTGCACCTGCGCGACGCCCTGGACGCGGTGGCCACCGCCAACCCGGGGCTGCTCAGCAAATTTGGTGGCCACGCCATGGCGGCGGGGCTGTCCCTGGAGCGGGACAAGCTGGATACCTTCAAGGTGGCATTCGAAAAAGCCGTGGCGGAGCGGTTGTCCCCCAGGGCCCTGGAGCGCATCGTGGAAACCGACGGCGAGCTGGCCGATCACGAGCTGTCCCTGGCCAATGCCGAGCTGCTCACCCATCGCTTCCCCTGGGGGCAGGGCTTCCCCGCGCCCAGCTTCGATGGCGAATTCGAGGTGCTCAAACACCGCATCGTCGGCGAGCGCCACCTGAAGCTGACCCTGGGCCTGCCCGGTGTCAGCGGTGTGATCGACGCCATTCACTTCAACGTGCCGGTGGAGGCGCTACCCAGCCGTATCCACCGCGTGCGCGGCGTCTACCGCCTGGAAGTGAACGAGTTCCGCGGCCAGCGCAACCCGCAGTTGCTGTTTGAGCACCTGATTCCCCTTTGAGCCCCACACCACAATCCACGCTGCCCCCGTTGGAGCCTTGCTCGCAAGGCGAAGGGTTGAATGAACTCCCTTGCCTTCTCCCCCCCTTCGCTTTGCGAGCAAGGCTCCAACGGGGGTTATGGGGGTAGCGTGTGAGGTGAATTTTCCTTCCTGTGCTACTCTCGCCCTCTAAAGCGGCGCGAGAAGGGATGGGGTAATGCGTCTGAGAGATTACCTGCTGGCAGGTGGTTTGAGCCTGATGGCAGGGCCGTCACTGGCGGCGGTGGCGGAAACCGACGATTTCGTCGATAACATCAACAAGGGTAGCGACGGCCCCACGCTGGAGAAGGGCAACCTTGTGGTGGTTCCGATCCCGCTATCCGACCCCACGCTGGGTACCGGCCTGCAGGTAGCGGCGCTGTATCTGCACCCGGAACGTTCGGAGGAAGGTGCCAACCCCACCACCGGGGTCGGCGGCATGTACACCGATACCGATAGCTGGGTGGCCGGCATCTTTCACCAGGACTTTCTGCTGGAAGACCGTTTGCGGGTGATGGCGGCGGCGGGCACCGGCTCCTTCAAGCTGGAATATTACGGTTTTGGTGGCGAGGGCTTTTTCGCCGACAACCCGCTGGACTACACCATCGACATGGCCATGGGCTTTGCCCGCGCCCAGTACCGCCTGCCGGGCACGGAGCACTGGTTCGCCGGCCCGGCGCTGCTGTTTTCCGAAGGCGATGTGGAGATGGATTTCAGCGAACTGCTGCCGGTCCTGCCCGCCGTGGGCAAGGACATCGCCCTGGGCGGAGCCGGGCTGGTGCTCAGCTACGATTCCCGTGACAACAACTACTATCCCCGGCGTGGGGTGAATTTCAGTGCCTCCTGGTACGATTTCGGCGACCATTTCGGTAGCGATTTCGATTACGGCAAGACGCGCCTGTCCTTCAGCCACTACGCCTCGGTGCTGCCCAGGGTGGTGCTGGCCACCAATGCGGAATACGAGAACACGGCGGGGGAAGCCCCTTTCTTCGTGCAGTCGTCCATGGCCGTGCGGGGCTACAATCGAGGGCGCTATATGGATGATACCGCGCTGACCGCCCACCTGGAGGGCCGCTACAAGTTTCGCCCCCGTTGGGCGGTGCTGGCGTTTTTCGATTATGGCTGGATCGACGACAACAGCAGCCAGGTCTTTGATGGCGAGACCGCACATAGCATTGGCACCGGCCTGCACTGGCAGACCACCCCGGACAAGCCCCTGCACATCGGCCTGGATGTGGCCTTCACCGAGGATGACGACACGGTGTTCTTCATCCAGCTCGGTGAGCGGTTTTAGGCGCCTGCGTTCCGGTGTGCTGTTGGAGCCGTGCTCGCAAGGCGAAGATTTCAGCCGGCATGTGCCCGGCCGGAAAACCCCAAAACCGTAAAATTGTCGACAATGCTGTCCGTCGCCCGTCTTTTTGCTAGGATTGCGCTTCGCGCCCGCCATCGGGCGCTCGCTTTCTTTGATGTGTGGCCCAAAAGGCTGCACCAGCATTGACTCAGCGGGGTGGCTATCGCCGCCGCCGTGTTGCGTCCTTAACGGAGGGGACTCAGATGAAGACCATACACAAGCACCGCCTGAAGGTGACAAACGAGGTGCAGGAGATCCGCCTGCCCGAGGAAGGCAAGGTTCTGCGGGTGGATTTCATCCCCCAGGAAGCCGTGCTGTTCATGTGGGTGGAGGTGGATGCGGACACCGTGATCGACACCCCCAGGGAGGTGCGCACCTTCAAGGTATTCACCACCGGCTCCGGCATTCCCAACAATGCCCGCTATATCGGCACCACCATCGATAACATGAAGCCCGAGGCCTACCACGTCTACGAGCTGAAAGACTGACCTCTTCGCTCCTGTGGGAGCTTGCCTGCCAGCGAACCATGCCCCCTGCATTGGTCCATCATCGCCAGCGGGCTGGCTCCCACATAGGCTTTCCCCCCCTCGCCAGATTTCCCGCAAAGCGTTAGACTGCGCCGTTTTCCGGGCATCAATTCAGCCAAGACCAATTTCAGAGAGACGTAATGGAAGTCAATCCGCTGCGAAGCCATCTTTCCGACCTCTCGGAGCGCGTTCAGGCGCTCAGGGGGTATCTTTGACTATGATCAAAAGAGCGAACGCCTGACCGAAGTCGAACGGGAGCTGGAAAATCCCGACGTCTGGAACGACCCCACCTATGCCCAGGGGTTGGGCAAGGAACGCGCCCAGCTTGAAGGAATTGTCAAAACCCTCGACGACGCCAGCCAGGGCATTGAGGACACCAGCGGCCTGCTGGAGCTGGTGGTGGAAGAAGACGACGAGGACAGCCTGCCGGAAGTCGAGAGCGAGCTGGAGCGGCTGGAGGCCATGGTGGCCGACCTGGAATTCCGCCGCATGTTCTCCGGTGAAATGGATGGCAGCAACGCTTACCTGGATATTCAGGCCGGGTCCGGCGGCACCGAAGCCCAGGACTGGGCGGAGATGATGCTGCGCATGTACCTGCGCTGGGGCGAAGCCCACGGTTTCAAGACCGAGCTGGTGGAAGCCTCCGCCGGGGACGTGGCCGGTATCAAGTCCGCCACCGTGCGTTTCGAGGGCGAATACGCCTTCGGTTGGCTGCGTACCGAAACCGGCGTGCACCGGCTGGTGCGCAAGAGCCCGTTCGATTCCGGTGGCCGCCGCCACACCTCCTTCTCCTCGGTGTTCGTGTCCCCGGAAGTGGACGACAATATCGATGTGGACATCGACATGGGCAACATGCGGGTGGATACCTACCGCGCCTCCGGCGCCGGTGGTCAGCACGTTAACCGGACCGATTCGGCGGTGCGTCTGACCTATACCTTCAAGGACGAGGGCGGCACCGAGCATACCGTGGTGACCCAGTGCCAGAGCGAGCGCAGCCAGCACCAGAACAAGGACAAGGCCATGAAGATGATGCAGGCCAAGGTCTACGAGCTGGAAATGCAGCGTCGCAATGCCGAAAAACAGGCCATGGAAGACAACAAGGCCGACATCGGCTGGGGCAGCCAGATCCGCTCCTACGTGCTGGACGATGGCCGCATCAAGGACCTGCGCACCAATGTGGAAAGCCACAATACCCAGCAGGTACTGGACGGGGCCCTGGACCAGTTCATCGAAGCGTCCCTGAAAGCGGGGCTGTGATGGCGGGTCTGACGTCTGAAGTCTGACGTCGGACGCCAAAGGTTTTAATGTTTTCCACCAGACGTCCGACGTCAGACGTCCGACCCTTGTAAGGTAAGCACATGGCAGACGAACAGAACACACCGAACGAAGCCGCCGAGGAAAACCGCCTGATCGCCGAGCGCCGCGCCAAGCTGGCGGAGCTGCGCGAGGGCGGTAATCCTTTCCCCAATCATTTCCGCCGTGATTCCCTGGCCGCCGAGCTGCAAGCGCAGTACGGCGAGCTGAGCAAGGAAGAGCTGGAAGAGAAGGGCATCCAGGTAGCGGTGGCAGGCCGCCTGATGCTGGATCGCAAGGCCTTCAAGGTGATCCAGGACATGTCCGGGCGCATCCAGATCTACGCACCCAAGGACGTGCAGAAAGACACCAAACACTGGGATCTGGGCGACATCGTTGGCGTGAAGGGCACCCTGTGCAAATCCGGCAAGGGCGACCTGTACGTGATGATGGATGAGTACCTGCTGCTCACCAAGTCCCTGCGTCCGCTACCTGAAAAGCACAAGGGGCTGACCGATACCGAGGCCCGCTACCGCCAGCGTTACCTGGACCTGATCGTCAACGAGGAAAGCCGCCAGGCCTTCCAGATCCGCTCCAAAATCGTGGCCGGCATCCGCAATTTTCTGGTCAACAAGGATTTTGTGGAAGCGGAAACCCCCATGTTGCAGGTGATTCCCGGCGGTGCCACCGCACGGCCGTTCATCACCCACCACAACAGCCTGGATATGGACATGTACCTGCGCATCGCGCCGGAACTGTACCTCAAGCGTCTGGTGGTAGGCGGTTTCGAGAAGGTGTTCGAGATCAACCGCAACTTCCGCAACGAAGGCCTGTCCACCCGGCACAACCCGGAATTCACCATGCTGGAGTTCTACCAGGCCTATGGGGATTACCACGACCTGATGAATCTCACCGAGGACATGCTGCGCACCCTGGCGAAGGATGTGCTGGGTACCACCGAGATTCCGTATCAGGGAGATGTGTACGATTTTGGTAAACCTTTCGCCCGGATAACGGTATTCGATTCCATTTTGCATTTTAATCAGGATATCGACCCGGCCAAACTGGCTGATCTGGATGGGGCCCGCGAGATTGCCACAGGGCTGGGTATCCCGCTGAAGGACAGCTACGGGCTGGGCAAGGTACAAATCGAGATCTTCGAGAAGACGGTGGAGCACCGCCTCAAGGATCCGACTTTTATTACCGAGTACCCCACGGAGGTGTCGCCGCTGGCCCGTCGTATGGACGACAACCCCTTCGTGACAGAGCGTTTCGAATTTTTCGTCGGTGGCCGCGAGATTGCCAATGGCTTTTCCGAGCTGAACGACGCGGAAGATCAGGCGGAGCGGTTCCGCCAGCAGGTGGAAGAGAAAGCGGCCGGTGATGACGAGGCCATGTTCTACGACGAGGACTACGTGACCGCGCTGGAACACGGCCTGCCGCCCACCGCCGGGGAGGGGATCGGGATTGACCGGCTTGTCATGCTGTTCACCGATTCCCCGTCCATCCGCGATGTGATTCTGTTCCCGCACATGCGTCCTCAGGGACGTAGCGGTTCCTGAGCCGGGCAACCTCTGGCAAAGTAACCGCAGGGCCGACTTTTTCGGGGCACGCTTTGTGCCCCCGGCCCGAGGGGAAAGAGGGAGAGCGACACACAAGCACCGCCAGGTATCACAGAGGTGATTGTCTGGGTGGTGGTACCGGGCTGAATTAACAAAGGCTGACTGTGTCCATGAGTAGTGCAATTCAATACCAAGGAAGAAAGGCGCGCCGCGCCGGCAGTGAACAGCGTCGCCAGGCGATTCTTGAAGCCGCGCTGAACATTATCGTCAAAGAGGGTATCCGGGCGGTGCGTCACCGTGCCGTTGCCCGCGAGGCGGATGTGCCCCTGTCGGCGACCACTTACTATTTCAAGGATATCTCCGACCTGATCGCGGATACCTTTACCCTCTTTGCCGAACGGGCCCTCAAAGAAGTCGTCGAGCCGTTCAAGGAACAGGCTTTTGCCCTGTTGTCGCAGTTTTCCCGCGACAGTCTTGCCAATCCCGAGGAACGCAAGCGTCTGGTCAATACCATGGGCGACATGATGGCTGCCTTCATTGTCGACGAGCTGAGCAACCGCCGAGACCATGTGGTGGCGGAGCAGGCGTTTCTGCAGGAAGCCATTCTGGACCAGCGTCTGCGAGATCTGGCGGACCTGTATCTGCGTCAGCAGATGGAAGGGCTGGTCATTGCCGCGGAACTGTTTGGCAGCGAGGAGCCGCTGCTGGATGCGGAACTGATCCTGTCCACCATGATTTCCATTGAGCAGCGCCTGCTGGTGCACCCTGAGCGGATCTCCCAGGAATTCGTGGCGGCGCGCATGCGTAACCTGCTGGACAAGCTGTTGAGCCATGGCTGAAAACGCGTCCCGTGATGTACAGCTCGAACCTGGCTGGAAACAGCATCTGGCCGCTGAGTTCGACAGCGACTACATGGCCCGCTTGCGGGCCTTCCTGGCCAGTGAGAAGCGGGCCGGGAAGACCCTCTATCCACCGGGTCCGGATATCTTCAACGCCTTCAACCTGACCCCCTTTGATCAGGTGAAGGTGGTGATTCTGGGGCAGGACCCGTACCACGGCCCCAACCAGGCCCACGGGCTGTGCTTTTCCGTGCAGCGAGGCGTGAAAACACCGCCGTCGCTGGTGAACATCTACAAGGAGATTCACCGCGACTTGGGCATCGAACCGCCCAGCCATGGCAATCTGACCCACTGGGCGGAGCAGGGGGTGCTGCTGCTCAATGCCGTGCTCACCGTGGAGGCCGGTCAGGCCGCCTCCCACCAGAAACAGGGCTGGGAACAGTTCACCGACCAGGCCATCGAGCACCTCAACCGAGAGCGTGAAGGGCTGGTGTTCCTGCTGTGGGGCAGCCATGCCCAGAAAAAGGGGCGCCTGATCGACCGCCAGAAACACTGCGTGCTCACCGCTCCACATCCATCTCCGCTCTCCGCCCACCGGGGCTTTCTCGGCTGCGGCCATTTCTCCCGCGCCAACCAGTATTTGTTGCAGCAGGGAAAAGCGGCGATTGACTGGGCAATTAATGAATAATGAATAGTTAATAATTAATAGTTACGCGAGCGACGCATTTGATTTCTAACGCTCAGAGGCCGCGTTCAGTCTTTGGGTGTGGGTTCTGGTATTTAAGAGCAGAAAGAGTCTGTTCGCGACGTTATTAATTATTAACTATTAATTATTCATTGCTTTATGGAGTTGCTGTGTCTGATTGCGTACTGTTTTCCGAACTGCCCACCCGCTGCGGTCGAGTCATCGCCCGTGCCACCCTGAACGCCCCCAAATCCCTCAATGCCCTGAGTCTTGAGATGATCCAGGCCCTAAGCCAGCAACTGGATGCCTGGGAGCAGCGTGATGATGTGGTCGCTATCTGGCTGGACGGGGCCGGTGGCAAGGCGTTTTGTGCCGGTGGGGATATCGTGCAGATGCACAAATCCATGGTGAAGCACGCTGGCGAAGGTCGTAATCCGTTTACTGAGCAGTATTTCGCCGAGGAATACGCCCTGGATTACCGCATCCACACCAGCCGCATTCCGGTGGTGGTCTACGGTGATGGCATTGTCATGGGCGGTGGCATGGGGCTGTTGCAGGGCGCGGACTTCCGCCTGGTGACACCGCGCTCACGGCTGGCCATGCCGGAAATCACCATCGGCCTGTTCCCCGATGTGGGGGGAAGCTGGTTCCTCAATCGCCTGCCGGGCAAGGTGGGGCTGTTCCTGGGGCTCACCGGCGCACACATCAACGGTCGGGAAGCCGTGGAAGTGGGTATGGCCGACCGCATGGTGGACGGCGATGCGGACAGCCTGCTGGCGGCGCTGGCCGAGCAGGATTTCGCTGACGAGGCCCGCGACAACCAGGTGGTGCTCTACCGCTTGTTCCGCGAGCAACAGGCGGACATGTCCGACCTGTCGCACCCACTGGTGGAGCACCTGTCGCAGATCAATGCGCTGTGTGATGGTGAAAGTGTCGAAGTGGTGACCGAGCAGTTGCTGCATGCGAAGCAGAGGGATGCCTGGCTGGACAAGGCCCTGGGCAACCTGGAAAAAGGCTGCCCGCAAACCGCTCACCTGGTCTGGGAGCAACTGCGCCGCTCCACCTACTATTCCCTGGCCGAGGTCTTCCGCATGGAATGGTGCCTGGCAGTGCAGTGCTCCCTGCACGGCGATTTCCGCGAAGGCGTGCGGGCCCTGCTGATCGACAAGGACGGCAAACCCGGCTTCCGCCACCGCAGCGTGGCAGCCGTGCCGCGGGACTATATTGACCGCTTTTTTAACTGTCCGGCGCCGAGGCATCCGTTGGAGGCAATTGATAGTTGATAATGGATAATTGATAACGGCGCGTTCAAGCGTAGTCATTATCAGCAAGCAACGAGGCCGCGCCCTGGCATTGGGCGCGGCCTCTTGCGTTTGGGAACCACAAAACCTTGTTTGCGGCGTTATTAATTATTCATTATTAACTATTAATTGAAGTCTCACTCTTTCCAAGGCAAAGAATAAGGCAACGCCCCAAGCTGACTCTCCAGCGCCTGCTCCTCCCGGAACAGCACCCCATCCGTGTCCCGACGCAGCACCACCAGCGCGGCGTGGCCCTGTGGGGTACGGGCGGCGCTGACCACTTCGCCGGCGGCTTTGCCGTTGCTGTCGCGCAGGGTTTCTCCGGGCGTCAGATCCACGTCGGCGCTGAAGTCGATGCGCTGCATGCGTTGCTTGAGCTTGCCCTTGAAGTGCATGCGGGCGACCACCTCCTGGCCGGTGTAACAGCCTTTCTTGAAGTTCACGCCGGCGGTGACGTCGTAGTTGAGCACCTGGGGCAGGAACAGGTCTTCGGCGCCGGGGTACACCATGCCTTCACCGGCTTCGATGTCCGCCTGGCGCCAGCCGTTGGCTCCGGTGGTGGCGCGTTGCTCGGCCAGTTGCTGCCAGCGAGGTTCTGCCTGGTCGGTAGCCACCAGCAGCAGGGCATGGTCAGTGAAGGGATAGCGCAGCCACAGGCCCTGATCCGTGCGCCCTGTATGGCCCGGTTCCGGCGCGTCGGCTGGCAGGTCGCCGGCCAGGCCGAACAGCACCAGGTTGTCGTCCACGGCGAATTCCACCTTGGCGCGCAGGCGGTATTTCATCAGCGCCTTGATCACGGCGTCGCTCAGCGCGGCGGGGCAGAGCATCAGGTAGTCGTCGCCGTCACGGAGAATGCGTACGCTTACCAGCCCCCGGCCTTTCAGGCTCAGGTGCATGCCGGTACGGTGGCCGTCCTGGTCCACTTCGCGCAGGTCGCAGGAAAGCTGGCCCTGCAGGTACTGGCCGGCTTCCTCGCCGGTGGCACGGATCACTGCCAGATGATCGCAGTGGCTCAGGTAGGGCGTCTCGGCATGTTCTGCCAGAGATTGTGCGGCGATAAAGTCGGACCAGCTCATGGGGCTCCTGACGAAAGTCGAGAATTTGTGGGGCATGATAGATAATGCGTGCGCGGTCTGAAAGCCGTGCCGGAGTTTCTGATCAGGATAATGCACGAATGAGTAATGACGACTTGAAACGCAAATACCGCTGGCAGTGCCGGCGTGGCGCCTCGGAGGTGGAGGTGGTGCTGTACGCCTACCTGGACGACCACTTCGACAACGAATCACCGGAGCATCAAGCCTGGTTTGCCAAACTGCTCGAGTGTCAGGACGCCGACATGTTCGAGTGGTTTACCCATCGCAGCGAACCGCAGGAGCCGGAACTGCGCGAGTATGTCCGTCATGTCCTCGACCTGGTCTCACAAAAGAAAGGTTGAGCTGGGCCGTTCCCGGTATCCGTCTCGGCTGAAATGGCTGTCGGCTTTGATGATGGTGCCGGTGGTTCTGACCAGCCAGGTGCCGTGGTGGGCGAGCGTATTGCTGCTGGCGGCACTGCCGCTGTTGCTACGCGGCTGGTCGCCGCCGCAACCCCGGCGTCTGGAATTGCGTGATGGTGTGCTTACCGTCATCGGGCGGCGGGTGCAGGTGCTGGACAAACCGGGCCGGGTATTGCGCCTCGGCCCCTGGCTGGCCATTCAGACGCCGAAAGGCTGGCTGCATGTGTTCGAGGATCAGGCACCGAGGCAGGAATTGCAGCCGTTTTATCAGTGGTTTTGGGCTAACAGGAAAAGCAATTAATAGTTAATAATGAATAATTAATAGTTGCGCGAGCAACGAATGTGGATCTCAACGCATTGAGAGCCGCACCCAGCCCCTGGGTACGGCCTCTTGCCTTTCAGAACAGAAAGAACCAAATCGCGACGTTATTAATTATTAACTATTAATTATTAATTGTTCTGGTGTCAGCACCGTATCCCCAGCCCCCTCATTCGCCTGCGGATAGTCACGCATAAAATGCAACCCCCGGCTTTCCTTGCGCTGCATGGCCGAGCGGATGATCAGTTCGGCGATTACTACCAGGTTGCGCAGTTCCAGCAGGTCGTTGCTGATGTGGTAGTTGCTGTAGTACTCGGCAATTTCGTTTTTCAGTAGCTCGGCCCGGTGCAGGGCGCGTTCCAGGCGTTTTTCCGTGCGCACGATGCCCACGTAGTCCCACATGAAGCGGCGTAGTTCGTCCCAGTTGTGGCTGATCACCACGTCCTCGTCGGAGTCGGTTACCTGGGATTCGTCCCACTCCTTGTGGTCACGGGGTTGTGGCAGGTCCGCCAGGGTGGCGCCGATGTGGTCGGCGCTGGCCTTGCCGTAGACAAAGCATTCCAGCAGCGAGTTGCTGGCCATGCGGTTGGCGCCATGCAGCCCGGTGAAGCTGGTTTCGCCGATGGCGTAGAGCCCGGGGACATCGGTCTGGCCGTGTTTGTCGATCATGACGCCGCCGCAGGTGTAGTGCGCCGCCGGTACCACCGGGATGGGGTCGCGGGTGATGTCCAGGCCCAGTTGCAGGCACTTGGCGTAGACGGTGGGGAAGTGCTCGATGATGAAATCCGCCGGCTTGTGGCTGATATCCAGGTACAGGCAGTCCGCCCCCAGCCGTTTCATCTCGTGGTCGATGGCGCGGGCCACCACATCCCGGGGCGCCAGTTCGGCGCGTTCGTCAAAGCGGCTCATGAAGCGTTCGCCATTGGGCAGCAGCAGGTGGCCGCCTTCACCACGGATGGCCTCGGTGATCAGGAAGCTCTTGGCCTTGGGGTGGTACAGGCAGGTGGGGTGAAATTGCATGAATTCCATGTTGGCCACCCGGCAACCCGCGCGCCAGGAGCGACCCTTCTATCTCGGCGCCGGTGGCATCGCGGTTGTGCAGCACGCGTCGCTTGGTGTGCCCACCTTCGCCGCGAATGGCCTCGGTGACCAGAAAACTTTTGGCCTTGGGGTGGTACAGGCAGGTGGGGTGGAACTGCATGAATTCCATGTTGGCCACCCGGCAGCCGGCCCGCCAGGCCATGGCGATGCCGTCGCCGGTGGCC
>JAKSCQ010000038.1 GCA_022360555.1 Pseudomonadales bacterium
GCTCCTACAGCGGCTTCGTAGAAAGCACCGGGGTTGGGGGAACTTTTCAGGCCTTTCCAGGCGGTGCCCGCTAAGCCCCTTCCAGTGCCTTTGCCCGATGGTTCAGTCCTTCCCGTTGCAGCGCTTCTCGCAGCACTTTCAGGGCGGGTTTGCGGGCGCGGTGATCGTCCAGTTCTCTGGCCAGGGTTTCCGCCTGCTGGAAGTCGCCGCTGCGGGTCAGGGTGGTGACCAGGGCCCAGCCCACATCGGCCGGCAAGGGGGGGCCGCCGCGTTGCTGATACTGTTTCCAGCAGGCCGCCACCTGGGTGGCTTGGCCTTTCTCGCTGGCGGGATGGGCGAACAGGCGGTGGGCGTGGGTTTCCCAGGTGCCGGCCGGGTCTTCCAGTTGCAGGGTGGCAAAGAGACCGGTGAGGGCATCGAACTGCTCGGGTATGTCAGTGAGCACTTCCTCGAAGGCGCGGCGGGCGGTTTCTGCCTTCAGGCGAGCCAGGGCATCCCAGCCTTCGCTGAGTCGCTGGCGGACCGGCGCCGGCAAGGGGGTGTTTGTGTCTTCGTGTTCCGGGTGTGTCTGGCGCGGGCGCATGACCTGTACCAGCAGTGCGCCGCCGGCCAGGGCGGCCAGGCCGGCGGTGAGGGCCGGCAGGGAGGTCACGCTTTGCCAGGCCAGCAGGGCGGTCAGGCCCAGTGGCACCAGGGCCAGCAGTGGCGTGGGCAACGGGACGGTCACCAGGGTTCGGGTGCGCGGGTGCCAGACCGGCAGGGGGGTACGGCGGCCCTGCAGACCGAGGAAGGCGCCGTACCACACCAGCAGCGGGGCGGTGGCGCCATGCAGGGGCGTGAGCCCGGGCCGGGCCAGCAGCAGGTAACCGGCGCCGGCCAGCAGGCTGCCCAGCAGCCAGAGGGCAAGCACGCGGCCATGCCCCAGGTGGCGTTCCAGGGACGGTGCCAGTGGCGCCAGCAACAGCAGCGTCAGCAGGGCCAGCCACACGGCGCCGCCGGTGAACGGGGCGGTAAAGAAGTGGGCCGGGCGCGGCTGGCTGTCGGCCAGCCCCCAGCGGTACAGGTTGCTGTCGGCCAGCTGTGCGGGGACCTGGTGACGCAACGCCTGCCATTGCGCCACCTGGGCCGCTGACCAGAAATCCCGGGCGCGCTGGTTGCTGTCGGTCACGAAGGCGTCGGACAGCAGGGCGGCGGCATAGGCATGGCGGTCGCCACCGGCCAGTTGCCCTTCCAGGGTGCGGGCCAGTTCGCCGTCACCGTTGAAGCGCAGCCAGGACAGATAGTTGTCCCATTCCAGGGCTTTCAGGCCGCTGTCTTCATACCAGGCGAGCACGGGCTGGGGGTGTTCGGCGCGGTTGAGAAACTGGCCCAGCAGCAGGGCGATGGCCAGAGCTGCCATCACCCACGGGATATTGATCAGTGACAGGGTGGAGCGGATGTCAGCTTTCGGCTCCGCTGGTGGCTGTGTCATGGTGGTTTTCCCCCGGCGGTGTCACCCGCAGCAATCTTATTGTTCTGCCGTCGGCACTGAGCACGGTGAAACGGTAGCCGTCCAGTTCCACGCTTTCTTCCCGGTCGGGCAGGCGGCCGAATTTCTGCATCACCAGTCCGCCGATGGTGTCGAACTCTTCGTCGCTGAATTGGCAGCGGAAGTGTTCGTTGAAGTCGTCGATGGGTGTCAGGGCCTTGACGGTGTACTCGTCGTTATCCAGGTCCTTGATCAGGTAATCGTCGTCTTCAATGTCGTGTTCGTCTTCGATTTCGCCGACGATCTGTTCCAGCACGTCTTCAATGGTAACCAGACCGGCTACGCCGCCATACTCGTTGACCACGATGGCCATGTGGTTACGGCTGATGCGGAATTCCCGCAGCAGTGAATCCAGGCGTTTGGATTCCGGTACTACCATAGCCGAACGAATGTGATCCTTGATGGCAAAACGGTCCATGCGGGCCGGTTCCAGGATCAGCGGTAGCAGATCCTTGGCCAGCAGGATGCCGATAACCTCGTCCGGGTCGTCGCCCAGTACGGGAAAACGGGAGTGGGCACAGTCGATAATGGTGGGCAGGAAGTCCCGCGGGTCGGAGCTGGCCTTGATGCTGACCATCTGCGAGCGGGGAATCATGATTTCCCGCACCTGCATGTCGGCCACACAGACCGCGCCTTCGATAATGCCCAGGGTGTCGCCATCGATAACGTCGCTGTCGCGCATGGAGCGCATCAGATCCAGCAGTTCATTCCGGTCCCCGGGGGTGGAGGAGAAAAACTGGCCGACACGCTCCAACCAACTTCGGCTGGTACCGTTATCCGAATAATCGTCCGACATCAGGGAAAAGACTCCGTGTTGTTGTCTGGCTCCAGGTTATCGTCCTGGGGCTCAAGGCTGTCCACTTGGGGCTCAAGGCTGTAAGGATCCGCGAAACCCTGTTCGTTCAGGGCGCGGATTTCCATGGCTTCCATGATCTGGGCATCGTCATCGTCGATATGATCGTAACCCAGCAGATGCAGGACGCCATGGGTCACCATGTGGGCCCAGTGGGCCTCCAGGGGTTTGTTCTGTTCCCGGGCTTCGCGGCGGACCACGGCATCGCAGATAACGATATCGCCCAGCAAGGGTTCCATCGCATCCTCGGGCAGGCCTTCCGGCATTTCAAACGGAAAGGACAGCACATTGGTGGGCTTGTCCTTGTCCCGGTAATCCCGGTTGAGGGTGCGGATTTCGGTTTCGTCCACGATGCGCACGGTGATATCACCCACCACGCCGCCGGCGGCGATGGCCGCATGGCGGACCCAGTCGCATAACCGGCTTTCGTCGGGGGCGTCCGGGGCGTCACTGGCCCACTGGATATCAACGCTCGGTGTCGGTATCCCGTTCATGACGGTCGTAGGCCTCTACAATACGTTGAACCAGCGGATGGCGAACCACATCCTTACTGTCGAACCGGGTGACACCAATGCCCTTGACGCCGTCCAGTACTTCCAGCGTGTTGACCAGGCCGGAGCGCTGGTGGCGGGGCAGGTCCACCTGAGTGACATCCCCGGTGATCACGGCGCGGGTGCCGAAACCGATGCGGGTGAGGAACATCTTCATCTGTTCCGGGGTGGTGTTCTGGGCTTCATCCAGAATCACGAAACTGTTGTTCAGGGTGCGCCCACGCATGTAGGCCAGTGGCGCCACTTCGATCACCATGCGGTCCATGAGCTTGGCCACCTTGTCGAAGCCCAGCATTTCGTAAAGGGCGTCGTAGAGGGGGCGCAGGTAGGGATCGATTTTTTCCGCCAGGTCGCCGGGCAGAAAACCCAGCTTCTCGCCGGCCTCCACCGCCGGGCGCACCAGCAGGATGCGTTGTACTTCCGCTTTTTCCAGGGCGTCCACGGCACAGGCCACGGCCAGCCAGGTCTTGCCGGTGCCGGCCGGGCCGATGCCGAAGTTGATATCGTATTTGCGAATGCATTTGACGTATTCGCGCTGGTGCACACCGCGGGGTTTAATGCGCGCCCGGCGGGTGCGGATGATCACCTCGTCGCTGGGGAAGGCCACGGTGTTGTCGGCCTTGTCGCTGACATTGGACTGCTGCAGGTGCAGGTGCACCATTTCCGGTGTCAGCTCCGTGCCGTCGCCAGTTTGGTCGTACAGTTCGTTGAGAATGGCGCCGGCCGCTTCCACGGAATCCGGCTCGCCGGCCAGATGAAACTGGTTGCCGCGGTTGTGGATATCCACGTGCAGGCGTTTGGCGATCTGCTTGATGTGCTCGTCCAGATGGCCGCAGAGGCTGGCCAGGCGACGGGAATCGTTGGGTTCGAGACTGATGTGCTGTGACGCGAGTGGTGTGTCCAAGATGGAAATACTGGCCCTTCGGGCTGTTGTTGAGAGTTCCAGAATACCCCGAAGGCGTGCCGCGGGGAAGCGAATTTACCGTGGCAGCCTAGCCGCCAAGGGGGCGGTCAGCAAGGGGCCGCCCGGGTGTGTCGGACAACTGATCAGGCAGGGGTTACCCGGGGGCCCAGATTGCCGTTGCAGGTGACGGTTTGTAGCTGGCGCGGATGCACAAAGAGGCGGTCGCCGGGCTGGGCATTGAGGTGCTCCCAGGCGTCGCGGCTGAGCTCCACTTCCAGTACGTCCCCCGCCCAGCCCTGCGGTTCCAGCTCCAGGGTGACGGTGCCACCGAACACACTGCGCGTCCCCAGGGTAACCGGCAGGTGGGCGCTGTCACTGGGCTCACGACGCAGGTCCGCTTCATGGGGGCGCAGGTAGAGGGTCAGTTCCCCGTTGGGGCAGGCGCCTTCGGTGGTCAGGCGCAGGTGGGCGTCCCCCGACTGCCAGCTCTGGCCGTCGTAGAGTCCCTTGAGGGCGTTGATGTGGCCGAGGAAATCGAACACGAACCGGCTGGCGGGCTGTTCGTAGACGGTGAGCGGGTTGGCCATCTGTTCCACCCGGCCCTGGCTCATCACTACCACCTGATCGGAGACTTCCATGGCTTCTTCCTGGTCATGGGTGACGAAGAGGCTGGTGACCGGAATCCGTTCATGCAGGCGGCGCAACCAGCGGCGCAACTCCTTGCGCACCTTGGCGTCCAGGGCGCCGAAGGGCTCGTCCAGCAGCAGCACCTCGGGCTTGAGTGCCAGGGCCCGGGCCAGGGCAACGCGCTGTTTCTGGCCGCCGGACAGTTGCGCCGGGTAACGCCCGGCCAGGTGGTCAAGCTGGACCAGTTCCAGCAATTGTGTGACCTGTTGACGGATGTCGCGGCGCGAGGGGCGTTCATTGCGCGGCAGCATGCGCAGGCCAAAGGCCACGTTGTCGGCCACGGTGAGATGGCGGAACAGGGCATACTGCTGGAACACAAACCCCACCCGGCGTTTGCGTACGTCCAGATTTGTCACGTCTTTGCCGTGAAACAGCACGCGCCCCTGGTCGGCCTTTTCCAGCCCGGCGATGATGCGCAGCAGGGTGGTCTTGCCGGAGCCGGACGGGCCCAGCAGGCCCACCAGCTGGCCTTCCTGCACATCCAGGTTGATGTCGCTGAGGGCGGTGAAATCGCCGAAGCGTTTGTGAATCTGTTCGACGCGAATGCTCATGGGGAATCCTGTTCCGGTTGGCCGTTCTTGAGTTCAGTGGACCATTCCAGCACGGTTTTCAGCAGCAGGGTGACCAGCGCCATGGCCGCCAGCAGGGCAGCGGCGGTGAAGGCACCCACGGTGTTGTAATCATGGTTCCACATCTGCACCAGCAGCGGCAAGGTGAGGGTTTCGCCCCGGATCAGGCCGGATACCACGCTCACCGCGCCGAATTCGCCCACCGCCCGGGCATTGGTCAGCACCACGCCGTAGAGCAGGGCCCAGCGGATCTTGGGCAGGGTGACATACCAGAAGGCCTGCCAGCCGGAGGCGCCCAGGGTAATGGCGGCTTCTTCTTCATGCTGACCCTGGGATTCCATCAGCGGAATCAGCACCCGGGCCACGTAGGGGCAGGTGACGAACACGGTGACCATGACCATGCCGGGCAGGGCAAACATCAATTGTATGCCGATGCCGCTGAACCAGTTGCCCACGGCACTTTGCGCACCATACACCACCAGATAACACAGGCCGGCCACCACCGGGCTCATGGCAAAGGGGATATCGATCAGGGTGCTGAGCAGCTTGCGCCCGCGAAATTCATAGCGGGTCACGCACCAGGCCAGCAGAATGCCGAAGGCCAGATTGACGGGGACGGTGATGGCCGCCACGACCAGGGTCAGTTTGATGGCGCCGATCATGTCCGGGCTGGTGAGATTCTGCTGCACCATGGCCCAGCCCTGATCGAAGGCTTCGAAAAAGATCAGCAGCAGTGGCAGAACCAGCAGCATGATCACGGCGGCGAAGGCGGCCAGGATCAGCAGCCATTGGTGCCAGTGACGGGGGCGTTGATGAATATCAGCCATATCAGTGTCCCTTCCAGCGGCGGGTCAGGCGGGACTGCACCAGCTGGATGCCGAACAGCATCACCAGTGAGGCGATCAGAATCACCGAGGCCAGGGCGCTGGCCGCCGCATAGTCGAATTCGTCCAGGCGGATATTGACCAGCAGGGAGAGGATTTCCGTTTCAAAGGGCATGTTGCCGGCAATGAAGATCACCGCACCGTATTCGCCCAGGCTGCGGGTAAAGGCCAGGGCGGTGCCGGTAAGCAGGGCAGGCAGCAGTTGCGCCAGGATCACCGTGAAGAAGGTGGCCATGGGGGTGGCGCCCAGAGTGGCGGCGGCTTCTTCCACATCCGGGGTCAGGTCTTCCAGCACCGGCTGCACGGCCCGCACCACAAACGGCAGGCTGGTGAAGCTCATGGCAATCATGATGCCGATGGGGGTGTAGGCCACCTGGATGCCGGCGGCTTCGAACCACTGGCCCAGCCAGCCGTTACCGGCAAACAGGGCAGACAGGGTGAGGCCGGCCACGGCGGTGGGCAGGGCGAAGGGCAGGTCCACCAGGGCGTCCATCAGGCGACGGCCCGGAAAGCGGTAGCGAGTCAGTACCCAGGCCAACAACATGCCGACCACGGCGTTGATCAGGCTGGCCCCGGCGGCGGCCAGCAGGGTGACGCGGAAACTGGCCAGAGAGCGCGGGTCGGTGATCACGGCCCAGTACTGCGCCCAGCTCATCTGCGAGACATGGATGGCCAGCCCCGACAGGGGGACCAGAATCACCAGGCAGATAAACAGCACGCTCAGCGCAAAGCTGAGCGTGAAGCCGGGCAGGACCGTGTGTTGGGTGCGAAGAATGGGCAATTAACGCAGGCTCCGTGCCTTGGCCTGCAGGCGGTCCAGTTCGCCGCCGGAGGCAAAGTGGGTCTTCTGGGCCTCGGGCCA
>JAKSCQ010000155.1 GCA_022360555.1 Pseudomonadales bacterium
GGAGCCTCTGAATAACTCCTTGCATGCTCAGTCTTTCAGGCTGGTTCGCGCCCCTCGGCAAAAGGTAAAGAGGGGCACAATTTTGAAGGTGTATGTCCATCCATCGACCTCTTCACCTTCAAAGAACGTGTAACGACGAGTACGGGCCAGCCTGGAAGACCCGGAGCACACTGGCGTGCATAAAAGCGAGGCCTGAAGCGTACATCTGCTGCGCCTTGCCTCTAGGAAAGGGAACCACCCTGTCCGTCGAGACAAGACACAACAGCTGCACGCTTCAGGTCTCGCTGAGCACGCAAGGAGTTATTCAGAGGCTCCCTAGCGATCATGCATCCCCAGCCCTTCCATGATTCGCGGGATGCATTTTTCTACCCGTGATGCCCGGGTGGAGGATTGTTTGGCCGAGGCAAAATGCAGCAGGTAGCCCCTTTGCCTGCCGGGGGTCAGGGCCTCGAATGCCGTTTTCAGCGCCGGGTCGCTATCCAGCCGGCGCTGGAATTCTTCTGGCACGGCAAAGTCTTCCGTCTTCTTGAAGGTGACTTCCAAGCCCGCCTTTTCGGCTTCCACCGCTTCCAGAATATAAGCCCGGATTGTTGCCGCCAGGGCATCGATTTGCCGGACATCCGTAAACTGGATACGACGGGCGGACTGGGTATTTTCCCCCGGTTTTTCCAGAACGCCTTCAGGGTCCTTGAGCAAGGCTCCCTTGGTGAACAGGATTGCGCAAGTATCCTTGAAGCCTTGCAGGATGATGACATTGCTGCCCTCGAAGGTGTAACAGGGCTTTCCCCATTTCAGTTCTTCCTGCAGGGGAGACGCCAGCGCAATGTCCCGCAGACGGGCCAGTTCCTTCTGCCATTTTCCTCCCTTGAGCATGTAGGCATTGACTCTGGGATGCTTCTTTTTGTTGATGTCCGACGTCATGGCTAGTCATCCTTTTCCGCGTAATGCCATTGGCGTTATAAACAACTCCTTGTGTTCTGTCACTTGTCAGCGCTTGAATGCCCTGCCCAGAATGAGACACATAAAAACAATCGTCTCGGCCTGTATCTACGGGAGGTATCATCATGACAACCGGTGCATCCAGACAAACGCCTGTGGCATTGGGTCCGGATTCCCTGGCCTGGAAGCATGCAGGCGACAACCTCCAGCTACTGATGGCCGGGACCACCCTGTTGCTGCAGGTGTCTCACCCGGTTGTCGGTGCCGGTGTTGGCGATCATTCGGTGTTCAAAAACGACCCCTGGGGCCGCTTGCAACGCACCACGGAGTGGGGGCTGCGCCTGCTGTATGGCGGCCAGGAAGGGTCGCCGCAAGCCGGCCAGGCGCTGCGCGATATGCATCGCAACACCAAGGGCACCGATGACAAGGGACGCCGCTACTTTGCCCTGGACCCGGAGGCCTACGCCTGGGTGCACCTGACCACCTACTACGCCATGGTTATCAGCCAGCGGCTGTTTGGCGAGCGGGCTTTCTCCCGGGAAGAAGAAACACAGCTTTATCAGGAATGGCTGCAGCAGGGCCGCGTGCTGGGCATTCGCGACCAGGACATGCCCCAGGATGTGACCTCGTTCTGGCTGTATCTCCACGACATGGTGGAACAACGGCTGGAGAGCACCGACACCGCCCGTTACCTGCTGGATGTCAGCCTGCGCCAGGTGAAGAAACCTCCCCAGCTATCAGGGGTACCGGACTGGCTGTGGAATGCGCTCTACCGGCAGCTTGGCAAGGGCGCGACCCTTAACACCTACGCCACCATGCCGGACGGATTACGCCGCAAACTGGGCGTGCCCTGGGATGCCCGGCTAGCGCGCCGGTTTGCCCGCAAACGCGCCTTTATTCGCCGTGCCCTGCCGCTGGTGCCGGCGAAAATTCGTTACCTGCCTCCTGCCTACCTGGCGGTGAAAGGCAGGCTGGATGAACTGAGACCCGTCAGGCCCACGGCGAATTTCCTGCCTTGAGAACGTCGCATTCGCACGAGTTTCGAGTTTCGAGTTGCGAAAGGCGAAACCTGTGAGCCGGGTTTGGGTTTTCGCAACTCAACACTCGTGACTCGTCTACTGACGTCACCTCAGGGCGTGATATAGAAGCGCATGACGCCGATGATCTGGTTGTCCGCGGTACGCACCTCCACCCGCCAGCGGCCTGCCGAAGGCACGGGGATATGGCGCTTGTGTGACCAGGTACGAAAGCCCGACTCGCGTCCGCCGTGGACCTTCAACGCAATGCGGTCCACCTGTTCACCGTTATGGAACCAGTGGTGATACACCTCCTGCCCCAGTCCCAGTGGCGCCTTGATGGCGGTATAAGCGTACAGGCCGCCGGTGACTTCCTCGCTGGAAAACACCTCGCCAGTGACCAGCGGCTGGCGTTCCTGGCGGCTGAACGACAGGGCCATGGCCCGTTCTTCCAGTGACAGGGTCAAAGGCGGCACCAGAGGCGCCAGCCAACGGGGAGCCAGGGCAATCAGGCAGGAAACGGCGATCAGCCCCGCCCAGCGGAACCACTTTCGCGGCCCGCCCAATCGCCAGAAACTGGGCAAGGCAAACAGGGCGGTGAGCCAGCCGGCCCAGGTCAGGGCAGCATCCGTACTCCAGTGGAAGATCAGGGGCAGCAGCACCAGCAAGGCCACAAACAGCGCCCAGGCATGGAAACCGAAGTACAGGGCCCGGTGCCGGGCCAGCCAGAAATAGATGGGGTCGATAATGCTGATCAGGGCGGCGCTGATCACCAGGGTGGTAAAGAAAATGTATTCCGCCCCGCCCGACCATTGCAGCAACACGAACGGCAGACTGAAGAAGAAGGCCTCCTGGTGGACCGCCTGCAACATCAGTTTCAGCAAGCCCTGGGACACGTTCTCCATGGCAGTACCGGCGAAACGCTGCTGCCACAGCCCCTCGGTAAGCAATAGCAGCCAACTGACCACCAGAAAGCCGGTAAGCACCGCCGCCAGCCAGGGCTGGCGCTCCACCAGAAAATAGCTGCTCAGGCCCAGGGCGAAGCTGAGCAGCGCCCACAGGTGACGGATCTGGTAAAGCTTGTTGGAAAGGGCTTGTAGCGTGACTGGCAAGGGGGTGGCTCCGTCAAGGTTTGGCTGTTCGACGTACTATAGTCACCAGGGTTCCCGGTGGCGGTAAGAATCCGCTTCAGGGGCGGCGGAGTGAGCACAATTGTCGGCTGTTGGCATCGTTGATGGGCAGGTCTGTGGACGGATAGCCCTGACCGCCTGCGGGCAATTTTTACCAGTACCGTTCGCGGTCGAACGACCGTATTCGCTACGCTCACCCGTCGGGCCGCACGGAACTACGTGCGTGACTCCGCTGCGCTCCGTTCCCACAGCGGCTTTGCAGAAAGGTGGGGGCGCGGCCCGGGGCCGCGCGGGGTTAGCCTGCGAAGTTGAGGAGCACGCCGGCGGCCACGGCAGAGCCGATGACGCCGGCCACATTGGGCCCCATGGCATGCATGAGCAGGAAGTTGTGGGGGTTGGCGTCCAGGCCGACCTTGTTGGCCACCCGGGCCGCCATGGGGACGGCGGACACGCCAGCGGCACCGATGATGGGATTGACCGGATGGTGGCTGAAACGGTTGAGCAGCTTGCCCATGATCACGCCCGTGGCGGTGCCGATCATGAAGGCCGCCAGACCCAATGCCAGAATCCCCAGGGTTTCCATTACCAGAAATTTTTCCGCACTCAGTTTCGAGCCCACGGCCAGCCCCAACATGATGGTCACCACATTGATCAGGGCACCACTGGTGGTATCCACCAGGCGGTTCACCACGCCAGATTCCTTCATCAGATTACCGAAGCAGAACATGCCCAGCAGCGGTGCCGCATCCGGCAACACCATGGCCACCAGGATCAGCAGCAGTACCGGGAACAGGATCTTTTCCACCTGGCTCACCGGACGCAACTGCTCCATCTTGATCTTGCGTTCGTTTTCCGAAGTGAGTGCGCGGATGATTGGCGGCTGAATGATAGGTACCAGCGCCATGTAGGAATAGGCTGCCACGGCAATGGCGCCGAGCAGCTCCGGGGCCAGCTTGGTGGTCACATAAATCGAGGTAGGACCGTCCGCGCCACCAATGATGCCGATGGCTGCGGCATCGGCCAGGGAAAAATCCAGCCCCACCCAGTTCAACGCCAGGGCGCCCAACAGCGCGGCGAAGATACCAAACTGGGCCGCAGCCCCCAGCAGCAGGGTACGCGGGTTGGCCAGCAGCGGGCCAAAGTCGGTCATGGCCCCCACGCCCATGAAAATCAGCAGCGGGAAAATCCCCGTTGTCAGGCCGGCGGTATAAATCAGGTAGAGAATACCGTCCCCATAGTTGGCCTTCACGGCCAGATGGTGAAGCTGGTCCTGTACTGCCGGTCCGGCGGCCTCCGCCGCCTTGTACAGGGCTTCGCGCCCGGCGGCCGGGTCCATGCCCAGCACCTGGGCCATGCTGGTGAGCAGATCCTGGCTACCGAAATGCAGCGCCTGGCTGATGGCCGATTCCGCCAGGCCCGCCACCGGGATATTGGCGAGGATGCCACCGAAGCCGATGGGTACCAGCAACAGGGGTTCGAATTTCTTGTTGATGGCCAGCCACAGCAACCCCAGGCAGACCAGGATCATCACCAGTTGCCCGCCCCCGATATGAAACAGGCCGGTGCTGTGCCAGAGCGTTTCCAGTTTATCCATGGGCGGGCTCCACGCTGAGCAGGGTCTGGCCCACCGTCACGGCATCCCCTTCCTTCACCGACAGTTCGGTCACGATGCCGGCGTGGGAGCTGGAGACGTCCGTTTCCATTTTCATGGCTTCCAGCACCATGATCTTCTGACCCTCGGTGACCCGGTCGCCGGGTTTGACCAACACCTTGAAGATGTTACCGGCCAGCGGTGCCGGGACCGGTACGCTGTTGGCGGGGTCGCCGGCCACCGGCGCCGCCGGGGCAGAGTCCCCCGCTGCATCACCGATGGGCTTGATGCCGGTCACGTCGCCTCCGTCACTGACCTTGACGGTGTACTGCTTGCCGTCCACCGCCACGGTATAAACCCCTTCGCTGTTACCCCCGGCTGGCGCCTGCTGGCCACTCGGTACCGGTTCGAAGGCGGAGGGATCACCGCGTTTTTCCAGAAAGCGCAGGCCGATCTGCGGAAACAGGGCATAGGTCAGTACATCATCATCGCGGCGGTCACCCTCGGACAGGGACAAGCCCTTTTCTTCCGCGAGTCTGGCAACCTCATCGCGCAGGCTGTTCATTTCGTGGTCGATCAGGTCAGCCGGGCGGCAGGTCACCGGCTCGTCCCCTTCCAGGGCCCGGGCCTGCAAGTCGGCATTGAATGCCGCCGGCGCGGCGCCGTATTCGCCCCGCAGAATGCCGCGGGTTTCCTTGCTGAGCGCCTTGTAACGCTCGCCGGAGAGCACATTGAGCACCGCCTGGGTACCCACGATCTGCGAGGTGGGCGTTACCAGCGGGATGTAGCCCAGGTCCTTGCGTACCACGGGGATTTCATCCAGCACATCGTCAAAACGGTCACTGGCGCCCTGCTCCCTGAGCTGGCTTTCCATGTTGGTGAGCATGCCGCCCGGTACCTGGGCCACCAGAATGCGGGCATCCACACCGCGCAGGCTGCCTTCGAACTGCGCGTACTTCTTGCGCACCTCGCGAAAGTAGCCGGCAATCCGGTTGAGTTTTTTCAGGTCCAGGCCGGTATCACGATCGGTGCCTTCCAGCATGGCCACCACGGCCTCGGTGGGGCTGTGGCCATAGGTCATGGACATGGAGGAAATGGCCGTGTCCACATTGTCGATGCCGGCTTCCGCCGCCTTCAGGGCGGTGGCCGTGGACAGCCCGGTGGTGGCGTGGCACTGCATATGCACCGGAATGGACAATGTCTCCTTGAGGCGCTTGACCAGTTCATAGGCCACCGACGGACGCAACAGCCCGGCCATATCCTTGATCGCCACGGAATGAGCGCCCATCTGCTCGATCACTTTGCCCTGCTCCACCCACATGTCCAGGGTGTGCACCGGGCTGACGGTGTAGGCAATGGTGCCCTGGGCATGCTTGCCCTGCTTGATGACGGCAGCAATGGCGCGCTCGATATTGCGCATGTCGTTCATGGCATCGAACACCCGGAACACGTCCACCCCGTTTTCCGCCGCCCGCTCCACGAAGGTATCCACCACATCGTCCGCATAGTGGCGATAGCCCAGCAGGTTCTGGCCACGCAGGAGCATCTGCTGGGGCGTGTTGGGCATGGCGTTTTTCAGCTCACGGATACGCTCCCACGGGTCTTCACCCAGATAACGGATACAGGCATCGAAGGTGGCACCGCCCCAGGATTCCAGGGACCAGAAACCGATCTCGTCCAGCTCGGCGGCAATGGGCAGCATGTCGTCCAGACGCATGCGGGTGGCAAACAGGGACTGGTGGGCATCGCGCAGCACCACATCGGTGATGCCCAACGGCTTGCGATCACTCATGAGAATTTCCGGGTTATGACTGGGAAGACTGCCGGTGCAGACGCACCGCCTGTTCGATGGCCTTGATGACCGCCGGTGAGGGCGCGGCCGTCGCGGGGATGGATGCCGAAGCCGGAGGCTCGGGCTCAACCGGTTGATGGCCGAAACGCTGCACCAGTGCGGACATCAGCGTCGTGACCCCGACCAGAAGGACCAGAAAGACAAACACGACCCCCATGCCGATCAGCATGAGCTCCAGGCCCTGTGTCATCAGTGCATTCATGGAACGCTCCTTCAGAGTTCCGTTAGCGGTATCGGTTGCCGCGGGCACGAGTGGGAAGACCGGCCGAATCAGCCCGTTCCCCGACGACCTTTTGGGTCACGCTATCTCACGCCGGGTTTCAGGCAATGTAGAGGGATTGTCGACAATCTGCAATGAGACGACTGTATGGGTCGGGTGGTGGTTTTGATCAATAAACAGGTTGAAGCGAAGCAGGAAACTGTCGTAGCCGAGAACAACAATGGTTGCGGAGAACATCCCGGCACAGAGGGAACGCGGGCTGGCCCGGACGTCTGATGCCGGCGGTCTGACGCCAAAACCGAAACCGGCTTGGCTTCATGCTTCCCAAGCGACCGGAGAGCAAATGCAGTGAGTACAGGGGGACGGTACTCTACGTCTCACTGATCACTAGTCATCCCGGCGGTATTCGCTGCGCAGGACCAAAAAAAAGGGGCTCCCGATTGGGAGCCCCTTTTTTCTCTGTATGGCGCACCGGGGAGGATTCGAACCCCCGACCTACTGGTTCGTAGCCAGTTGCTCTATCCAACTGAGCTACCGGTGCGTGTCTCGTTGCTGTATCGCCCCGAGAGGCTGCGCATTATTCCGAAAGCCCTGCTGGGAGTCAAGCGCCCGTCGCTTAAAAGTTCAGCAATCAGTCTTCTGCTGTTTCCATCTGTTTTTGCAGGTAATTTTCAACGCCAACCAGCTTGATCAGGCTGAGCTGGGTTTCCAGCCAGTCGATGTGTTCTTCCTCGGATTCCAGGATTTCCTTGAGCAGGTTACGGCTGATGTAGTCCTGGATGGATTCGCAGTAGGCAATGCCTTCGCGCAGGTCCGGTACAGCCATTTTTTCCAGCTTCAAGTCGCACTCCAGCATCTCTTTGGTGTTCTCGCCGATCATCAGCTTGCCCAGATCCTGCAGGTTGGGCACACCTTCCAGGAACAGAATCCGCTCGACCAGCCAGTCAGCGTGTTTCATCTCGTCGATGGACTCGTGGTATTCCTTTTCGTACAGCGCCTGGAGGCCCCAGTCCTTGTACATCTTGGCATGCAGGAAGTACTGGTTGATTGCCACGAGCTCGTTGCCGAGTGCCCGGTTCAGGTACTCAATCGCCTTGGCGTCGCCTTTCATGGGGGTATCTCCGTCCTGTGAACATTGGGATATTTGGGGTTACCCCCTATTGTTCAGCATGGGTATGACGGAAACAAGGCAGGAATGCAAAAAAGCGCTTGCAATACAAGCGCTTATGCTAATGAGAACGATTTTTTATGCGGTTTGAGGCCAGAAGACGACGGCCTCACCACCGGAAGAGTGAGAGAAAGAGGACACCTCGTTTGCGCTACGGGCCTCACGCAGAACGTGGCGGGCGTGACGGGCACATTTTCCACACTGACTTCCAACCCCAAGTTCCCGACGAAGATCACGCAGGCTGTCGCAGCCGTCGCCGACCGCTTCCCGTATCTGGTTGTCAGTAATGCCCTTACAGATGCATACGTACATATAAACGCCATCCCTCAATCTCTGGAGAGGATGCTAACCCTAACGCGAATCATTATCAACTACTTTTGTTAAGTCGTCATGGAAAATACGAAATAGCGTCATATCGGACAAACCATATACGCATTATTGCTCATTGCGCTTCACCCTACCCCGTAGGGCGGCCATTGACCGCCATCCCTGCCTTTCCTCTGTAACCGGCAACAAAACTGGCATTTGCCATCCAGTGGCATAAGACAAGGATGGTAGTCGCGGTCGAACGACCGCTCCCACAGCAGGGGGGGTTCCCGGCCATGGCGGATTGGCCCAATGAGCAAACATAAAAAAACCCCGCCGAGGCGGGGTTTTTGTTTCGAAGTATCGCTCCCGGGATCAGGAGGACTTCTTCTTGGCAGCAGGACGCTTCTTGCGGGCCGCTTTCTTGGCCGGCGTCTTGCGAGCGGCGGCTTTCTTGGCAGCCGGCTTGCGCTTGGTGGCGGCCTTCTTGCGAGCCGGCGCCTTGCGAGTGGCTGTCTTTTTCTTTGCCGTCGCCTTTTTCTTGCGAGTAGTGGTGGTTTTTTTCTTGGCAGCACGCTTCGCTTTGGCGGCAGCCTTGCGGGCAGCAGCCTTGGCCTTTTGCTCGGCTTTCTTCTGCTCGGCCTTGGCTTTTTTCGCCAGTTTGCGCTCGTGCTCACGCAGCTTGGTCTTCAGGTTGCGCTCGGCGGTGCGCAGTTTTTTCACTTCGCGGGTAACCACTTTTTTCGCGGCCTGGATTTCAGCGCGAATCAGTTTGCTTTCACCACGCAGGTCCTGAAGTTTCAAGCGAACAGTATTCACGCGACCGCGAGCGGTATCCACCGCGCGCTTGGCCGCTGCTGTCGGCTTGGACGAGGCCTTGCTACGTTTGGCGGTGACATCTGCACGCAATTTGGACAGCTTGCCATTTTCGGTATCGATCTTGGCGCGATGCTTGTCCAGCTTGGTCTGTGCCTGGGTGACTTTCTTCTGCGCCTGGTCTACGGCTTTCTGCTGCAGTTTTACCTTCGCTTCAGCGTTGGTAACTGACTTCGGCAGAGCCGGAGCTTTGGCGGCAGCGGATTTCTTTGCTGCTGTCTTTCGTGCCGCGGTTTTTTTCGCGGCTGCCTTTTTTGCTCGAGCCATGATTGATCTCCTAAGCTATGGCGTTGTCATCAGTACTGCGACACTTGGAAAAATAGCATAAAAAAAAATCAGTTGGTACATTATTTGACCAATTCATTTTCCTTTTTTACACCCTTTCCGTTTTCGCTGCCGCAAACGCTTTTTTTTGATTCCTTTTTCAGATTCTTTTCCAGGCTTTCGCAAGCGCGGTTGGTGACCTCTCGTGATAAGGCACAATGTGCGAATCGCGATAATTTTGCGGCTTTAAGGGAAAAAATAACGCGGTGCCGTCTCACTAATATGGCGTTATCCGGACTCTTCCGTCAGAACCGCGGGCAGAAAGCCAACGGCACTCTTCCTGGCCTGGAATAAAAAAACGGGCCCTTCCCCACCCGTTTTTTCCTTCCGATTCGCCAGAAAGCACGACCGAAGAAGGCCACCAAGAGCCCATTCTCTGTGTAGAACGGTTACAAAAATCCACACCCCGGTCTGGCGGTTTCGTCGAATCGCTCCTGAAAATGCGGGGGTTACTGTTGTGACAGATTGGAAACCTACGATGTTCTTCCAGCATCCGGCTTGCCAAAAAGGAGGGCAATAAACAGTGAGGCGGAGATGCCCCAGACCTCACCAAAGCATTCATTTTGCAAGCAAAGGAACCCGTGAAAAACGCCGAATTGTCATCATGGCGGAAAGTGCAGACCGCCTGCTCGCAGACGGCCCCGGAAGGGTGAATGCAGCACATCATCCGGCAATCCAGGTTTTCAGACGCTGGATGCCGGATATTGCCCACGGCAATGCTGGCATGACGGTGTTCTCTGAGACGCCCAAAGCACCCACAGAGTGTCTGGTGGATTACGCCTGCGGCTAATTCGCACAACCGTCTCGCAGCGCCACTGGTGTTGATAAAGGCGATGGAGGCTATATAAAAGGAAGGGACTGGCGGGAAACAGGCACAAAAAAACGGGAAGCCGAAGCTTCCCGTTCTTTGTCCCGGAGGAAAGGCGATTCAGCCTTTCAGGGCATCCAGTACGCGATCACGGATATCCTCCACGGACCCGACACCGGGGATGCGCACATAGGTCGGCGCCTTGGCGTCTTCGTTGCGGGCCAGGTCCTGGTAGAAGTCCACCAGCGGGCGGGTCTGGGACTGGTACACTTCCAGGCGCTTGCGGACCGTTTCTTCCTTGTCGTCATCACGCTGGACCAGCTCTTCACCGGTTTCGTCGTCCTTGCCTTCTTCTTTCGGCGGATTGTAGCGGATGTGGTAAACCCGGCCGGAAGCGGGGTGCACCCGTCGACCGCTGAGACGCTCGATAATTTCCTCGTCGTCCACATCAATTTCCACTACGTAGTCGATATCCACACCCTGATCGACCAGCGCCTGGGCCTGGGGAATGGTGCGCGGGAAACCGTCAAACAGGAAACCATTGGCACAGTCATCCTGGGCAATGCGCTCTTTCACCAGCCCAAGAATAATGTCGTCGGACACCAGGCCACCGGCGTCCATCACTTTCTTGGCTTCCAGCCCCAGCGGCGTACCTGCCTTGACCGCAGCGCGCAGCATGTCACCGGTGGAAATCTGGGGAATATTGAACTGTTCCTTGATGAACTGCGCCTGGGTGCCCTTGCCCGCACCGGGGGCACCAAGCAGGATGACACGCATAGGATTCTCCAACTTTCTGTGATCAGAAGAGGCGTCAGGCCCCCCCAAAGGGGTGCAACTTTACCCTGAGGCCCCGTTCACCACAAGGGAGGGGGGTTGCGACCTAGGTCGCAACCCGTGGTGAGGCGCCACTCAGGGCTGTTTCAGGGTCAGATTGACCGGGTCCGCCTGGGGAACCCGCACGGGACGCGGGTCGGCAGTAATCGCGGCCTGGTCCACCGGGGCGCCGGGGGCCGGGGTATAACGGGCCCCGATGACGATCTCAGCGTTTTCATCCGGGTAGGCCTGCAGCCAGTCCCGGGCGCGCAGCGAAACCGTCACCGGGAAGGCCGGCACCACCTGCCGTCGGGCAGCCAGAGGCTGGCCGGTACTGCCGGCCTTGCGCAGGTAGACGAACAGGGTGCCACCGGCCGGCAGGGATTCCCCGCTGACGTTGGCCTGGAGTGTGTCGAATACCTGCTGGCGCCCTTTCTGTAACCGGGCATTTTCCAGCCCGCGACGCAACAGGTCGCCGGTCTCTCCCTCGCTGTGGCGTGACAGCAATGACCGCCAGCCCTCCTCGGCCAGGTCATAGCGCCCTGCCCGGTCAGCGGACATGGCCAGCAGCATCCAGGCGCCATCGTGGGCAGGCTCCCGGTCCAGCACCCAGCGGATTTCCGCCAGCGCCGGGTCGGTCAGTTGTCCGCTGTTCTGCGCGATCAGGGCCCGCGCCAGCAGCAGATGCATGGCCGGCTCCTCCGGGTTGAGCGAAAGCGCCTTGCGAGCCGCCTCCTCAGCCTGGACCGGGGCCTCGAGCTGGTCATACAGCGAACCCAGGGCATACCAGCCCACATCCGATGGCGAGCGGGTCAGTTCCGCCTGCAGAACCCGGACCAGGGCCCCGGCGGGCACATCGGCAGCCGCCCGCGAAGGGGGATGACCGGCAATAATGGAGCGGGCAACCGGACGGTACTCGCGCTGCTGCTCCAGCCAGGTATTGGTATGACTGTTATAGCCGATGAAGTAATAACCCACTGCCGCCAGCAGGATGACCACCAGGGGAATACCCAGGGTGCCGCTCATGGAACGCCCCGCCTTGCGGACCTCGCGGCGCCACAGCAGCCACAACACTCCACCAAGCACCAGCAATAGCGCCAGTGCGATCAACCACCACATCATTCGTTTGCTCCCCCGTCATCATCGCCCACCTTGCCACTGGCACGGCGCAGCAGCAGCACAATCACCACCGCCCCGACCAGCAGCAACAGGAGCGGTCCCAACCAGAGGATGGAGGTTTCCGCCGTGACCGGCGGCCGGTAGCTGACAAAGTCACCGTAACGGGAGACAAAATAGTCCACGATTTCCGCATCGCTCTTGCCTTCCAGGATCATGGTGTGGACCCGGGTACGCATGTCCTGGGCAATACCGGCATCAGAATCGGCAATGCTCTGGTTCTGGCATTTCGGGCAGCGCAATTCTTCGGTGAGCACCCGGAAGCGCTCTTCCTGCCTGAGATTGTCGAATTCATAGACATCAATGGCGGCCAGGGCCGGCATGGAAAGACACAGAAGGAAACACAGTCGCAGTATCACGCCCCACCCCCCTGCCGGGCTGCCGGCATCAGCGGAACGAATTTCTCCTGCCAGACGCGCTCGTTCAGGTCACCGGCATGACGCAGTACGATCTCGCCCTGCGGATTGATCAGGAAGGTTTCCGGCGCGCCGTAGACGCCCAGGTCCAGGCCGAGTTGCCCGTCCGCGTCCACGATCACATGGGTAAAGGGATTGCCCAGATCAGCCAGGTACTGGCGGGCCGCCGGAGTTTCATCCTTGTAGTTCAGGCCGGCGATGGGGATGCCACGGGCGGCCAGTTCCAGCAGGTAGGGATGCTCCACATGGCAGGTGGGACACCAGGTGGCCCACACATTGAGCAACTGCCAGCGCCCTCGCAGGGACTCCTCGGTAAAGGTTTCTTCCGTCAGCAGCGAGGACAGACTAAAGGTCGGTACCGGTTTGCCCACCAGTGCCGAGGGCAGTTCCTGGGGATCGCGCCCCAGGCCGCTGGCCAGCAGAACCGCCAGCAGCACAAACCCCACCAGGGGCAGAAATACCCAGGGTGAATTCGCTTTCATGACGCCACTCCCGTGCGAACTTCGTCTTCGGCGGTGAAACGCTGACGACGATAACGTTTATCCGACAGCGCCAATCCGCCCCCCAGGGCCATGATCAGGGCCCCCAGCCAGATCCAGCGGATACCCGGCTTGAAATAGATGCGTACCGCCCAGGCATTTTCCGCTTCCAGGGGTTCACCCAGGGCCACATAAAGGTCACGCCAGAAACCGGCATCAATGGCCGCTTCGGTCATCACCTGACCGCTGGCGTGGTAGGTCCGCTTCTCGGGGTGCATGATCGCCACATCCTCGCCCTGGTAACTGACATGGAAGTGCCCCCGTGTGGAATCGAAATTGGGGCCGCGATACTTGTCCATGCTGTCGAACACAAAGTGATAATGACCAATCTGGGCCTTGTCACCCGGCGCCATGCGGATATCCCGTTCCACCTCGTGGAAACTCACCAGTGCAATACCCGCCACCATCACTGCCAGGCCGCAATGGGCCAGCACCATGCCCCAGTAACCGCGCCCCAGCTTTTTCAGCCCCGTCATCATGCCCTGCTGATAGGACCGGGCCCGGCGCCAGACATCCGCCACATGGGCAAACACCAGATACAGGGCCAGCATGATGGCCAGTACCCCCTGCCAGGGGGAAGGATCGGGCAGGCGGGCACCGAACCAGCCGGCAATGACCGCCGCCGGCACCAGCGGCAGCATCCGCCGGAGCAGCACCTTGCCGTCCTGGCGCTTCCAGTTGCTGAACACGCCAGGCACCATCAGCAGGATCAGCACGAAGGTCAGCGGCACGAAAAAGCCATTGAAGTACGGGCTGCGGATGGAGATTTTCAGATCCAGCGCCTCGCCAATAAGCGGAAACAGGGTACCCATCAGCACCACCGAAGTGGCCGTCAGCAGAATCAGGTTGTTGCCCAGCAGGAAAGCCTCCCGGGAGACCGGCTTGAAGCCGCTGTCACTGCGCAGTGCCGAAGCTCGAACGGCAAAGAGCGTCAGCGCGCCCCCCGCCACCACCACAAGGAAACCAAGAATGAAGGCGCCCCGCGCCGGATCATTGGCAAAGGCGTGGACCGAGGTCAGCACTCCGGAGCGCACCAGGAAGGTGCCCAGCAGGCTCAATGAGAAAGCAATAATGGCCAACAGCACGGTCCAGGCCCGGAACAGGTTGCGCTTTTCGGTGACCGCAAGGGAATGAATCAGGGCTGTCCCGGCCAGCCAGGGCAACAGGGAGGCATTCTCCACCGGGTCCCAGAACCACCAGCCACCCCAGCCAAGCTCGTAGTAAGCCCACCAGGAGCCCAAGGCGATGCCCACGGTCAGAAAACACCAGGCCACCGTGGTCCAGGGCCGGGCCCAGCGCGCCCAGGCCGGCTCCAGATTGCCCGCCAGCAGGCCGGCCACGGCAAAGGCAAAGGCCACTGAAAACCCGACGTAGCCCATATATAGCATGGGGGGATGCACGATCAGACCCGGGTCCTGCAGCAGCGGGTTCAGGTCCGCGCCATCCAGCGGGAACCAGGGCAGATTGCGGTCAAACGGATTGGAAGTGAGCAACATGAACAGCAGGAAGCCCACCGAAATCATGCCCATCACCGACAGCACCCGGGACACCATGGGCAACGGCACGCTGCGACTCAACAGCCCCACCATGGCCGCCCAGCCACCCAGCATCCAGCCCCACAGCAGCAGCGAACCCTCGTGCCCGCCCCAGATGGCAGACAGGCGGTAGGCCAGCGGCAACGCGGAATTGCTGTGGTTGGCCACATAGGCTACGGAGAAGTCATTAATATAGAAGCTGTAGCCCAGGCACAGCATGGCGATGGTCAATGCCAGCCACTGCAGCCAGGCCAACGGCCGGGCATACCACTGCCAGGCGATGATATTGCGGTACACCCCGACCAACGGGAATACCGATAAGCACAGGGCTGCGGCCAATGCCAGCCACAAGGATAAATGCCCGATTTCTGCCGCCACGAGAACTCCTCAATTCGCTGCTTTTGCCGGTGCTGCGCGGTCCGGCGCGCATAGCATCGGTACATGGTCCGGCAATTGCAAGTCCGTGGCGATAGCCGCAATTACCCGTCAGGGGACATGGATTCAGGTCAGACCATGGTCTTTATTGTCCGTTCATCGGTCATTTTCGGTAATGCGAGCATTCCGACATATTTTGAGACGCTTGCTATTCGTATGCTTTCACTTCGCTTTGCTACTATGCGGGCAACATGACAGGGTGTCACGTTGCCCCAACAATAACGTCATAAATCATCCATATACTCAGAATGCGCCACCCGGCCATCACGGAGTAAGACTTTGAGCACTACAACAACAGAACGGAAATCGGCCTACGCTCGCGAGGATCTGCTCGCCTGCGCCCACGGGGAATTGTTCGGCCCCGGTAACGCACGGCTGCCCCTGCCCAACATGCTGATGATGGATCGCATCACCCGGATCACCGATCAGGGCGGCAAGTATGGCAAGGGGGAAATCATCGCGGAGCTGGATATCCGGCCGGACCTGTGGTTTTTCGAGTGTCATTTCGAAAGCGATCCGGTGATGCCGGGCTGCCTGGGCCTGGATGCCACCTGGCAATTGCTGGGCTTTTTCCTGGGCTGGCTGGGCCACCCCGGCCGCGGGCGGGCACTGGGTGTGGGCAATGTGAAGTTTTCCGGCCAGGTGCTGCCCACCGCCAGGAAACTCACCTACAAGCTGGATGTGAAGCGGGTCATTTCCCGCAAGCTGATCCTCGGCATTGCCGATGCCTCCGTACTGGTGGACGACAGGGAAATCTACCTTGCCGAAGACCTGCGGGTCGGCCTGTTCACCTCTACCGAAGGATTTTAGGAGCCAATCATGCGCCGCGTAGTCATCACTGGTATGGGCATTGTCTCCTGCCTGGGAAACGATGCTGACAGTGTTACCCAATCCCTGCGCACCGGACGCTCGGGCATTCGCTTCAAGGAGGAATACAAGGAACTGGGCATGCGCAGCCATGTGGCCGGCAGCCCGGAAATTGCCCTGGAAGACTTTATCGACCGCAAGCCACGCCGCTTCATGGGCGACGCCGCTGCCTATGCCTATGTGGCTATGCAACAGGCCATTGCCGATGCTGGCCTGGAAGACAATGAGGTCAGCAACGAACGGACCGGGCTGATCGCCGGTTCCGGCGGGCACTCTTCCTTCAACCAGGTGGAAGCCGCTGACATCGCCCGACAGCGGGGAGTGAAACGCGTTGGCCCCTACATGGTGCCCCGCGTCATGGCTTCCACGGTCTCTGCCTGTCTGGCCACCCCGTTCAAGATCAAGGGCATCAACTATTCCATCGCCTCTGCCTGTGCCACCAGTGCGCACTGTATCGGCAATGCGGCGGAACAGATCCAGCTCGGCAAGCAGGACGTGGTCTTTGCCGGGGGCGGCGAGGAAGAACACTGGACCCTGAGCTGTCTGTTCGACGGCATGGGTGCCCTGTCCAGCAAGTACAACGACACGCCACAAACCGCATCCCGCGCCTATGATGCCGACCGCGACGGCTTTGTCATCGCAGGTGGCGGCGGCATGGTGGTGCTGGAAGAGCTGGAGCATGCCAAAGCCCGTGGCGCGAAGATCTACGCCGAGGTGGTGGGTTACGGCGCCACCAGCGACGGCCACGACATGGTGGCCCCCAGCGGTGAAGGCGCGGCTCGTTGCATGCGCCAGGCCCTGGCGAACGTGGATGACCCGGTGGATTACATCAACGCCCATGGCACCAGCACCCCGGTGGGTGACGTGGCAGAGCTGAAAGCCATCCGCGAAGTCTTCGGCGATGATTGCCCGGACATCGGTTCCACCAAGAGCCTGTCCGGCCACAGTCTGGGGGCGGCGGGGGTTCACGAAGCCATCTACAGCCTGCTGATGATGCAGCATGACTTCACCGCCATCAGCGCCAATATCAGCAACCTGGATGAAAAGGCCGACGGGCTGCCCATTCTGGTCACCGGCAAGGACCGCGGCCCGAAAACCGTGCTGAGCAACAGCTTCGGTTTCGGTGGCACCAATGCCAGCCTGGTGTTGCGCAAGTGGGAAGGGTGAAAAAAGCAGTTAATAGTGAATAATTAATCGTTAACAGCTAAAAGAAAGCCCAGCGAATGCCGGGCTTTCTTTTTTTGGGTTCTTCGTAGAAGGTTCGGAGACAGCGGCGTGCAAGCGTGCTGCGTGCCTGCGTGTCAGCGCGACAGCGTCTCAATCAGAATTTGTGGATCATGCCGACGGAGAAGGCCATGCCGGATTCGTCCACGTCAAACAGGGAACCCGTCGGGTCGTAATCGGTTTCGGACACAGAAGCCAAACCATAGGCCGTGGTCTGATCACCCAGTTTGTAGTCGGCACCGAAGGTCAGGATCTGGCTATCCAGGTCCAGGTCACTGCTGTCGAGCATGCCAAGCTGCCCTTTCAGGGCAACACGTTCGGACAGGCCAAAACGGCCACTCAACAGATAGGACATCAGGTCGCCACCCTCACCGACTACCGGGTCGAAATCGCTCTGCTCCACAATGGCACCGAACTGAAGATTGTCTGCCAGGTTCATGCCGAAGGAGCCTCGCAGGGTCTCGATATCACCGCCACCCAGACCCGCCACACCAGCTGTGTAGCCGCTTTCGTAAGCCAGTGCCCCATACAGTGCATCGGCCTGGTAAGTCGCAGACAGGCCCCAGGTATCGGTCAACCCGTCTTTGGTTTCCTCGTCAGGAGCGGTACCAATGGTCTCACCTTCCCCCGGTGCCACCTGGGCTCGCACCACGATGCCGCCCATGTCCATGCTTTCCCAGTTCAGGGTGTTGCTGTTACGGCGCTGGCCCAGGAACACCGTATCCATATCGGCCACGGTATCGTTGAACTGGTCGATCCTGCCTTCCGCCAGCTTGACCACGCTGTCGTAGCGACCGGCAAAGATCTTGCCGAAGGAGGTGCCCAGGCCCAGGAAGCTGTTACGGGTGCTGAAGGTATCATCACTGTCACCATCGGCGTCATAGCCCACTTCCATCTGGTAGATCACGGACAGGCTGTCGTTATACAGCGGCTCTTCACCCTTCACTCCCAGGCGGGAATTGTTGCTGGACACAAACCAGGCATCGGACAGGTCATCCTGGTCCGTCACCAGAGCGGTGTCGGGATAGTCACTGGTCTTGTCCACGCTGATGTTGAGCTTCCCGTAAAATGAAGGCGCGGCCATGGCGTCAACAGGCACCAGCGCCGAGGCAACGGATACGGCAAGCAAGGTCTTCTTCATGTTCTCTGTCTCCCTGAACATTGTTATGAAACAAAACACCGTCGCAATATATGACGGTTTGATGACATCAACAAGGTGACAGGCCGCAAAGATCGGAGGGCGTTTTCGCAGGACGCTATAACGGGCAAATCCGCAGGCCTCGAAGCAGATATCCCGGTCTTCACCGGGCCTGATACCCTCGACCGCCCCGGAAGCGGCGAAGACAAACCGGTTTCAGTTCCTGGCCTCAGACGTGCGACCCGCCTGAATTCCCGCAAAGGCAATAAAACAAAAAAAAGCCCCCTGGCGGGGGCCTGAAAAATACCGTCATAGCTTTCCCTGCAATAAACAGGGCCCGAGCCTGATGACGATAGGCACACATCGGTTTCTGACAATCAGAACCAGCGGCTATCCATGTCCATGAAGGTGCTATCGGCGTCAATCAGTCGTTGCGCGTCCAGCTCGACACGGGGCAATTCCCAGTGGAAGAAATACTTGGCAGCCATCAATTTGCCGTTGGCAAAATCGGTATCTTCCGGTGCATCCAGTTTGACTGCGGCATTGGCCTGACGCAGCCACATCCAGGCGGCCACGGTGTGGCCCACCAACTGCAAGTAGGCATTGGCATTGGACAGGCCGACACGGGGGCCTTTTTCCTTCATCAGGGCACCGCTGGCGGCGGTGGCCTGTTCAATCAGTGGCAGCATACGTTGCAGGGCATCGGCGTAGGGCTTGCAGCGCTCATCGGTACTGGCCTGTACATCGGCCAGGATGCGCGATGCCAGCAACTGCATCCCCTTGCCATTGGCCTGCCAGACCTTGCGGCCCAGCAGGTCCAGGCCATGCACCCCGGTGGTACCTTCGTGGATGGGGTTCAGGCGGTTGTCACGCCAGACCTGCTCCACCGGGTATTCACGGGTATAACCGGCGCCGCCGAATACCTGAATGGCCATGTCGTTAGCCTTCACACCAAACTCTGACGGCCAGGTTTTCAGTACCGGGGTGAGCAGATCCAGCAAGAGTTCCGCGTCTCTGGAGGCCGCCTCGTCGCCGGTCTGGATATCATCCACCAACCGATAACCGTACAAGCTCATGGCAATAGCCGCTTCGGCATAGGCTTTCTGTGTCAGCAACAACCGCTTTACGTCCGCGTGTTCAATAATGGGCACCATGGGCTTGCTGAAATCCGCCGCATCTGGATGACGACCCTGCAGACGATCGCGGGCATAGTTCAGGGCAAACCGGTAACCCCGGTAACCCAGTACCGCAGCGCCAAAGCCCACACCGACCCGGGCTTCGTTCATCATCTGGAACATGTAGCGCAGTCCCTGGTGCGCCTCGCCGACCAGATAGCCATGGCAATCGCCATTGTCGCCAAAAGTCAGTGCCGTGCTGGTGGTGCCACGATAGCCCAGCTTGTGAATCAGACCGGCCAGCACCACGTCGTTACGCTCGCCCGGGTTACCCTGCGAGTCCAGACGATACTTGGGCACCACAAACAGGGAGATGCCCTTGACGCCTTCCGGCCCGCCGGGGATTTTCGCCAGTACCAGGTGCACGATGTTGTCAGCCAGTTCGTTATCGCCACCGGAGATGAAAATCTTGTTGCCCTTGAGACGATAGCTGCCGTCGTCCTGGGGCACGGCCTTGGTACGGATATCGGCCAGAGACGAGCCGGCATGGGGTTCGGTGAGCGCCATGGTGCCGGTAAAGCGGCCGGCCATCATGGGCTCGAGAAACTGTTCCTTAAGGGTGTCGCTGGCAAAGTTGCGGATCACATTGGCCGCGGCAGCGGTCAGGAAGGCATAGCCGGTGGAGCTGGGATTGACGCAGGTGAACATACCCTTGCAGGCAGCGGCGGCAATTTCCGGCAACTGCATGCCGCCTTCTTCAAAGCTGGCGCGGGAAGACAGAAAACCGGCTTCGATGTAGGCATCAAACGCTTCCTTCACTTCCGGGCGCATGACCACCTTGCCATCGACAAATTCAGGCTCTTCCTTGTCTGCCAGACTGTTGTGATTGGCAAATTTTTCCCGGGCCAGCTTTTCTGCCGTATCCAGTGCCGCCTCCACGGTTTCGCGGCTGTGCTCGGCGAAACGTGGACGCTGGAACAGAGTATCGGTGTCCAGCACCTCAAACAGCTGAAACCGCAAATCACGGCGGTCAAGAATCACATCACTCACAGCTTGGCTCCGGTTGTTGTATTCAGGGAGCACTGATTTTTCGCAGAAACCCTGGCGATATTCTGCGGCAGCCTGTCGGATAGGTGTAGCGCCTGTCATCCGGCAGTAATCAGAACTGACACAAAGCTTGCCATTCCCCGCTCCAGTCTGGCATTGTCGCCTATGACTTATTTATGGTGGAACACGACACAATGTTTCATGTAGCCGTATTGGCCTTCGATGGCGTTTTTGCCTCTGCCCTGACCGGGATCGTGGATCTGCTGACGCTCACCGGGGTGACCTGGAACCGCATCCACAACCAGCCGCTCAACCGCCAGTTCAAGGTGCAGGTGGTATCGCGCGATGGTAATCCGGTACGTTGCACACCGGGCATTCGCATGGCCGTGGACTGCTCCATCGAACAGGTGGACAAGGTGGATCTGGTGGTCATCCCCACCATCGGTGGCAGGATCGAAGAGGTGCTCCATCAGGAGCGTGACGTCTTCCCCTGGCTGCGTTTTCTGCATCAGGGCGGCGCGGATCTGGCCAGCAACTGCACCGGCGCCTTCCTGCTTGCCGAAGCCGGCCTGCTGGATGACAAGACCGCCACTACCCACTGGGGTTTCAGTCAACAGTTCCGGCATCGCTACCCGCAGGTAAACCTGAACGAGCGGGAACTGATCACCCGCGATGGCAACATCTTCTGCGCCGGTGGCGGTACGGCCTGGCGCGACCTGAGCATCCTGCTGGTGGAGCGTTATTGTGGCGCCGACCTGGCCCGGGAGCTGGCCCGTGCCTTCGTGATAGACGTGCGCAACGACCTGCAAAGTATCTATGCCGGCCTGCCCGCCCACACCTATCACCAGGATGACCAGGTGCAGACCATTCAGGCCTGGATTCACGAGCATTACCGGGAAAGCACCAACCTCAGCGACCTGGCGGAAATGGTGCATCTCAGCCCCCGGCAATTGCAGCGGCGTTTCACCAATACCCTGGGCGAGCCGCCCTTGCAGTACCTGCAGCGGGTTCGCATCGAAGCGGCGCGCAAGATGCTGGAGCGCGGCATCAATAACCTGGCCAAGCTGTCCGAACAGGTGGGCTATCAGGACGTGAGCAGTTTTTCCCGTCTGTTCAAACGCCATACCGGTCTGTCGCCCAGCCACTACCGCCAGCGTTTTGCCCGTACCGGCACGCTGAATGACTAGGGAGCCTAACGTGAAGAATCTTGACGGCTTCTTGACGGTGGAAACACGACCATGGAATCGTCATCACAAAGGAGCACCACCGTGGAAAACCTGTCCATTTTATTGGTAGAGGATCATCGGCAACTGGCCCAGACCGTACTGGAATATCTGGAGCAACAGGGCGCCACGGTGGATTATGCCGGCAATACCCGCCTGGCCCGGGAACTGGTGCAGGAACATCACTACGATCTGATGCTGCTGGATGTAATGTTGCCCGGCGAGGATGGCTACAGTTTCTGCCGTTACCTGCGCAAGGATCTGGCCCTGGATATGCCGGTGATCTTCATGACCGCCCGCGACCAGCTTGAAGACAAGCTGCAGGGATTCGACCGAGGTGGCGATGATTACATCGTCAAACCCTTTGCCCTGCCAGAACTGGCCGCCCGGGCCAGCGCTCTGGTAAGACGGCAACGTCGCGAGGTAACCGCCAACACCCTGAAGGTAGCCGATCTGGAACTGGACCCGGGCCGCCAGGAAGTCCGACGTCAGGGCCAATTACTTAAACTGTCCCCGACGGCTTTTCGTATTCTTCGTATTCTGATGCGTGAATCACCACGCGTGGTCAGCCGCGAACAACTTGAACATGAACTCTGGGGTGACCTGGTGCCGGATTCGGACGCCCTGCGCAGCCATCTTTATAATTTGCGCAAGGCGGTGGACAAACCTTTCGGACAAACCCTGCTCAATACCCTGCCCGGCGTCGGCTTCAGCATCCAAAGTCAGGAAATCGCTGAATAATCGATCAGAGCAAACCGGGTGGGCCTGGCGCACAGCTTTTCAGGCCAGGGCTTGCACCCACGTTCCATCGGGGCTGACAATAGGCAAAAAATAACACTTGTCCGAATATGTCCCGTCTCGATGATATACAGTTTCCGCAGTCCTGCCAGACCTTGCTGGATGCCCATCTGGGAGAATTGCAGGCCCGTTATGGCATGGCCCTGTGGATGATCACCCGTGTGCGTGATGAATCGCTGGTGGTGTTGCGCGTTCACGATAACCATTACGGCCTGACCCAGGGCCATCGCCTTGAGTGGCAGTCCAGCTACTGTGTGCGCATGGTGGAACAGGGCGCCCCCCGGATTGTGTCCGACGTTACCGGCCACCCGATCTACCGTGACGCGCCGATCAATCAGGAACTCGGCATTGGTGCCTATATCGGCATTCCGCTGGTGGACCGAGACAATCGCCTTTTCGGCACCCTGTGCGCACTGGACCCAAGCCCACAACCGGCATCACTGGCCGACGCCCTGCCCGGCCTGCAGCACGACGCCGTCCTGATCAGTTTTCTGCTTCAAGGCGCCCTGCGCGATGCCCGGGAACAACGGCTCAACACCTTTGTGGAACACCCCGACCGGTGTGACGAAACCGGCCTGCCGGGGCGGGAAGGCTGGAACGATATCTTTGCCCAGGAAGTGCGCCATTGCCGCGACCTGGGCGCGGATTCCACCGTGCTCTACCTGCAGGGCCCCGCCGACGGAGACAGTGTCACCATTGCCGATTCCCTGGCCGCCCTGCTGCGCGAGCAGGACAGTGTTGCCCATCTGGGCGACAACCGTTTTGGCATCCTGTTGGCCGACACCAATGAAGCCAAATCCCGGCGGGTGGCCGACCGTATCCGCGATGCCCTGAATGCCAAACAGTTACTGGTCAGCCTACAGTATGAATCGCTGCTTGCCGGCCAATCTCAGGCAAACTGAACACAAACTTCCGTGCCCCGGCCCGGCTCGCTGGTGACCATCAGCTTCCACTGGTAACGCTCACAGAGACGCTGCACGATAGCGAGCCCCAGGCCGTGGCCGCCTTCTTCATGGCTTCCACCGCGTTCGAAGGGTTCCAGTACCCGGGCCAGCTCTTCCGCTTCCATGCCGGCGCCGTAATCCACCACATGAACCGCCTTGTCCACCACCACAATGGTCACTTCCCCCGAGCCACTGTAGTTGATGGCATTTCTTACCAGGTTGGTCAGCACGATGGTCAGTGCCGCTTCCGGGCTGTGTACGGTCAGCAGGGCTGTCTGTCTGACCTGCAGGCGGATCTGCTTGCGCTCGGCCAGCGGGTGTAGCCGTTCGATCAGGTTCACCGCCAGATCATTGACGATGACGTCCTCGCTCTCGGGCTGAATCTGTTCTGTGCGCGCCAGCATCAGCAGGGTTTCCAGGGTGGCTTCCATGTCTTCCACCGTGTCTTCCATGCGCCCGATCAGTGGCCGGTCACCGATCTGGCTGGCCAGCAATTCCAGGTTGGCCCGGAACACGGCCAGCGGCGTGCGCAACTCATGGCTGGCATCGCGGGTAAATTGCCGTTCGCGTTCCACGAAGGACACCAGCCGGTCCGCATAGGCTTCCAGCGCGGCCACCAGTACCGCTACCTCACTGTCCGTATCCGCATCAATACGGCTCAGATCCGGCCGGGCCACGCTGGGATCGTCCACCGGCGTCTGCCGCAACCGGTCCGCCAATTGCACCAGGGGTGATAACAGGTCGCGGGACTTTTTCCAGCCCAGAAAAGAGGTGATATAGATAATCAGCAGCACCCCGGTAAGCGGCAAAATACCGAACAGGAAGGCCAGTACCGACACCCTTTTTTCGTCAAAAATCAGGTAAAGGCGGGCGTCCTGCTGACTTTCGATATAGACAATGGGCCGCTCCCCAGCCAGATCGACACGCTGGTAACCATCCGGCAGGGACTGCAACACTTTCGGGACCTCATCGCGCACCGCGTCACTGGTCAGCAGGCCCAACAGGTGGCGGGTATTCGGGCGGGGTTGCTGCGGGTTGTCCTCCAGCAATGACCAGTAGTGATCGGCCTCCTTGATCAGGGCCTGCTTCACCAGTACCTGTTCAATGATATTGGCCGTGGCCCAGACACCCAGCACCGTAGCCAAGCTGATCAACAGAAGCTGGACCAGATAAACCCGGGTGAGACGATGCTGAACGCCGGTTTTTTTCATAGGTGCCGTCAACGATTCTCGATTGCTGGGCGAGCAAACAGGTAATGGGCCACAAACCATTCCTCTCCGTCACCATAGTCAAACAGCTCGGCGCACGCCATGAAAAACATACGCCAACGCTGCAGCCAGGTTTTGCCTTCGCCCTGGCCATAAATCTCATCGAGCAACGAGACCAGGCCGGACTGGTTTTTATCCGCCAGTGCCAGCCAGGCTTCCAGGGTACGGGCATAGTGTTTCCCGTTGACCGCCCAACGCTGTTCTTCCTCCAGTCTGCCAGCGCAATGCGGCAGCCAGTCATAAGCCGGCATCATGCCGCCAGTGAAAAAATAGCGGGCCATCCAGTCACTGCTTCCCTGGTCTTCGAACAGATAGGTGAGATTGCGATGGCAGAACACGTGAATGAACAACTTGCCACCGGGTGTCAGCCAGTCATGGATACGATCCATCAGCGCGGTGTGGTTGCGCATGTGTTCGAACATTTCCACGGACACGACCCGGTCAAAGGGCTGTTGCGGGCGGTAGAGCGAGGCATCCGCGGTAATCACGGTAAGGTTATCCAGCCCGCGCTCCCTGGCCTTGCCGGTAATAAAGGCTTTCTGGGAAGCGGAATTGGAGACCGAGGTGATCCGGCTGCTGGGGTAATGCTCCGCCATCCACAGGCTGAGCGAGCCCCAGCCACAGCCCAGTTCCAGAATCTCCTGACCGTCCGCCAGTTCAGCCCGCTCACAAGTCAGTGCCAACATGGCCGCTTCGGCATCCGCCAGATTTTCCACTCCGTCGGGCCACCAGGCACTGGAGTATTTCAGGTAAGGCCCGAGCACCTGTTCATAGAACCGGGCATCCACCTCGTAATGCTGCTCGTTGGCCTCATTCTGCCCGACCGCCACCGGCCCTTGTCGCAGGGCCAACTCCAGCCTGTGACGATCCTGCCGGGAACGTTCCTGCTGCAGCCGCTGCCCCAGCAAACGACGGATACCGAAGCGAACCAGCCCGTCCGGCAACAGGCCGGACTCTGCCATCTGAATCATCATTTTCCAGGTCTCCAGGGAAAGAATGCACTGGTGGTGCGCTGATAGTCACGGTAATCATCACCGCGGGTTTTGAGAGCCTGTCGTTCGGTATAGGGAATACCGGTGACAAACCAGAGAAATACCAACATGGCCAGTGGCAACAGCCAGAGCCAGCCACCGTGCGCGGCCCCCATGGCCATCACCGGATAACTCACCCAGTGCAACCACTCGAAAAAATAGTTGGGGTGACGGGAGTAGCGCCACAGCCCCTCCCGACAGGTACCCCCCCGGCTGTCAGGGCGCTGTTTGAAACGCTTTAACTGTCTATCGGCCAACGCCTCACCACCAATGGCCAGTAACCCAAGCGCCACACCGGCCAGCACGGCAGGCCAGAAAAACGCCTTCTGGTTACCGATCACCAGGAAGGTCAGGGCAAACCCCCAGGCCAGCCCCGCCTGCCCCCAATAGAACAGCAGAAAGACTGGCGCCGCCTTCTGCCCCAATGCATCGCGCATGGCGGCATAACGCCCATCTTCCCGGCTGTCGTTGCGAACCCGGATAAAAATATGCCCGCCAAGCCGTACGGACCAGACAACCAATAACACCCCGGCAGCCAGTCTTGGCGCCATACTGCCCTGCCCGATCAACAGAAAGATCAAGCCAACCACACCCACCGACCAGGACCAGAACACATCCACCCAGCCAGCGTTGCGGGTCTGCAATTGCTGTAGCCACAACACGGTGGCAATTAGCAACAAGGCAATTAACAGCAAATAATGAATATCAGGCATAGCGTCCTCTCCCGGCCCGGTGGCGTCGAGCCAGTGCCGCCAGCAACGGTACAGTCAGCGACCAGGTCAGTGCGTACACCAGCACCAGCATCATTTCCCCTTGCGGTGCGGATGCCGCCCCCAGACGAATACCCATGATCACGGAAAAACCACCGCCAAGGGCTCCCAGCAAAATACCCGCCACCGGATGTTGCCCCAACCAGCCAAGTGCATAGTGAAAACTGACCGCAAACCCCATCCACAAGGCCCAGATCCAGCCGGGGGCCAGCCAAGCGTATTGCCAGTCACGATACGCCAGAATGTCCGAGACCAGCCAGACCGGCTCCAGCAGCAGGCAGGCCAACGCCCCCACTGCCATCATGAACAGATCCTGACGCCAGGGGCCTCCCAGCCACCACTGGCCAGCCAGCATGCCCATCAGCACCAGCCACGCCAGCCAGGGCAAACCGGCTGCCGCCCCCATGACAGCCGCAGCCCATAACAGCTGAAAGGCAACGACGTTGAACAGGATCACTGGCGAAATGGATTTCATTGCCCAACCATGCACCCCGGGTGATCAAGAAGTTGTGAAATGCCTTCACATCCGGATCACCGGCCAGGGGCCACGCTAGCGTCATGAAATGGCTTCCACTATGGCTTTGCGTTGCGCTGATGACCGCTCTGGGCGGATGCAGCAGCACACCCAAAGGCCCTTACGGCTACACCGATCATTATCTCGACGGCCTTGAGGCCCTTGAAGGCGCCGGGGGTTCCGTCCTGCCTGACCGGCAGACCCTGTCGCGCTTTATTGCTTTCTATAACCCGCTGGAAGCGCAACATATTCAGGACAATATTGACCAGATATACGCCCGCAACCTGTACTTCAACGACACCCTGGTCACCCTGCGCAACCGGGAGGCCCTGCGCGAACACCTGCTGGCCACCGCCAACCGGCTGGAAGCCTTTTCCCTGCAGGTCAGAGACAGCCTTTTCCACAACAACGAGGTATTTCTGGTTTGGATCATGGAGGCGCAGTTCTCCGTGCTGGGCCAGGCTCGCCTGTCACGCACCATCGGTATCAGCCAGTTGCGCTTCAATGCCCGGGGGCAGGTTATCTTCCAGCAGGATTTCTGGGACAGCAGCCAGGGACTGGATCAACATCTACCCATCATAGGACCACCGACACGATGGCTACGCGACCACTGATACCACTTTTGCTCTCACTGGCCCTGCTCACCCCGGCTGCCGCCGTTGCAGCTAATGAATGGACAGTCTGTCACCGCAGCGACGTCAAGGCTCTGCGTATCTTTACCGTGGGCGAGGCGACCCTGTCCCGCCTCGACTGCAACGCTGGCAACCTGCTGGCGCCGCCCCTGCGCCTGGAATTCCGCTACTTTCGCGATGTCCCCGGCGATGCCTTCGCCAAGGCAGCGATGAATTTTCTGCGCAAGAATCTGGATGAGACTACCTTCGACGCCCTTGCGCCGCGCTTCGAACGCTTCAACAGCCATTACCAGGATATCGGCGACGGCGATATCTACCGCCTGATCTACCGGGACCAGGCCCTGGAACTGTTCCTTAACGATACCCCCCTGGCCCGGGAAACCGGCAACGATTTTGCCAGTGCCTACCTGCAGATATGGTTCGGTGAAGCCCCTTACTCCGATTCCCTGAAGGCATCCCTGCTTGGCAGGTGACTATTGCGCGGCAGCGGACCAACCCGGATACTGACCTCATAATAATCAGCACTTTGTTCGGGGATAACGCAGCATGTCCAAGCTGTTTCAGGTGATCGCCACGTCTTCGCGTCACACCACTCGCCATGATCGTGCGTCGGCTCTCAAGGGCTCCTTGCTGGTCACTTTGAGCGCGGTTCTGGTTTCCGTGATTCTCACCAGTATCGCCATTCTGGTGGTGGGTGAGCGCGACTGGCTGTCCGGGCTGATACTGGCCACTGTACTCCCCCTGCTGTTGCTGACACCACCCCTCTACCTGTTTAGCAGCCGCCTGGTGGCGCTGGACCGTCAGAACCGTCAACTGCAGCAACTGGCGCGCGAGGATCACCTGACCGGCCTGTTTAACCGCCCCCACCTGCTTGGCATGCTGGAGCGGGAGCTGGCCTTGAGTCAGCGCCATAATTACACCGTTTCCATTCTGCTGATTGAGCTCAACGATTTTACCCAGCTACTGGACGAGTACGGACGTCACACTGGTGAAAAGGCATTGCGCCTGTTTGCCGATTCCATCCGCGAAAAAATCCGTGAAAGTGATCTGTTTGGTCGTTTTGATGGCGCCCAGTTCCTGCTGGTACTGCCCCATACCAGTTATGACGATGCCGCCCGTATGGGGGAAGGCCTGCGGGCGCTGACCGCCAACCTGAAACTTACCAGCCGCCAGCCCGGCGAAGACAGCGATACCACCGTAAAAATCGGCGCAAAAATCGGCGTTGCCAGCACCGAAAACAGTGGCCGCCACCTCAATCCGCTGCTCAACGAAGCCGACTATGCGCTTTACCAGAACCGCAACGAACGACGCGATCGGATTGACTAATAGTAACGCCCTACCATTAATACAACCTCATAATACTTTCCTACTAAAAATTACAAAAAAGTTATCTCCCGCTACCAAAGAATTTCCATATTTGTAAATTTTTTTATTAATCTACCCGTTGAGGATTTACTTGGGAGACAGGCTGACAAACACTAACCCCGTGTTTGTACTGCCTAATTTGATAAGACAAGGAAGGAGCTTATGAGCGCTAAACGTCTGTTGGCGGCGAGCATTGCTTGCGCATCCGTGACAGCAACCTCTGCCGTTGTTGCTGACCAAATCCCCGAACGTTACTTCTATTTTGGTGGCCATATCAGTGAAAACTGGCTGGACGTCGGTGCTCACTACGATGAGAACACATCAGAAAACGAAGTGACCCTGCCCGGTGCCCAACTGGGTTACCGCTTCAGCCGGAACTGGTCTGTCCAGGGCTGGTGGGAGCGCAACAACTCCAATACCGATGTTTTTGGTGACACTGATCTGAACATTGCGCACGCAGCCTTGCGTAAACACTTTGCCGGCAACTCCGCCTTCGAACCTTACGTGGGTATCGGTGCCGGTGAATTCCGCAGTGAACCGACCAGTGACAGCTCCAATGACTACCAGGAAACCATTGGTACGCTGGAAGCGGGTTTTCAGACCCTGCTGCACCCGCACTTCATGCTGGATGTAGGCGCACGTCCTTACTATGCCTTTGATAGCGAGCGCTGGGACGCGGAAGTCTACGCCGGCCTGAACTTCCTGATTGGCGGTTCCGCCCAGAAAGAAGAAGAACCCGCTCCGGTGGAAAACGTGGTTACCGACAGTGACGGTGACGGCGTACCGGACGAGCAGGACCAGTGTGCCAACACCGCCGCAGGCGCCCAGGTGGATGCCACCGGCTGTGAGCTGGACGATGACGGCGACGGCGTGGTCAACAGCATGGACGAATGTCCGGAAACTCCGGCAGGCGCCCTGGTTGACGAGAAAGGCTGTCAGCAGTACCTGGACCGTGACGTGAAGGAAACCCTGTACGTTGAGTTCGGCCTGAACAAGGCAGAAGTCCGTCAGACGTCCTATCCGGAACTGGAAAACCTGGCCAACGAGATGCGCAAGTATCCGTCAGCCGACCTGGAACTGCACGGCTACACCGATAGCTCTGGCGCGGCCAGCTACAACAAGAAGCTGTCCAAGCAACGCGCAGACGCCGTGAAGAAAGTGCTGGTTGACAACTTTGACATCAGCGAAGAGCGGATCACCACCGAAGGCTATGGTGAGGAAAGCCCGATTGCTGATAACAGCACCAGCGAAGGCCGTGCACAAAACCGTCGTGTAGAGGCCATCATGAAAGCCACCACCAAGGAAGCCCAGTTCCAGTAACTGGCGCCTTCCCATTGAAAAGGGCCGGCAATGCCGGCCCTTTTTTTATGCTTCTTCCTGTGGCCGCCGTGACTCCCCGTGGGAGCTTGCCTGCAAGCGAATCTTTTCCACGCGCAAATCACAGGCACACCTGGGAGCCTGTCCCAGCCCCGACAGGAACCCCGCTCCTGCCTATCCGTTCAAACCAAACGAGCCAATCAACGCCCCCGTCGCGACGCGAAAAATGCCTTCAGCAGCTGCGCGCTGTCTGCTTCCAGCACTCCTCCTTCCACCAGCAGCTTGTGGTTATAGAAATCCACCGACGGCAACTGTAGCTGGCTGACACAAACCCCGGCCCGAGGCTCTCTGGCGGCATACACTAGCCGGGATACACGCGCATGGACCAGAGCACCAAAACACATGGTGCACGGTTCCAGCGTTACATAGAGCGTGCTGCCCGGCAGGCGATAGTTCTGCTGCGCCCGGGACGCCGCTCGCAGGGCCACGATTTCGGCATGGGCCGTGGGATCATGGGACAGAATGGGTTGGTTGAACCCCTGCCCCAGCACCTCCCCCTCTCTCACCAGCACCGCCCCGACCGGTACCTCACCGGCCTGGGCCCCCTGTTGCGCCAGCTCCAGCGCCTGTTTCATCCAGTCCTGATCGTCCACATCTTTTCCTTTCTGCCATTGGCTGCCATGGTATGTGCACCAGCCGGCCGGCACCAGTTACAATCGGCCCAACACCTGATTTGAGAGATGCCATGACCTCCATCGGAACCCCCTTTACCGATACGGCCACCCGCGTGATGCTGCTCGGCTCCGGCGAGCTGGGCCGTGAAGTTGCCATCGAACTGATTCGCTACGGTTGTGAAGTGATCGCCGTTGACCGCTATGACCATGCACCAGCCATGCAGGTGGCCCAACGCAGCCATGTTATCAACATGCTGGATGGCAGCGCCCTGCGCGCCCTGGTGGAACAGGAAAAACCGGCTCTGATCGTTCCGGAGATCGAGGCCATCGCCACCGATGAACTGCTGAAGCTGGAAGAAGAAGGCTTCACCGTAGTACCGACTGCCCGGGCCGCCCGGTTGACCATGAACCGTGAAGGCATTCGACGCCTGGCGGCGGAGGAACTGTCATTACCTACCTCCCCCTACCGCTTTGCCGATAATCTGGACGACTACCGGCAAGCGGTGGCTGACATCGGCCTGCCCTGTGTGGTCAAACCGGTGATGAGCTCTTCCGGCAAGGGGCAAAGCACCCTCAAAAGCGACGATGACATTCTGCCCGCCTGGGAGTATGCCCAGTCCGGCGGTCGTGCCGGCCAGGGCCGGGTGATCGTGGAAGGTTTCGTGGACTTCGATTACGAGATTACCCTGCTCACCGTCCGCCATCGCGACGGCACCACCTACTGCGCCCCCATCGGCCACCGCCAGGAAAACGGCGACTACCAGGAATCCTGGCAACCCCAACCCATGAGCGACAAGGCACTGGAGGCATCGCAACAGGTTGCCGGCGCCATCACCGAAGCGCTGGGCGGTATGGGCATCTTCGGCGTGGAACTGTTCATCAAGGGCGACCAGGTCTATTTCAGCGAAGTCTCCCCGCGCCCCCATGACACCGGCCTGGTCACCCTGATTTCCCAGAACCTGTCGGAGTTTGCCCTGCATGCCCGCGCCATCCTTGGGCTGCCGGTCCCGGTTATCGAACAACAAGGCCCCAGCGCCTCTTCCGTGCTCCTGATCAAGGGCGAATCACAACGGATGCGCTATAACGGCCTGGACACCGCCCTGACGCAGCCGGATACCGAAGTGCGCCTGTTTGGCAAACCGGAAGTCAGCGGCAGCCGCCGCCTGGGGGTGGCCCTGGCCCGGGGCGAAAGTATTGAACAGGCTCGCGACAAGGCCAACACGGCCAGTACGGCGCTCAAAGTCGAACTCTAAAGAGGAAGAAAGTCATGCAACAACAAGACACGCACAGCAAGGTCATCGGCTACCTGCTCTGGATTTTCGGGTTCATGGGGGCCCACCGCTTTTATTATGGCCGGCAGCTCACCGGGACCCTCTGGTTCTTTACCCTGGGGCTGTTTTTCATCGGCTGGATCATCGACCTGTTCCTGATCCCTGGCATGGACGATGCGGCGGACGAGAAGTACGAAGGCGGCAATATCGACTACAACATTGCCTGGATTCTGCTCACCTTCCTGGGCATTTTCGGCATTCACCGTTTCTACATGGGCAAGGTCATCACCGGCATTCTCTACCTGCTCACCGCCGGTCTGTTCGGCCTGGGCATTCTCTACGACTTCTGGACCCTCAACGGCCAGATTGCCGAAAAGAATCGCCTGAACCGGGCTGCCTGATTATTAACCGGGTTCTTCGTAGCATTGTGCTGAGGCAGGGGAGCGTGAAGCGAGCCATTTCGGACGCCCAACATGCTGACACGCAGGCACGCATCACGCTTGCACGCCAAACCTGCCGGCATTGCCCAAGGCAATAAGCCCCTTGCCGGATAAACGCGTTGCGCTTTCCGGCATAACCACAGCCTGGAGTTATTCAGAGGCTCCTTAATTCCTGCGACAGAGCTGACCGCCCTGCCCCGAAAATCAGTTCTTCACCGCATACTTTCCAGCACCCAGGAAAAAGACCGCAACGGCGGTGAACAGGAAGAAGCCCTGCAGCTCCAGCGCCCAACCACCGGTATCGCCAAGCGCAAACAGTTCGCCCATGTGTACCAGCACAATCGCCACCAGCATGTTGCCGGCGATCAGCACCGCGCCAATCCGGGTGTGGAAACCCAGCAACACCATCAACGGCGCTATGATTTCCCCGATAAACACCCCATAGGCAAGAAAGCCCGGCAGGTTGTGAGACGCCAGTTCCCCGGCAATCCAGCCCACCCCGGAATGCAGCTTGCTGATACCGTGCAGCAACATCAGCAGACCCAGTGTCAGCCGCAGAACCAGTTTTCCCACATCAGGATTATTCACCATGTCAGCTCCCGTTCAGTCAATGCATGGCTGTCATTCAACCGGTTGCGGCACAAAAAGAAAAGGCTCCTTGCGGAGCCTTTTGCAACTTACCACAACCACTCAGGTCGGTGAGCCCGATACACTGTAGATATGGCCGTCATTGAGACTGCTGAACAAGGCGTTCTTGATCTTGCGCAGGGCGTAAACACGCTGCGCCTCAATGCTGGTTTCTCCCACCGTATCGGCAATCAGGACAGCCGCAACCGTACTGTGGCCCTGGATACCATTAATCTGTGCCTGCAGATTCTGCTGGCCACCACCTGTGCGCCCCTGGACATCGACACGTACCGTGCCCACATTGGCGATAGTGCCAGCACCTCGCCAGACATCGGCGAAATCGATGGCATCAATAGCATGCATGGCATCATGCTGCTGGTTGGGGTGCATGGCACCGAAGGCATTGGGGATAAGCCCCTGCTGTTGTACCTGTAGCATGAGCGTCTCCTATTTCGGGTCTACCACCCAGTTAGTCCCCAGACCAATTACCGTGCCCCAGTCACTGCTGGAGATACAGGTAATGGTCTCGCCATCCACCTTGACGGTGCCCTTGTCACTGTCGGAACCACCGGCACCACCAAATTCGAACGGCCCGATGAAGAAGCCCCCTTCTCCCTTAATGGTTTCCTTGACCTGCTCGGCGAACTCGCTGCCCGCATTGATGGTAATGGTGGGGCGGTAGCCGACAATCATCTGCGATACGATTCGCGCCAGGTTGCCCCCTTTACCGAAGTAGTAGACATCGTCGCCATCCTTGAAACCGGAATGGCCAGGCATGAATGGGCCGTTCTTGTAGTTGGTGGGCATGGCCGCGTTGAACCAGTTACCCGGTGTCACCGTCACCACGGAGACATCCTCGAACGAGAAGGAAATATCGTACTGGCTGGAAAAGTGCTCGGTGGACACTTTCTTGTATTCGCCCGCTGCTTCAAAACCGAAAAAGTCGAACAGTCCCCCCAGTTCAGATTCACCGTAAACCGTGCTGTCTGACCACTGCCGGGTCGATGAATCAAAGGAGAAGGTCTTGCTTTCCCCCTTGCTGGCCTTGCCACCAAAGTTATCCCCGGTAATACGCTTGACGTAGTCCCAGGGCGTTTCACTGATTTCGAAGACCGGCTGATCCTTGATCATGGTACCGCCCTGACCGACAACGCTGGACAGGTTATCGTCATAACGCTGGGCGGCGTCACTGATCGGGCCTTTCAGCTTTTGCATGTACTCAAGGTAGTTGGCATTGGCAGCCTTAAGCTGCTCTTTGGCTTGGTTGAGCTGGGCCGCGGATGCCGCCCCCTCGTTTTCCAGCCAATCCTTGTAAGACTCGGTACTGCTGGTCTGCTGCTTGAAGTTCTGATAGGCCACATTAACCGAAGCCTGGATCTGGTTAAGATTCTGGCCAGCATCGGAAATTTTCTGCTGCAGTTTCTGCCCTTCCTCGCCGCCATCGGTCATCAGGAAATTCAGGAACATGCGATACTGATCCCCGAATCCCTGTTTCATGCCATGGTCGTTAGGGTCGACCAGCGGACTGGCCGGAACAATATCGAGAAACTGGATCTGTTGATACGGCACCGAGCCCATGGGCGGATTCTTGCCACCCCAGTTCCAGGGCTGCGGGCCCGTCAGCATCTGCGGTACGCCTTCAATTTTGATCTGATCCACGAAGGCGGTCATGAATTGTCCCCAAAGCGTCTTTGTCATATCGCTCATTGTCTTGCTCCATTTACTGAGTTTATTTCGGGCACCTCCTGCCCGGATTTTTTGCCCTGAAAATTGCCAGGGCCGGATCAGTATTGAAGCGGGAACAATGCAAATGGAAATTATCACTCCTGATGGAAACGATCACGAAAGATGCATCACCAGCCATGATCATTGCCATTACCAACCATAATGAACTGCAAGGAAAAGACGCAGTAGGATGAAAGGCAAACCGGCAACCATGGCACCGCCTTGGGGGGATGCCGGCCATGTCATCGCAATAACAAGGACGAACCATGATCACTCCAACCGATCTCATCCCCGAAACCCTGCTCAATGCCCAGCGCCTGGCGGCATTACCGGAAAACCCGACAGAGCTGCCGGCAGTGGACTGGCAAAGGCTGGGAGTCAGTGAGAACCGGATTCCCGTCGCCCAGGACCTGCCAACCCCGGCCCCCCAGGACCCCCTTCCCCACACGGACGTGGTCGTTATGACGTGGACCAGTGCGGAATGGGCGGCCATGAACCAGGTGCTCACCAACCGACGCGAGCCACTCACGCCGGATCAGGCGAAAAGCCATGAATGGCGTGATGGCTGGCAGTCCTACCAGCGGAATTATTGCCGCATTTATCAATACATGGTGGACGTATCGAAGACCTATCAGGGTGGGGCGCCGTCGCTTTATGACGAAAGCTGGGGCAGTTATCGCTGCATCACCATCGGCAAGCTCAAGGTGCTGCTGGTCAAGTCCGGCATGCACCTGGCGCAGGATGGCAGCCAGCTTCCACTGATACAGTTTGTTGAACAGATCTGTGACGAGGTCAGGCCACAATTGCTGCTATCCATTGGCACCGCCGGCGGCGTACGCGAAGAAGATGCACTTGGTAGTGCCCTGATCACCAATCAGGCCTACTTTTACTGTCTGAAACATTTTGCCAACGCGGATTTCAACGGCACCACGGTGAAATCGCAATGGCAACCCGGTGAGCATTACCTGCCCCTGGCCCAGGAAGGAGTGTTGCAAACCGCCGGCCCGGAGATACTGCCAGTCAGCCCACAGTACCCCAAGGATGCCCGTATCCGGCCGGATACGCCCGACGCAAAATTAAAAGTCGTCTGCGAGCAGCCGATCATTACCACGGATACCTTCCTTTTCGGCACCACCTCCAATGGTCTTGAACAGCATGGCTGCATTGTGGAAATGGATGATGCCGTCGTCGGCATGGCCTGTCAGAAACAGAACGTCCCGTTTGGATTTGTCCGCAATGTCTCCGATCCAGTGATCAATGGCGACCTTCCCGACTCCCTGCAAGATAGCTGGGCTGGCTACATCTACCGCGAACAGGGGCTATACACGAGCTTTAACGGCGCATTGGCCACCTGGGCATTATTGGCCGCAGAGGCGGACAAGAAGGAGGAAAAGGCATGAGCAATCAACCGCTGTGGCTAACCCTCGCTCCGGATTCACAACGTGATACCGCCACTTTCAGCACCCTGCCGGCCTTTGCTGGCGAACAGTCGCTGAGCTCCGCCTGCGGTTTCTGTTGTCATGGGCGAGAAGCCTTTGTTAGCCAACCCGACGGCACTCTCAATCTGCTACTGGTGGACGAAACATCACGAAGCCTGACGCCCATCATCGAACTGAAGACCGAAACAGGCTACCAGAGCTTGAGCCCCTTCATGCTGGGCGGGGAGCTCCACCTTCTGGCCTATAATATCAACCAGGGTATTATGGATTTTTACCAGGTAACCGCTGACCGGTTTTTTCACCGTTATCGCTATCAGCGCACCTATGGAGACACCACTGACGGTTTTACGACCGTCCATGCCTTTTCCTACCGGGACAAGAACCTCTTCATGGCCTACAACAAGGCCAGTGGCAACAGCCGTATCTATCAAATCGACGTGCCACCTCATTCACCGCTTGACGTCAAAATGGTCTGGCAAAGTGAGTGGGCGAAAGGGTGGGAGAATTTCAGCTTCTTTACCCTGGGTGGGGAAAATTTCTTCTTCAAGATGAACCCGCGCTACAACGCGGTCAATATCGACCATTACATGGATGACCCGGCCGACGGTTCTCACCCGGTGGGCACCGGGCTGCCGCTTTCCATGGATACCACCCTGACCGCCACCCTGGACCTTAGCGAAGGCCCCGGCTTTATTGCCTACGAAACCGGTAACGGGCTGCTGACGGCCAACCGCTTTCACAGCAACTGTCTGGGCTGGACCGAACAGGCCAGGCTGAGCATTAATGGCGGTTATACACGCGCCCTGGTCACCAATGGCAAATCCGCCCCGCTGATTGCCCTGCTACCCTGACCCGCCCGCAGGCCGGGTACGTCACAGCCCGGCCCGTTACGCCATGTCAAAGAACCACTCGATGACCTGCTCCACCCGGGACGGATAGTCGTGCCCCTTGATGGTGGTGATGTAGATATTGTTCATCAACGGCCCCGGGGTCTCCGCGCGGTGAAGCTGGCCCGCTTCCAACTCAGAGGCCACACAATGGCTGGGGATCACCGCCATGCCCAGACCCCCGACCACCATATCGATAGCCCCGTGAATCGCATTGATCTCGCCAGCATAGGTCAGCGAATAAGCATTCAGGTTGCAGCGATGCGCAAAGGCATGCTTCAACCAGTGGTCATAGTAATAAGCCGAGCCCGGATAGTTGATGAAGGGCCGCGTCAGAATCGTTGCTTCATCCAGGGATTCCACATCCGCCTTGTTGCTGCTGACCAACACATATTCTTCCTGGCAGAACAGCCGGTAATCCAGCAGCGGGTGGTCGTTTTTCTCGGTCACAAAGCCGAAGTCCGCCAGATCGTCAAGCACCATCCGCACCACTTCCTGGGTCGAGGTCAAGGTAATGTTGAGCTCGATATCCGGGTGATGCAGCCGCCGCTCCAGCAACATCGGGAAATGGGGAGACATCAGGCAACTGGGAGGCATGGCATAGGACACCAGGCCGGCAATGCGGGTCTCCATGGCATGTACCCGGTCCATGAACTGCTGGGTACTCTGCATTTGCTGGCTGATGTAGTGGGTCAGTGCCTCGCCGGCATCGGTGAGCACGACCTTCTTGCCAATCCGCTTGAACAGGGTCACGCCGACCTGCTCTTCCAGCTTGGCGATATGCTGGCTGACCCCGGACTGGGTCATATGTGCCCGGGTAGCGGCATGGGTAAAGCTGCGGGTCTGGGCTGCGGCCATGAACGCCTTGAACAGGCGCGCATCCATGAGCATGAAGTCCCGGTTGGAAAACGGCATGCTCAATACTCCCCGCCAGGCAGGGGTGTGAAACAGGGGTTGAAACTGGCCCCGCCGGTGACCGTGACGCCGGCATAGTCCGCAAAGGCCGAAGCAGGCATGTGCACTGCCGTGGCGACACTGCGTTGTACCGTGTCGCCCAGCCCCTGAGTCAGCGCTCGTGCTTCCCCCTGCCAGCAGGACCAGCAGACCAGAAACGCTTCATCCAGATAAACAAAGACGCCTTTCAACCCCTCTTCCGGCGCCTCCTGCCAGTGGGCCATGGCCGCCTGGCAATGCATCAGAAAATCCTCAGGACTATCACTGCCCCGGCTGCAGACTTCACTGATCACGCTACCATGCTGCCAGTTGGTATCGTCATCCAGCACCTGCAAGGCACCGGTCTGCCCGGCGCCGGGCTGGAAAAGAACGGGAAACCCACTATGGCTGGCGGGTCGGTCGGCGGTGGGGGTAAAGCTGAATACCGTGGAATGCAGACTGCTGTACGTGCGGCCGGCACAACTGTCATGGCAAGCGGCATGGTAGGTTTGCGCATCGGGATAAAACACCAGGGCAACTTCATCCGGTATCACCGGGTCGTCTACCCGGGGCAACACCATGGGCACATAGGCCTGCAATCCCAGTGGGCCCATGAACTGCACCGTGGCCGGAATGAAGATACTGCCCAAGCGTTCATAAAAGAGGTCCCGCTGGTCCGCCAGTTCCGTCAGGGCATAGCCCAGCCAGACTCGCACAGCACGCCCCTGCTGATCGTCCGAGTGCATCCTTGCCTCCCTGTATCCGATTTCCTACATCACAGAAGGGCAAAGACTGACACGTTCCCAGCTAAGCAACAAGATGAATATGGCTGCACTCCTCAGGGCCTGACCCATTGCGTCATTCGCAGCGGATTTTCATACTGCAAACGCTCCATCACCGGGATTCACCATGCACCGACATGTCTGGCAAACGCACAAAGCTGGCGATATTCGCCGCCTGCAACCGACCACACAAATGCTCAACGCCTTGCCTGCCAACCAAGTACGCGTGGACGTGCGGGCCGTGGGCCTGAACTTCGCCGATATCTTTGCCCTCACCGGCCTGTATTCCGCCACGCCCGCTGGCGCCTTTATTCCCGGGCTGGAGTTCGCCGGCAGAGTACGTGAAGTGGGCGGCGCCGTTACCGAAGTGGCCGTGGGAGATCGCGTCATGGGTGTCACCCGCTTCGGCGGCTATGCCACCGTGATCGACAGTGACCCCGCCTACCTGCTGCCCCTGCCAGCAGACTGGGATTTTGCCCAGGGCGCCGCCTGGCCGGCCCAGACATTGACCGCCTGGTATGCCCTGTCCCGGCTAGGCGCCCTGCACAAAGGCCAGCGCGTGCTCATCCACAGCGCCGCCGGCGGTGTCGGGCTGCAGGCCATGAAACTCACCCGCGCCTTGGGTGGCCACCCGGTGGGGACCGTCGGCCGCTCACAAAAGGCTCGCTGGCTGAACGAACAGGGCTTCGAACAGGTGCTAACCAGAGAAAAGAATTTCCGTGGCCAGTTGCAGCGTGACAACCTGACGTTCGATCTGGTACTCGATGCCATCGGCGGTGAGGTGCAACAGGCCAGCTTCGACGCCCTGAACCCCATGGGCCGGCTGGTGGTCTTTGGCGCCGCCGAGTTCACCCCCAGCGGCAACCGCCCCGACTACCTGAAAGCCCTGTGGCGCTACCTGCGCCGCCCCCGCTACGATGTGATGGACATGATCAGCAGCAACCGTTCGGTGCTCGCCTTCAACCTGATCTGGCTGTGGGAACAGACGCATCACATGCAGGAACTGCTTGAGGAACTGAAAGCGGTGCCACTAGCGCCTCCACATGTCGGCCACCGTTTTGCGTTTGAAGACGCCCATGAAGCCCTGGCCCTGCTACGCTCCGGACAGACCATCGGCAAGGTGGTGCTGGAGTCAGGTAGTGGGCAGGACTGACCGAATTGCCTCGCGACTGGCGGGGCGAACCACCCGGCCAATTTCCTTACCGTCTTTCAGAACGATCAGCGTGGGCCACAGCTTTACCCGGAAACTGCGTCCCAGCGGGCGTCCCGGCCCGTCCTCCACCTTCATATGACTGATATGGGGAACCTCCGCCAGCTCCGCTTCAATATCAGGCTGGGCCGCGATGCAGTAACCGCACCAATTGGCGCCGAATTCCACTACCCACAATCCCGGCAGCGCATCCAGCTGGGCGCGTGTCAGGCTTTCCGCTTCATAGGTTCTGACATAAACCATGGTTCACCCACTCTCAAGTCTCGCCATCACTATAACCATAACTACTACCACAACCGACCACGCAAACCGGTTTCATTTATGCTTAGATCAACCGCACGTTAACTTCGGGAGCAATCAGTGTCAGATCAAGCTGTACTCACAGAAAAACAGGACACCCTGTTCATCATCACCCTCAACCGCCCCGACAAACGCAATGCCGTGGACCGGCCTACTGCCGATGCATTGCGATCCGCCTTCGAACGCTTTGAGCAAGACCCGGCGTTGCATGTGGCGATTCTGCATGGCGCCGGCGGCAACTTTTGTGCGGGCGCCGACCTGGCGGCGCTGGGGGATCCGGCGTTGCGAAACGAGGTGGAAGCCACTGGCAAAGGCCCGGGCCCCATGGGCCCTTCACGCCTGTTATTGAGCAAACCGGTGATTGCCGCGGTGTCCGGCTATGCGGTGGCGGGCGGTCTGGAACTGGCGCTGTTCTGCGATATGCGGGTGATGGAAGAGTCCGCCACCTTTGGAGTGTTCTGTCGGCGCTGGGGGGTGCCGCTGATTGATGGCGGTACGGTTCGCTTGCCCCGTCTGATCGGCCACAGCCGGGCCATGGATCTGATTCTCACCGGTCGCCCGGTACAGGCGGAGGAAGCGTTGCAGATCGGGTTGGCCAATCGGGTGGTCGCCGATGGCTCCGCGCTGGAAGAAGCGATGGCACTGGCCCGACAGATTGCCGCCTTTCCCCAGCAATGCCTGCGCGCCGACAGATTATCTGCCTACCGGCAGTGGGATCTGGATCTTGATGAGGCGTTAGCGGCGGAAGGGGCGGGTGGTTATCCGGTCGTCTTCGAGGAGGCCATCACGGGTGCCGAACGTTTTCGCAAGGGGGCGGGCCGGCACGGGCGTTTCGAGGATTAGCCGACGCGTTGGGGCTGCAGGAGCCGCCTGCTGGATAGCGATTCACTGCCATTCCGGGAGCATCGCCGTCCGAGAGACGGCTCCTACAAGGGGGATCGGTTAACGACGCTCCTCGTCCCGCTCCACTTCGGTGGCGATGTGCTGGCCATCGCGGTACTGGAAATCCACTTCCACCCGCTGATCCACCTTCAGGTCGCTGAACTGGCGCAGGCCGTCGTCGTAATCGGTCTGGTCCGTGGCCTGGAAGGTCACGCCCTGCACGGTAAACGTCTGGCTGGCAGCGTCGATGGCTTCGATCCGGCCTTCCAGATCCTCCGCCGTGGCGGTCACACTCAGCCCCGCCAGTACCAGCCCGGCCACGGGCATCACTATCGCTTTTTTCATGGTCACTCTCCTTGTTGCCTCATGCATTGATCAACACAGGGTTGATCAATGCATGAGGCAGCCGGTTGAACCGGCTGCCTCACCGGTTAACGAATCACGACGAAGAACACGCCCCCATTACGATTTACCCGTAACAACAGGGCGGCTTCCTTGTCTTCCACGGCGTCACGCAGCTCTTCCATATCTACCACATCCCGACGATTGGCGTTGATGATCACATCACCCTGGCGCAGACCGGCACGCCAGGCCGGGGAGCCCCGCTCCACGGTTTCCACCAGCACACCGGAATCCGCATGCTGCAACTCGCCTTTGCGCAGGTCGCGCAGGCTCGCACCTTCCAGGAACTTTGACACACCCTCGCCACCGGCGGTTTCCTGGGAGGATTCACTGATCACCGCGGTCACGGCGCGCTTCTTGCCATCGCGCAGGATGGTCAGTTCCACTTTCTCGCCCACCGGCGACATGCCCACCTTGTTGCGCAGGTCCGCAGCCCGGTTGACCGGACGGCCATCCACCTGGATGACCACGTCGCCACTCTTGAGCCCGGCTTTCTCGGCGGCGCTATCCTCCACCACCTGGGTAATGACCACGCCACGCTGACGGTCCACGCCAAAGGCCTCGGCCAGTTCCGGGCTCAGGTCCTGAATGGTGACACCCAGCATGCCCCGACGAACCTCGCCATGCTCGATCAGTTGATGCATCACGTTCTCGGCCATTTCCGTGGGAATAGCGAAACCGATACCCACATTGCCGCCTGCCGGCGCGATGATGGCGGTATTGATGCCCACCAGCTCGCCCTTCAGGTTCACCAGGGCGCCACCGGAATTGCCGGGGTTAATGGAGGCATCGGTCTGGATGAAGCTTTCATAGCCGTCGATACCCAGGCCGGTGCGGCCCAGGGCGGAGACAATGCCACTGGTCACGGTCTGGCCCAGGCCGAAGGGATTGCCGATGGCGACCACAAAGTCGCCCACTTTCAGGCGAGTAGAATCGGCGATGGCAATCTGGGTCAGGTCCTTGGCACGCTCCAGCTTGAGCACCGCCAGGTCCACCTCTTCGTCCGTGCCCACCAGTTCGGCGGACAGCTCCCGACCATCGGTCAGGGTCACTTCAATGGTGTCGGCATTCTTGACCACGTGGGCATTGGTCAGCACATAGCCTTCCTTCGCATCCACAATCACCCCGGAGCCTGCGCTGGCGGCGCGCCGTTCACGCTGCTGATGTTCCGGGATATTGAAAAAACGCCGGAAGAAAGGGTCTTCCATGAGCGGATTGCGGGCGGTACGGATGCGGGTTTCGATGGCGATATTCACCACCGCCGGGGAGGTCTGCTCCAGCATCGGAGCCAGTGAAGGCAAGGCCTGTCCATCCCCGGTGACGGATGGCAAAGCCGCCTGCGCCGGCGACACGGCGATAAAGAGCACCGCCAGCAACAGGGCAAAAGGTTGCAGTGTTTTCTTTATGTCAGACAACGGTTGTTCCTCCTGTATTCAAGGAAAACAGTTCGGGAAACGCTTCCCCCAATGGCCAGACGTGGTGGCAGCTATCGCTGATAGCGCCCGACTGGGTATTCAGACATTGCCGGGCGCCGACGGTTCCGAGGCAAACAATCGGACACCGTTGTATTCGCTGGATTCCCCCAGATCGGGCCAGGTGCAGGACTGCCACTGGCCCAGCAGCCGGTAGCCCGCGGGGTCGAGATCGGGGACTCGCGAATCGGCCAGCAGTACCGTCTCGGCGCGCCGGAAGCGGGCCAGCAGGGGCAGATTTTCCCGGTCGTAGAGAATATCCGCCGCCGTTACCAGGTGGGCATCCGCCAGCGCCGCGTCCAGGTCCTGACTGAGTTCGATGCTGACGCCATTTTCCGCCGCGTTGAGCTCGGTGGCCGCCAGCGCCCAGGGGTCCAAATCGCAGGCAATGACTCGGGCGGCGCCGGCTTTGGCGGCGGCAATGGCCACCACACCGGAACCGGGCCCCACATCCACCACACAGCGCCCCTGAACCCACTGCGGATTGGACAGCAGGAATTCCGCCAGCACCTGGCCGGAGGCCCAGCAGAACGACCAGTAGGGCGGTTCTTCCATGATGGCGTTGACGATCCGTGGGTCCAGGGCCTGCTCGGGAAACAGCTCATTGAGCAACCAGAGCCGGATTGCCGGGGTGTTCGGCAGTGTCTGGCACGTTAGTGAGACATTGGGCAGTACGCTGTGCAGCCGTCGATGCAAGGCAGCAAGGCCTACTTTTTCTCTTTCTGTTGTCATACCCTGTGCCTCGCCTATCCTTACAAAAAACGACGCAGAGAATAACAAAATGATCGGCAGACAGGCATGGCTCGCCCTTGCCCTCCTGATAATCAGTGCAACCAGCCCCTTGCAGGCCCGGGAAATCTGGGAAGAAGGCGTGCCCGACGCCTACTTCGAGCATTTCCTGGACTTCTATAAGGCCGACCCCAGTGCCCTGGGCCGTTGGGCGTCAGGGCTGCGCAATATTTCCACCGACCAGCTGGACCGCACCATCAAGGCGCTGGATACCACCCAGTTCACCTACCTCTACCCCATGGAAATCAAGGGCTACGACCTCCCGCGCCATAACGGCATTGCGCTGGAGGAACTGTCACTGATGGCCGTGCGGGAAGGCAAACTGATCCCGATCCCTTTTCAGTTTGACGAGTTCGACAAAACCGGCCTGATCTGGATCGAGGGTGAGAATGATCACGACCCGGAAGGCGAGCCAGGCATTTTCGATGACTTCGATGAGCTGGTTTTCATGTTCCGCGATGGCGGCTGGGAACGGTTTGACCCGCAAACCCACACCCTGAAAGAAGGCTCCATGCTGGAGGAAATCCGTCTGGATTCCCCCCGCAACAAGCCGCGCTACATCTATCTGGTGCGCAACAACAGCGAGCGTTCCCGGGCCGACTATGTCAAAGCGGACCTGGAGAAAGGCCGTATCGAAACCACCCTGATGCAGATGGATTACGAGCCCGGCGATTTCAGCCAGATCCAGGGCATGTCACCGCGCCTGGGCCCGCACAAGGACGAAAACGTCTTTGACAATATCTATGTGAATATCAGCACCGGCATTCTCAACCAGAACCTGCGCGTGGACCTGGATACCGACAAGAACATCAAGGCCACCCCCCTTGCCGTACACGACGGTGCCGTGCGCGCGTCCATCCTGGTCAAGGCAAGAATCTGGTATGCCTTCATGCCCACCTTTTTCAGCCAGAAGTTCCAGGTGGATTTCCATGAGCAGTCGGTCACCATCCCGTCACGCTTTGCCATCGGCAGCGTCAAGGTGCTGAAGTTTTTCCTCATGTTCCTGCGCGATCCACGTATTCATTTCGCGATTGATTTCCATAATCTGGACGGCGCCCGCGTCACTTTCGATTCCGTGTACGGGCAGGGAAAATATGGCGTGGTGGATGGCGACATGAGCCCGTTCGAGGAGACCATGAACGCCACCCGCCTGCCCGGCGACTGGCTGCACATGGATTCCAACCAGGGCTGGGAAATGTTCTTCAGCAATCACATGCCAGTGGTGCCCGACGGTCTGTTCGATGCCTTCCTCAACGGCGTCACCATGAACATGTTCTATGAAGATGACGCCGCCAGCACCACCAAATATGAACGTTACCCCGGCGCCACGCCGAGGCTGGGATTCCAGAGCGAGGGCTTGCCGCGTACGGTGATCGACCTGATAGGGGCCATCCCCAAGCTGGACTATCAGGATATGGAAAGCCTGGGCGAGGCCATCGTGGCACTGGCCGAAGCCGAGAAAGATGGCGCCTTCGACAAGTATGACAAGGTGGTCAACCAGCGGCTGTCCGAACTGAAGGAAGAAGGCCGCTTCACCACCGTCGATGCCCTGGCCGATGCTTTCATCGCCGACCTGGACCGGATGAATTTTTCCGGCATTCCCCGTCCGGTGTTCAATGATCTGATCCGCCAGGCCATGACCGACACCATCACCCAGGTGGATCAGGTGCACCATGGCAAGGTGCTGCAACGCATAGTGGAACTGGCCGGGGAAAGGGATATCGACATCACCCGGCTACGCTACGCCACCATGGACAACACCCTGTGGTTCCCGGCCTGGGTCGGCGAAGGAGGTGCCCGCGATTTCCACTGGCAGGTAAGTCATGCGCCCAAGGCCAGCTTCCTGGGCCCGGTAAAAACCGCGAAAACGGCCCAGACTCCGTAGGGCGGGCATCGCCCGCCGTCCCCCGGAAGAATAGCGGCCAGTGGCCGCCCTACTGCTTAAGCAGCGCCGTCAGGGCGGCGCTGTCCTTCACCTGTCCTTCTTCGTCCAGTTCCGGGTAAGGAATGCCCCGCTCATCACACAGGCGCGCCAGCCGCTCATGGCCCCAACGGAACAGTAGCTCATGGTAACGCTGCGGGTCGATACGCGGCTGGTCATAAAAGCCTTTGGCACGACGCTGCTCGCAGGCCTCGGCCAGGATGATCGCCGCCGCTACACTCACGTTGAAGGACTCCACCATGCCCATCATGGGAATGATCACATGCTGGTCCACCGCCGCGGCGGCCTCGTCGCTGACGCCGAATTTTTCGGTGCCCAACAGCAATGCCGTGGGGCGGGTGAAATCCACTTCACGGTAGGGAATGGCGGTATCGGACAGATGTGCCGCCAGCACCTGAACGCCCTGCCCCTGCAACTCACGGATAACACCTGGGCTTTCATCGCGCTTGTGCACCTGCACCCAGCGCTGGGAGCCCATGGCCGTCCCCGCCGCCATCCGCGCCCGGTTGTTGGGCAGGATGGCATGCACATCCAGAATGCCCACCGCATCGCAGGTCCGCACGATGGCGGCAATATTGTGGGGCTTGTGGACGCCATCCATGATCACGGTAAGATCTGGCTGGCGGCGATCCAGGGTGTCGCAGATGCGGCGATAACGTTCCGGGGTCATGGGCTTTCCTTAGAGCCTGTTCAGGGTCACGACACAACCGCGCCGGCGACCTTCCTTACACGGTAAAGAAGGTCGTCAGCTCGTGATTGCGATTGTGTAAGGGTCGCCATTCTACATGAACAAGCGCCATCGCGGGCTGGCGGCAGTCTCTACCTGACAAGAATGAGCCCGGGCCCGGATGGCAAAACCTGCCCATCGATACTCCCACTGCCACTGCCGGGACTGACTCCAGGTAATCGGCTTCGAGCATTTCGGGCACTGCCACTACCGCACCCAATCCGCTAGGCTTGTGGCCCCGATCAAGCACCCGTGGAGAGACCATGTCCCAGACATCCCCCCGCCGTCTTCCCCTGGAAGGGATTCGTGTTGTCGAGCTGGGCCAGTTGCTGGCTGGCCCCTTCACCGGCACGCTGCTGGCCTATTTCGGTGCCGACGTGGTGAAGGTGGAGCCGCCCGGTGGTGACCCCATCCGTGGTTGGCGCAAGCTGGATGAAGACGGCACCTCTTTCTGGTGGCGCAGTCTGGGACGCAACAAGAAGTCCGTGACGCTGGACCTCAAGTCCGACAAGGGCAAGGCACTGGTGCGCAAGCTGATGGGCAAGGCCGATGTGGTGATCGAGAACTTCCGTCCCGGCACCATGGAAAACTGGGGCCTGGGCCCGGACAGCTTCCAGCAGGACAACCCGGGGCTGATCTACACCCGTATCTCCGGTTACGGCCAGACCGGCCCCTACGCCAGCAAACCCGGCTATGCCTCGGTCTGCGAAGGTATTGGCGGGTTGCGCTACGTCAACGGTTTTCCCGGCGAGCGCCCGGTGCGCCCCAACCTGTCCCTGGGCGATACCGTAGCCGGGCTGCATGCGGCGCTGGGCATTCTGCTGGCCCTGTTCGAACGGCAGAACAGCGAGCAGGGCCAGGTGGTGGATGTGGCCCTGTACGAATCCGTCTTCAACCTGCTGGAAGGGGTGATCCCGGAATTCGATGGGGCCGGCGTCATTCGCGAACCGGCCGGCTCCACCGTCACCGGCATTGTGCCCACCAACACCTACCGCTGCGCCGACGGCAAGTTTGTGGTTATCGGCGGCAATGGCGACTCCATCTTCAAGCGCCTGATGACCACGGCCGGGCGCCCGGACATGGCAGACAACCCGGCCATGGCCAACAACGCCGGGCGGGTGGAACATGAAGCCGAGATTGACGCAGCGCTGGACAGTTGGTGCCGCAGCCTGCCCAGTGAGGAAGTACTGACACGCCTAGAGGACGCCCGGGTGCCTGCCGGCCCTATCTATTCCGTGGCCGACATGTTCCGGGACCCGCATTTCCAGGCCCGGGGTCTCTTCCAGCAGGTGGAAATCAACGGCAAGCCCCTGAAGGTTCCCGCCATTACCCCCCGGCTGGCCGACACCCCGGGGCAGACCCGCTGGCCCGGTGGCGACATCGGCAGCCACAACAGTCAGGTGCTGCGTGACGAATTGGGGCTCAGTGAAGCCGAATTCGCGGCGTTACAGGCTGAAGGCGTGATTGGCGGCGCTTGACCACAGCGGCAGACCGGCGCTAGATAAGGACTCCACCCTGTCTGTCGGAGAGCAAACGATGACGACCCTGTTATGGTTTGGCGTGATTGCCGCAGGCGTTGCCTTGATCGGTACGGGGCTTTACTACCACATCCGCCGCCGCGCGCTGCAGTCGGACCCGATTCTGATCGGCAGTTGCTATCTGAGTGGAGCCGGCCTGCTGGCGGGGAACTGGCTGGTGCCGATGCTGTAAGCGCCATGAGAACCGCACGCGTTTTCAGGCTCGTTTCGCCCGGCGCGTGCTGAGCTGCATATAGAGGTTGTGCATAACCCGCTGGGCAATATGCCGGGCGCGGTCGGTATAGGGGCCGGCAAAGCGCCCCTCCAGGTTGGCCATGAAGTGCCCCAGCCAGCGCTCGTGATGATCCCCGGTCAGCGGTTCGCGATCGTCCAGGGCGCGATGTTTTTCCATCATGTGCCGCTGGTAGCCGCGCTCGCCCAGCAGCATCTTGTGCCAGTACTGGCAGATCACCGGCAGATGCCGCTCCAGGTCCACCCGCGCCACGTCCAGAAACAGCGGCGCCATCACCGGATCATCCAGCAGGCGCCGGTAGAACCCGTGAACCATGGCATCGATGTGTTCCCTGCAATCCAGGTCGGGCAGTTCACTGTCGTTCCCCACCGATTCACCGGGCCGGAAATATTCCACTGTCGTCATGATGCCTTCCGCGTGTCTGCGTCATCACCAGTCGATGCGGCGGGTAAGGATGTCCTTGTACATAACGAAATCCCCCATAAGGCTGTACCAGGGATGCTTGAAGGTAGCCGGGCGATTTTTCTCGAAGAAGAAGTGGCCCACCCAGGCAAAGCCATAACCCACCACCGGCAGGGCAAACAGCCACCAGGTGCTCAAGGCACCGACAATGATGGCGGCCAGCAGTACCAGCAACAGTGTGGTCCCCACGAAGTGCAGGCGTCGGCAGGTGGGGTTGCCGTGCTCTTGCAGGTAGAAGGGATAGAATTCCGCGAAACTCTGGAAATCCGACTGCTTGATGGTATTCATACCGGCCTCCTCTGGCTTGTTATGGGTATCACCGTATTCTTTCAAGGCCCGCAAACAAAAGTCTTGTAGCCTGCGGCTATGGCTTCATTGTAACCCGGCCGGTCACGACAGAGCGGCCCAATCCATTGTGATTTTGCGCCAAAAGGATGGCGCGGCCTACCATTGCGACCATCAAGCCTTCATGGACAATGTCGCGTTTGCCCTATACATGCCGTTCACCCCCGCCAGACATTGCGGGCCGGCCACCGAGATCGAGGATTTATGGCTCTACGTCCACGAGTACGCCGCCTGATCAGCAAGCAGGCCAACCCCATCCCCCGCAGTCTGGACGGTCTGATCCAGCAGGGAGAAGAAGCCCCGCTGGACAGCACCGGCATGGCCTCCGAACAGGTGGATGCCATCTGGCGGGCCACTCGCAAGCTGTACCGGGGCGGCATGAGCCCCGCGATCAGTCTGTGCCTGCGCCGCCACGGGGAGATCATGCTCAATCGCAGCATTGGCTACGCCGATCCGGACAGCCATCGCATCATGACCCCGGACACCCCGGTCTGCCTGTTTTCTGCCTCCAAGGTGGTAACTGCCATGCTGGTGCATCACCTGGTGGAACAGGGGGAGCTGGATCTGGATGATCCGGTCACCCGCTACCTGCCCAAATACGGCCAGAACGGCAAGGGCCACACCACCGTGCGTCACCTGCTGACCCACCAGGCCGGTATCCCCCGGCCGCCAGCGCAGGTGGAACCGGACATTCTTTACCGCCCGCAGGAAATCATCGACCTGCTCTGCGAAGCCCGCCCCAGTGGCCTGAACACTCAGGCCTACCACGCCATCACCGCCGGTTTCATTCTTGGCGCCGTGGTGGAAGCCATCACCGGCGAGGACCTGAATGCCACCCTGGACCGGGTCATCCGCCAGCCCATGGGCATGACCTATTTCACCTTCGGCAAGGCGGGTCCGGAACGGGCCCGGGATGTGTCCACCGGCGTGCCCATGAAGCTGGTAGACCTGTTCCTCACCTACGCCGTGGGCGGCAGCATTGATGAAGTGGTGGAAGTGACCAACGATGATCGTTTTCAGGACATCATCGTGCCCGCCGGCAACCTGTACGCCACCGCCGAGGAAGCCAGCCGCTTCTTCCAGATGTTGCTCAACGACGGCGAGTACAATGGGCGACAGATCTTCCGGCCGGAAACCGTGGCCCGAGCACTGGAGCCCGCCTACCACCGTCCACGCTTTGATCGCAGCCTGTTCCTGCCACTGAATTTTTCCAGTGGCTTCATGCTCGGTAACCGGGGCATGGGCATGTTCGGTCCCGGTGCGCCGCGCGCTTTCGGGCACCTGGGTTTTATCAGCATCTACTGCTGGGCCGACCCCCAACGGGCCCTGAGCGGCGCCCTGCTGACCACCGGCAAGGGGGTGATCGGCCCGCACCTGCCGGCGCTGTTCGGCCTGCAACACACCATCAACCGCCACACCCGCCTGCGTCGCAGCGCGCAACCGGCTTAGGCTAATCCCGAGGAAACGGCATGCCCCGCTGACACTGGTTACAGGTCACCACCATCCCCAGATGCCGCTCGCGGCCGGATTGTGTGGTGACCCAGGGCCGGTTGATGAAGGGCGGCTGATGGCGCACATGCTGGCGGTGGCCACAGGAAAGCAGCATGACCCAATCGTCCTGTTCATCCTGCATGAAGCCGGTCACCGTCACCTGATAACTCATCAATCCCCCCAAAAGGTTCATCGCGGATTAGCAGGAAAGCAGATGGATCAGACGTCTGACCTTCGACCAGGTTTAATTTTCCTTCACATCCGCATAGCGGCAAAAAAAATGCCCGCTAATGCGGGCATTTTTGATGGATTTCCCTGTCAGGATCAAGCCAGGGACTTCAACCGTTTGTGCTCGGATGACAGTGCGATAAAGAGACTCACACACATCAGCAGCAGCACGATGGTAAACGGCAGGCCCGTGGCCACCGAACCGGACTGCAGCGCCTTGAGCGCTTCCTTGCCACCGCCATACAGCAGGGCACCGGCAATCAGCCCTTCCATGACCGCCCAGAACACCCGCTGGGGGACTGGCGCGTCCAGCTTGCCACCGGCGGTGATGGAATCGATAACCAGCGAACCGGAATCCGAGGAGGTGACAAAAAAGACCAGCACCAGCGTAATGGCCAGGAACGAGATGATGCCTGTCCACGGCAGGTTGGCCAGCATCTGGAACATGGCCAGTGACACATCACTGATACCCCCGGCCAGTTCGCCAACACCGTTGACGGCCTGATCCAGCCCGGTGCCGCCGAAAGCGGACATCCAGATCACCGTGATAATGGTCGGTACCAGCAATACCGCCGTGATGAATTCACGGACAGTGCGGCCAAGGGAAATACGCGCGATGAACATGCCCACGAAGGGTGACCAGGAAATCCACCAGGCCCAGTAGAACACGGTCCAGCCATGGAACCAGGTGTCGTCCTCACGTCCCATCCAGTTACTCAGCGGCACCAGATTGGTCAAATAGTCCACCGCTGTTGTCCCGAACCCGGTCAGGATCAGCATGGTCGGGCCAGCCACGATCACGAACAGCAACAGGAACAGGGCCAGCGACATATTGATGTTACTGAGAATCTTGACCCCGCCATCCAGGCCACGGACCACTGATATCACCGCCACTGCGGTTACCCCGACAATGATGCCGATCTGTACATTGATGGCATTGGGCGTATCGAACAGGAAATGCAGGCCGCCGGCCGCCTGCTGGGCACCCAGCCCCAGGGACGTCGCCAGCCCGAAGATGGTGGCCAGCACCGCGAGGATATCAATGATATGGCCGGGCCAGCCCCAGCAATGATCCCCCAGTAGTGGATAGAAAGCGGAACGAATGGTCAGCGGCATGCCCTTGTTATAGGCAAAAAAGGCCAGCGACAGCGCCACCACCGCATAGATGGACCAGGGGTGGAGGCCCCAGTGGTACATGGTGGCCCCCATGGCCAGATGTTTGGCCTCTTCGGTATTGGCTGCCACATTCAGCGGGGTACCGTACCAGTCGGTGTAATAAGCCACCGGCTCGGCCACACTCCAGAACATCAAACCGATGCCCATCCCCGCCGCAAACAGCATGGCAAACCAGGACAGTGTGGAAAATTCCGGTTTGGCATTCTGCCCGCCCAGGCGAATCTTGCCCATCGGCAACAACGCCAGCACGATGCAGAAAAGTACAAAAATATTCCCACTGATCATGAACAGCCAATCGAAATGTTCGATGGCCCAACCCTTGGCCCCGTTAAGCAGCTCATTGGCCTGCTCGGGCAGAATCAGCGTACCCACCACGAAGGTAAGAATCAGAATAGCACTGATAAAGAAAACAGGATTATGCAGGTCCATACCCATGACCTGCACATTATCCTGGCCGACGTCATAGTCGGTCTCGTAGTCAATTGACATTGTTCCGTTCTCCGTCTTGCTTTGGGTGCGCCGCAATCAGCGCGACGTTCAGCCAGTCGGCCCGGACTTTGGCAGGCTTTTACACCCGCTAGCCCCTCCTTCGATGAAGCACTCCATCCCTTGAATAAAGTGGACGGCATCAGGCAAATACACGGGGCAGACACTCCGGGAGTGTTGCAAAAACACGCCTACGATCGGAGCCTCCCTTCTCTGACCCTCCTGATCAGACTAAATATTGGGCAACCAATGTCAAATAGAGAGCCCATTGCCCGGTCAACCGTGACTGACAGATATAACGTTATTTGAGAAATAATCGGGGATTCACTGGCCGCAAAGGCCAGCCAGGCAACCGCCTGTTGGGGGAAATTAGTCGGTAGGAGGTTTCAGCATTCGTGACACAGGCAGACATCCTTATGCATGAAGTGGACAAAGATAGCTGCCGTTGGAAACGCTCAATGGGATTTCGCCTTGTTCACAAGGCGCCAACGGCACAATAAAAAAACGGAGCAATTTTGCTCCGTTTTCAGTTCTTCCTGGGGATCGGTCAGGACATATTGGACACGATCGCCTGTTTGACGGCTTCCAGTTCCGCATCAATGGTGACCATGCGGCTGTCCTGGCACTGGGCGATGGCGGTATCCGGGTCTTTCAGGCCGTTGCCGGTGAGGGTGCAGACGATGGTAGAGCCTTCCGGAATCTTGCCGTTCTTGATGTCGCGCATGGCGCCACCCAGGGATGCAGCAGAGGCCGGTTCGCAGAAGACGCCTTCCTTTTCGGCCAGCATTTTCTGGGCGGCCAGGATCTCCTGATCGCTCAGCTCATCGAACCAGCCGCCGGATTCCTTCTGCAGCGCCCAGGCCTTGTCCCAGGACTGCGGGTTGCCGATACGGATGGCGGTGGCCACGGTTTCCGGCTCTGTCACCGGTTCGCCACGCA
>JAKSCQ010000025.1 GCA_022360555.1 Pseudomonadales bacterium
CCCCGAGTCGATGGGCCAGGGGCGCATAGATATCGAAGATTTCCTGGGCCACCTTGCGCTGACGCTCGGGCTCGGATTCCTTCACGGCGCGGATGATCACGGTCCGCTCGGCCAGCTTCACCAGGGCCACGCGCACATCGTCGACCATGGCCACCAGCATCTTGCGCACGTTGTCGAGCTGGCCATCCTGCTGGCCCAGCACCGCCTTGCGGGTGGGATTGAGCACGGTGCCGATGGCCGCCATGCGCAGCACGCCTTCTATCAGACGCGCCACGTCAGGCCCGAATTCCTTTTCCACCTCGATCAGGGACATCTGCCCTTCCCGGACCGCCCGGTAGAGCACGGCGGCGGGCAGGATGTCGGTATCGGCGCCCAGGTCCACCAGCACCTCGGCCATTTCCAGGCCGATATCCAGGCAGCCCTTGCCATAGGGCCATTTGCGACCGGCGGCTTCGCCCGCCTGCTGGCAGCGTTCCGCCCGTTCACAGGCCTGCTGCAGCATGCTGCTACTGCGCACGGCGGCCCGGGATTCCAGTTGGGCCATCCAGTCACGCCAGTGGGCGTGGGTGCCGTCTGTGGGCTGTCGACGAACCGTTACCATAATGCCTCGCTCGCACGCTTCACGCGGCACGCAAACACGCTACAAAGCGCCGCGTGGGCATGAAGCCTGTTGCGTGTTGCTATTTTTTTTCAAACACCGCGATGGACTCCACATGGGTCGTATGCGGAAACATGTCCATCACACCCGCCGCTTTGAGACGGTAGCCCAGGGCAGTGAGTTCCCCGGCATCGCGCGCCAGTGTGGCCGGATTGCAGGACACATAGACGATGCGCGACGCACCAAAACGGGGCATTAATTTCACCATTTCCAGCGCCCCAGTGCGCGGCGGGTCGATCAGGATACGATCATACTCCCTTGCGGCCCAGGGTTGCCCATTGACGTCCTGGCTCAGGTCCCAGGCGTGAAACTCCAGGTTTTCCAGGCCATTGCGCCGGGCATTCTCGTAGCCCCGGTCCACCATGGCGCGGCTGGCTTCCACTCCCACGACCTTTGCCGCTCGCTTGGCCGCGGGAATGGTGAAGTTGCCCAGGCCGCAGAACAGGTCCAGCACGGTGTGCTCCGGGGCGATATCCAGCAAGTCCAGTGCCAACGGCACCATCTTGCGGTTGATTTCAGCATTGACCTGGGTGAAATCCGTGGGGTGGAAGGCCAGTTCCACGCCTGCGTCCGGGTGACGATAGTACAGCCGCTCTTCGTTCTCGGCGCCAGTCAGCTCGGGCCAGACACGGTGAACCGTGCTTTCGTTACCCGGTTGCAGGTACAGGTGCCAGCCCAGCGGCTTGCAGAAATCGAGCAGCGCCTGCAGGTCGTCATCGGGCAGCGGGTCCAGGTGACGGATGATCAGGGCCACCTCGTCATCACCGGCGGCCAGCTCGATCTGGGGGATACGGGTGCGGCTTTTCAGGCCGTGCATCAGGGCGCGCAGGTCCGAGAGGCGATGGCCCACGGACGGGATCAGCACCTCGCACTGACGAAGCTGGGCAATGAAGCTGTTGCGCTTCTCCCGGAAGCCCACCAGGGTCTCGTCCTTGGCTTCCACGTATTTGACGCCCATGCGCGCCTTGCTGCGGTAGCCGGTGACCGGGCCGGTGAGCGGCGGCAGCCACTCTTCCGGTTCCAGCCCGCCGAAGTGCTCCAGTTGCTCGCGCAGCACGTTTTCCTTGCGGGCGATCTGCACCGCCGGGTCCATGTGCTGCAGGCTGCAGCCCCCACACAGCATGCTGTGCTCGCAGGGGGGCGTGACCCGGTCCAGCGAGGCCTTGATGATTTCCACCGCCTTGCCTTCGTCGAACTTGCGGCGCATGTAGGAGAATTTGAACATCACCTCTTCGCCGGGCAGGGCGTTGTCGATAAAGGTGGTTTTGCCATCCCGACGGGCAATGCCACGACCATCGTGGCTGAGGGATTCAATGCTGGCGGGTTCCGGGGTCTCCGGAAGCGGCTTGCGACGTCGTGCCATAATTCCAAATCATAGTTGACAGTTGATAGTGGACAGTTGACAGCTACGCGATAGAGGTTTCAGTGACAGAAACGCTGAAGGTCGCGCTGAAAGTCTGAACGCGGCCTCCTGCCATCCAGATCCAACCCGCTTTTCCCGCAACGCTGTCAACTGTCCACTATCAACTGTCAACTGATGTCCAGGCCTCCAGAAAGCTCAGGAAGTGCGGCTGGCCTTCCTCTTTCAGGTAGTCCTGCAGCAGAGTCAGTTCCTGCTCGTAGCCGGTGGTATCCAGGTCGCCACGCATGAGCAGAAAGCGCAGGTAGACCAGCCAGGTGTTGAGCACATCGGTTTCGCAGTAGTCGCGAATGCCCTTGATGTCACCGTCCTGGAAGGCATCGAATACCTTGGCACCGCTCATGCCCATCTTGCCGGGGAAACCCAGCAGGGTGGCGATCTGATCCAGCGGGGCGTTGGCGCGGGCATTGTACATGGCCAGCACGTCCATCAGGTCCAGGTGACGCTGGTGATAACGGCTGATGTAGTTGTTGAAGCGGAAGCTGGTGTCTTCGTTGCCGGTTTCCCAGTAGCGGCGTGCGGTGACACCGTGCTTGAGGGCGCGGTAGTGCAGCACCGGCAGGTCGAACCCACCACCATTCCAGCTCACCAGGTTGGGAGTGAACCGCTCGATGCCGTCGTAGAAACGCTCGATCAGCTCCTTCTCGGAGCTGTCTTCATCCCCCAGGGACCAGACCTTGACCCCCTGGGCAGAGCGCAGCACCACGGAGATGGCCACGATCCGGTGCAGGTGCAGACGCAGAAACTCGGTGCCGTTCTCCTGCCGGCGCAGGTTGAACAGGGCGCTGGCGGTGTCCTTGTCGTTGAGGCCGTCCAGATCATAGATTTTCCGGCCGCCATCCAGGTCGGGGATGGTTTCGATGTCGAATACCAATACGTTCACAAGCTCTCCCTGTTTTTCGCTGTCAACTGTCCACTATCAACGGTCAACTGCATTAAACACCCCGGTGGACAGGTAACGGTCGCCCCGGTCACAGATGATGGCCACGATCACGGCGTTTTCCAGCTCTTCGCTCAGGCGCAGGGCCCCGGCCACGGCACCGCCGGAGGAGACCCCGCAGCTAATGCCCTCTTCCCGGGCCAGCCGGCGCATGGTGTGCTCGGCCAGTTCCTGGTCCATGTCGATCACCCGATCCACCCGGGAGTCATCATAGATGGAGGGGAGATATTCCTTCGGCCAGCGGCGAATGCCGGGGATGGAGGAGCCCTCGGTGGGCTGAAGACCGACAATCTGGATGCCCGGGTTCTGCTCTTTCAGGTACATGCTGCAACCCATGATGGTGCCGGTGGTGCCCATGGAACTGACAAAGTGGGTGATACCGCCTGCCGTGTCCCGCCAGATTTCCGGGCCAGTGCCCTCATAGTGGGCCAGCGGGTTGTCCGGGTTGGCAAACTGGTCCAGTACCCTGCCCTCGCCCCGGGCCTGCATGGCCTGGGCCAGATCGCGGGCGCCTTCCATGCCTTCTTCCTTGCTCACCGAAATGAGCTCGGCGCCGTAGGCGGCCATGGCATCGCGACGCTCCTGGCTCTGGTTGGCCGGCATGATCAGCTTCATCCGGTACCCGCGCATGGCCGCCGCCATGGCAAGCGCAATACCGGTATTGCCGCTGGTGGCCTCAATGAGGGTATCGCCGGGTTTGATCTCGCCCCGCGCCTCGGCCTTCATGATCATGTTAAGCGCCGGGCGGTCTTTCACGGAGCCTGCCGGGTTGTTGCCTTCCAGCTTCACCAGAATGGTATTGGTGGTATCGCCCGGCATCCGCTGCAGGCGAACCAGAGGCGTATTGCCCACGGTCTGTTCAATGGTTTTATGGTTCATGGCGCGCATTGTACCTAAAACCCGGCACGGGGGAGACTCCCAATCACCACAGAGGGCACAGGGCTCACCGAGGGATTGTCAGGAGCGAGATACGAGTCGTGAGTCGCGAAAAGCAAAACCGATCTTAGTCTTTCGCCACGCGCAACGCTTCTTCCGGTGAAACCGGGCTGGTTCGTGGCAGTTATCTCTATCTCGGGCATAATGGGCGAAAATAACAGCAACCACGGGGATTCATGGTCAATCAAAGCCTCCGCTCCCGCCTGATGGTCATGGCCATTCTGCCGGCCCTGCTGGCGGCGCTGGTCGTGGGCGGCTATGCCCTGGTGCACCGGCTGATGGATGTGCGTGACACCATTGCGCAGCGCCAGGAACTGGTCATCGAAAGCTTCGCCACGCGGATGGAAAACACCGCACCGGGCAATCAGGAACGACTGCAACAGCTACTGCGGGAATTGCTGGAAGCCCAGGATGTGCGGGCCGCCACGCTGGTCTTTACCGAGAGTGGCCGGCATCTTCACGCTGGCCCCCGCCTGCGCCCGGTATCCGGTACCGTCAGTCACGACGGCATAGACCGGCAGATCACCGACACCAGCTGGCAACTGAGCCGCCAGCTCCACCCCGGCTCACCGGCCACGCTCACCGTGGAATTTTCCCGTCAGGGGCAATATGTCGCCACTCTGGAAGGTCTGCTGACCTTGGTGCTGGTAATGCTAGGGGTCATGCTGGTGGCCATGGTTCCCGCCCTGCGTTTTGCCCGGCAACTGACCACGCCCATCGGCGAGATGGTGGAGGCGGTGCGCCGGATTCGCGATGGTGACCTGAGCATGGCCATTCACACCCGGGCCAAGGGCGAGCTGTCGGAGCTGGAAACCGCCCTGCGTCAGATGGTATCCGCCCTGGACGATGCCCAGGCGGAGCTGCAACAGAACGTGGACCAGGCCACCCAGGACCTGCGTGAAACCCTGGAGACCATCGAAATCCAGAACATCGAGCTAGACATGGCCCGCAAGGAAGCGCTCAAGGCCAGCCAGATCAAGTCCGAGTTCCTGGCCAACATGAGCCATGAAATTCGCACCCCGCTCAACGGTATTCTCGGCTTCACCAAGCTGCTGGAGAAATCCACCCTGAGCCCACGTCAGCAGGACTACCTCAATACCATCCACAAGAGTGCCGACTCGCTGCTGGCGATCATCAACGACATCCTGGATTTCTCCAAGATCGAGGCGGGCAAGCTATCCCTGGAGCACACCCCGCTGAACCTGCATGATCTGATCGAGGATGTGCAGACCCTGCTGGCGCCCATGGCCCAGGAGCGGGGGCTGGAACAGGCCGCTATCATCTATTCGGATGTCCCGGTCAACCTGATCGGCGACCCGCTGCGCATTCGCCAGGTGCTCACCAACCTGGTCAGCAACGCCATCAAGTTCACCGAAGAAGGCTCGGTGGTGGTGCGCGCCATGCTCGAGGAAGACCGGGGGGCCGAGGCGATCATCAAGCTCACCGTCACCGACACCGGCAACGGCCTGAGCGCGGAGGCCCAGAAGAGCCTGTTCAGCGCCTTCACCCAGGTGGACCAGAGCGCCCGTCGCCAGGAAGGCGGTACCGGCCTGGGGCTGGCCATCAGCAAACGGCTGGTGGAAGGCATGGGCGGCGAAATCGGCATCGACAGCAGCGAGGGCCAGGGCTCCACGTTCTGGTTTACCCTGCGGGCGGAGCGGGACCCGAAGCTGCGCCCCGATCCCCTGGCGGAAACCTTTCGGGGACGCACGGTCACCTTGGTGGAAACCGACGAATACGGTCGGCTGGGGCTCTACCACATGCTCAGCCACTGGCAGATGAAGATTCACGAGTACCACAGCCTGGACGCCCTGATGGACGCTCTGGACCGGGGTGCCCTGGCCGACAGCGACTTTCTGGTGGTGGGGCTGCCGTCGGCAGCGCAGGAAAAAGAGCTACAGCAACGGGTGGACAACCTGGCTGCGGTTGGCCAGCCCATGCTAGCGCTAAGCAACAGCCCGGAAACCGTGTCCCGCTGGCTGGAGCCCTACTCGCACTGCCAGGTACAGGGCAAGCCCGCCACCCGGCAACGGCTGTTCAATGCCCTGATTACCCTTAGTGGCGAAGACGATGGGCTGCCGCTGGACGACGAACCCATGGAAATGCTGGACCAGCCGGTATCGGTAATGGTGGTGGACGACCACCCCGGCAACCTGAAACTGGCGCGGGTATTTCTTGAGGAACTGGGCGCCACCGTTACCGCCTGCAGCAGTGGCGAAGAAGCCCTGTCCCGGTTCGAGACAGCCTCCTTCGATCTGGTATTCATGGACATCCAGATGCCAGGCATGGACGGCAAGACCACCACCGCACGCATGCGCGAACAGGAACCCCCGCCGCGGCATACCCCCATCGTTGCCCTGACCGCCCATGCCCTGGACAGCGAACGCCGTGAGCTGCTGGAAAGCGGTCTGGACGATTACCTGAGCAAACCCATCAGCGAAAAGCAGCTACGCTATACCCTGGAAAAGTGGGTGCTGAAATCCGGTAGCGAGGATGCATCGGAGCCACAGGAGGATACCGGTGAAGACGTTGGTAACGCCGTCTTTGATCCCGAACTGGCCCGCCAGCGCGCCGGTGGACGGGAACAGCTCGCCGACGAGATGCTGAAAATGCTGATCGACAACCTGGCCCAGGACCGCCCCGCCATTTCCGCCGCCTTCGACAGCGATGACCAGGACGCCCTGCTGGAAAGAGTGCACAAGCTGCACGGGGCCACCCGCTACTGCGGCACTCCCCGGCTGGAAAAGACCGCCCGGGAGCTGGAAGAAGCTCTCAAGACCGGCACCGAGCGCAAGCGCCTGGTGCCCATGGTCTCCGCTCTGTGTGACGAGATCTGTGCTCTGGAACATTTCTGGCAGGACCAGCAGGCAGCAACAGAGCTATGACGGCGTAACCGACCTTCCAACCCACACCCCATCCAACCTCACCGTTGGAGCTTTGCTCGCAAAGCGAAAGGTTCAGCAGGCGCTGGAGTTCATTTGACCCTTCGCCTTGCGAGCAAGGCTCCAACGGGTTGGCCAGTTTTAGCCGGCCACCTGGTCAATCAGGGTCCGCATGCTACGTACGGCTTCGTCCAGGCCGGTGATCACCGCCCGGGCAATAATGCCGTGGCCGATGTTCAGCTCATTGATACCGGGAATGGCCGCAATGGCCTGGGTGTTGTGGTAATGCAGCCCATGGCCGGCATTGACGATCAAGCCCAGATCCCGGGCCAGCGCCACGGCATGGCGGATACGTTCCAGTTCCTGCTGCTCGGCAGCGGTGTCTTCGGCATCGGCGTAGTGACCGGTGTGAATTTCAATGGTCGGGGCACCACAGGCATGGGCCGCACGAATCTGGTCCGGGTCCGCGTCGATAAACAGGGAGACCTCGATGCCGGCTTTGGCCAAACGCTCGCAACACTGGGCAATCCAGCTCTGGTTGCCCACCACATCCAGGCCACCTTCCGTGGTCAGCTCTTCACGCTTTTCCGGGACCAGGCAGCAATGGGCCGGCTTGATACGCGTGGCAATACCCACCATTTCTTCGGTGGCGGCCATTTCCAGGTTCATGCGGGTCTGCAGGGTTTGCGCCAGCAACTCCACATCCCGATCGTTGATGTGGCGACGGTCTTCGCGCAGATGTACGGTAATGCCATCCGCCCCGGCCTGTTCGGCCACCAGCGCCGCCTGCACCGGCTCCGGGTAACGGGTGCCACGGGCCTGGCGGAGCGTGGCGACGTGGTCGATGTTGATGCCGAGCAATACTCTGGACATGAAATTCCTCAAAAAAAATCAGGACAAGTTACAAGCTTCACGCTACAACGCTGAGCAAATTCGTGCCAACCGAAACTGGCCGCGCTCCGCGCATCAAGCTCTGTTCGCCATGCGAGCATGGTTATTCGCTTCGCTCCAACAGCGTTTTCCGCGCAAGCGCGGTTCGCGCCCTGGAAGGGCGCTCCTACAGCAGCCTTGTAGAAAGCACCGGGGTTGGGGAATTTTTCAGCCTTTCCCAATCCAACCCATCGCAACTCGTGGCTCATTTCTCCCGAAACAGCTCGCGGCTTTTCAGTGGTTTATTGCCCAGGTGCGGGGCCAGCAGGGCCCGGCACAGGTGCAGGGCGGTCTTGCGGGCCGAGGGGTGCCAGTCGCCGTTCACAATGGCCAGCAGGTCATTGCCGGGGTAGCCTTGCCCAGACGGTGTCAGCCCCTGCAACGGGTCCAGCAGGTAATGGCTGTCCGCCCGGACCGGCTCTCCCTGAATATCGTAACCCAGCGAGATGGCATAGCCCATTTCCTCCAGCAGTCCAATTTCGAACTGGCGCAGGGCCACGTCCAGCCATTCTCCGTCCACCAGATATTGCAGCGCCTGTTCGTAGAGGGGCCAGAGATCCGGGTGCGGATCATCGCGATGGAGCAAACGGGTGAGCAACTCATTCAGGTAGAAACCGCAGTAGAGGGATTTGCCCTGCAACGCCAGGCGGGGCCCACGGGGTTCACAGCCGCGCAAGGTGTAGAGCTCCCCCGCGGCTTTAAGGTCCACCCAGAGAGGCATGAACGGCGCCAGTGACGGATCCTTGCGACCACCACGCACCACCGCCCCGATCCGCCCTTTTTCGGGCAGGAACAGTTCCACAATCAGGCTGGTGTTGCGGAAAGGCCGGCGGTGTAGCAGCCAGGCGGGTTGCAGGGTGTTGTTGTCAGGGGTCATGCGGCTGCAAGTTTCAAGTTGAAAGTTTCAACGCGGACTATGCTGGAGCAAGATCATTACGGCTCTACCCGCGAATTAATGCAGTCATTCCCGATGTGAAACACCACGAAAAGAGCCTGTGACCGCGGGCACGGCCTATCCAGTATATCGTCCAGCTTTCCCTGCGTTGCAACTTGTCGCTTGCAACTTGCAACTGAACTCAATTCCTCTCGTCATAGCCAAGGGATCGCAGCGCCCGGGCGTCGTCGGACCAGCCGGCCTTGATCTTCACCCACAGGTTGAGCATCACTTTTCTTTCGATCATCCGCTCGATGTCTTCACGGGCCTGGATGCCGATCTGCTTGATCCGTTCACCACGGTCGCCGATGAGGATCTTTTTCTGGCCACGCCGCTCTACCAGGATGGCGGCGGCGATTTCGGTAACGCGAGGGCCGTCTTCCCACAACTCCACTTCCACACTGACCTGGTGAGGCACTTCCTGGCCAAGCTGGCGAACCACTTTTTCGCGAATGATTTCCGCGGCCATGAAACGCAGGCTGCGATCGGTAAGCTGGTCTTCATCGTACCAGAATTCCCCTTCCGGCAGACGTTTGACCAGTTCCTTTTCCAGCTCGGCCAGGTTCTGCTCCTTGAGGGCAGAGACCGGAATCACCGCATCGAAGGGGTAGCGTTCGCTCAGCGCCTGGATATGCGGCAGCAGCTCGGCCTTGTCTTCCATGCTGTCCACCTTGTTGATGATCAGCAGTACGGGCATGTCCGGTTTTTCCGGCAGCAAGGACAGCACATGTTCATCCGCGGGGGTCCACTTCATGGCGTCTACCATCATGCAGACCACATCAACGCCACTGAGCGTGGACACGGCGGCTTCGTTCATGGCCCGGTTCAGCGCCCTCTCCTGGCCAGTGTGAATGCCCGGAGTATCGGCAAAGACAATCTGGTAATTGTCGCGGGTATGGATGCCGTGGATGCGGTGCCGGGTGGTCTGCGGTTTACGCGAGGTGATGCTCACCTTCTGACCGATCAGGTGATTCATGAGGGTGGATTTCCCCACGTTCGGCCGACCGACGATGGAGACCATGCCACAGCGTGTGGCGGGGTTGCCCTGTTCAGTCATACTGTTGCTCCAGCCAGGCCAGTGCCTGCGCCGCCACCTGCTGTTCCGCCTTGCGCCGGCTGGCACCCTGGGCCTTGAATGTCTGTTCCATCTGGGCCAGTTCGCAGGTCACATCAAAGGTCTGCTTGGGGGCAAGCCCTTCCACATTGGTGACCTGATACACCGGTAACTCGAATTTGCGCGCCTGCAGCCATTCCTGCAGGCGGGTCTTGGCGTCCTTCTGGGCGCTCTGCGGGGAAATATCGGCCAGACGTTCGGCAAACCATTGGAGCACCACCTGACGGCACTGCTCCTCGCCGCCATCAAGCAGGATGGCGCCGATCACGGCTTCCAGGGCATCGGCCAGAATGGAGTCACGGCGGAAGCCGCCGCTTTTCAGCTCACCGCCACCCAGCACCAGATAATCGCCCAGCCCCAGCTCGCGGGCGACCAGCGCCAGGGTCTGGCCACGCACCAGGGAGGCGCGCATACGGGTCAGCTGCCCTTCCGCCGCATCCGGGAAACGCTCGAACAGGGCAACAGAGATGATCTGGCCGAGCTGGGCGTCACCCAGAAATTCCAGACGCTCATAGTTGCGGTGGCGGCTGACACTGCGATGTGTCAGCGCCAGTGCCAGCAGCTCGGGATCGTTGAACTGATAGCCCAGGCGGCTCATCAGCCGGTCGAGGTTGTCTATCACTGGCGAACGTCTTTGCTGAATTCGTCCTGAAAGGTCATCACGATACTGACATTGTAGAAGAGCTTTTCCCGGACTTCGTAATCCGTGCTGACCTTGATATGCCCCCCTTCCTTGGTAATCCCCAGATCATTGGCATTAATGGCACTAACCTGATTGATAGAGAAACGCTTGCCAAGCGCATCACGAATTTCATTGGGAGACATCAGAGCTGTCTTGCTGTCCTGCAGCAATGAGCGTACGGACGATGAAATCGTATTATATTCCATATAGGCCGGCACCATCCGAAACGCTGCCGTACCAAACACAATCACTACCAGCAAAATCACCGCCCAGCCGATGAGGGAAATCCCACGTTGCTGTGAGGGCCTTGTCATCATTTTAGTTCGCCTCCACTTTATCAATAGCACCATTACGGGAGAAACTGGGCAGGGAGAAGATCGGCTTCCAGTGCATCCAGATCAGGAATGCCTCCCCCATGACCAGCTCTTCGGGGACTATACCCCAGAAACGGCTGTCATTACTGTTATCCCGGTTGTCCCCCATCACAAAGTAGGCCCCTTCCGGCACCGTCCACTCCCCCTGGGTGCGCGCCTGCGGCAGCTTGCGGCCGGTGAAGGGATTAACCTTGCCTTCCTGCCAGATCAGGTGGGAGGTGTTGCCCAGCGTTTCCACATACTGCCGGCGCCAAGCCCCCGGGCCTTCCCATTCACGGACCAGCTCACGCTCTACCGTTTCTCCGTTGATGCTGAGCACATTGTCCTTCACCTGCACGGTATCCCCCGGCAGGCCGACTACCCGCTTGATGAAGTTCTGATTGCGGTTTTCCGGATACTTGAACACCATCACGTCGCCACGCTCGGGCTCGCCGGTCTCGATGATCTTGGTGTTGGTCACCGGCAGGCGCAGGCCATAGGCAAACTTGTTCACCAGAATAAAGTCATTCACCTTCAGGGTCGGCAGCATGGAGCCGGACGGAATGGTGAACGGCTCCACGATAAAGGAGCGAATCACCAGCACCACGAAGAATACCGAAATCAGGGAATTGGAGGTCTCGACCACCTTCCCGGCCTGCCCCCCCTTCTGTTGCAGTTTCAGCAGCTTATCGACCGCCCAAACCACCAGAGTGACAAACAGGGCCAGCGTCAGCCAGAAGCCGATATCTATATCCATTAATCATCCACCTTGAGCACAGCCAAAAACGCTTCCTGGGGGATTTCCACATTTCCCACCTGCTTCATGCGTTTCTTGCCTTCTTTCTGCTTCTGCAGCAGTTTCTTCTTTCGCGATACGTCACCGCCGTAGCACTTGGCGGTCACGTTCTTGCGCAAGGCCTTCACAGTCTGGCGGGCAATGATCTTGTTGCCGATGGCTGCCTGAATGGCCACATCAAACATCTGCCGCGGCACCAGATCCTTCATCTTTTCGCACAGGGCCCGTCCCCGGTAGGCAGACTGGTCCAGGTGGCAAATCATGGCCAGGGCATCCACCTTGTCACCGTTGATCAGCACATCCACCTTCACCAGCTTGGTGGCCTCAAACCGCTCGAAGGCGTAATCCATGGATGCAAAGCCCCGGCTCACCGACTTGATGCGGTCAAAGAAGTCCAGCACCACTTCCGCCATGGGGATGTCATAGGTCAGAGAGACCTGCTTGCCCAGATACTGCATGTTGATCTGCACGCCCCGGCGCTCCACACACAGGGTGATCACGTTACCGACAAACTCCTGAGGCACCAGAATGTTCACGCGGGCGATGGGTTCGCGGAATTCCTCGATCTTGTTGCTTTCCGGCAGCTTGGAGGGGTTATCCACGTAGAGGATTTCCCCCCCGGTCAACTCCAGTTCGTAGACCACCGTGGGCGCCGTGGTGATCAGATCCAGATTGTATTCACGCTCCAGGCGCTCCTGGATGATCTCCATGTGCAGCATGCCCAGGAAACCTACCCGGAAGCCGAACCCCAGCGCGTCGGACGTTTCCGGTTCATAGAACAGGGAGGCATCATTAAGAGTCAGTTTGGCCAGGGCATCGCGGAAATCTTCATAGTCGTCCGCGCTCACCGGGAACATGCCGGCATAGACCTGCGGTTTGACCTTCTTGAAGCCAGGCAGAGCCTGTACGTCCGGGGTCTTGGCCAGGGTCAGGGTGTCGCCCACCGGAGCCCCGTGAATATCCTTGATGCTGCCACTCACCCAGCCCACTTCGCCAGCTTCAAGCTGTTTGGTCTCGGTGCGCTTGGGGGTGAAAATGCCGAGCTGGTCCACCACATGGGTCTGGCCTGTGGACTTCACCAGAATCTTGTCGCCCTTCTTCAGGGTGCCGTATTTCACCCGCACCAGGGAGATCACGCCCAGATAGTTATCGAACCAGGAGTCGATGATCAGCGCCTGCAGGTCCGAATCACGCTCGCCTTCCGGAGCGGGAATCCGCTCGACCAACTGTTCCAGCAGGTCATCCACTCCCACGCCGGTCTTGGCCGATACCCGACAGGCATCGTGAGCGTCCAGGCCGATGATTTCCTCGATTTCGTTAATCACCGCCTCCGGTTCCGCCTGGGGCAAGTCGATCTTGTTCAGCACCGGCAGGACTTCCAGGTCCTGCTCGATGGCGGTGTAGCAGTTGGCCACGGACTGGGCTTCCACGCCCTGGGCAGCATCCACCACCAGCAAGGCCCCTTCACAGGCGGACAGGGAACGGGATACCTCGTAGGAAAAGTCCACATGCCCGGGGGTATCAATGAAGTTGAGCTGGTAGGTTTCACCATCGCGAGCCTTGTAATACAGGGTCACGCTCTGTGCCTTAATGGTGATCCCGCGCTCACGCTCCAGGTCCATGGAATCCAGCACCTGTTGCTTCAGCTCCCGCTCGGTGAGCCCGCCGCAGACCTGGATGAACCGGTCCGCCAGGGTGGATTTGCCATGGTCGATATGGGCGATGATGGAGAAATTACGAATATTCTTGATATCAGTCATAAGGCCTGTTGCGCAAAAGGATGTTGCCGCGAAAACGGCACGCAGTGGGGCGCGATTCTAGCCTGAACCGGGAGGGGTTGCACGGGAGTTGGGCCCAATGGCCCCCAGTCGGCGGCCAAGGGCAGCGTCCAGCCGCTCCCGGACGCTGCCCTCCGGGAAGACGTATCGGGGAGCCGGCCTGTCGAAGCAAAAACCGTCAGGCCGGTTTTGCTGCTCGTGGCGTGCTCCCATGGCTTGCAACGAAACCCCGGGCAACCCCTCAATTCGCCGATCAGGGCAGTTTCAGGGCCAGGAAACGGGGGTTGCCATTGCGGTTGACCAGCGCCGCCACGGTGCCGCTTTCCGGCAGCCCGGCAACGACTTCGGCAAGCTCCCGCGGGTCATTCACCGGCTTGTTGTTCAGGGTGACCAGGATATCGCCGCTGGCAATGCCCGCCTTGCGGGCCGGGCCGTCGCTTACCTCGGTCACCACCACACCGGATTTCAGATCATGGCGATCCAGTTCCGTCTCGCTAGCGGCACGGACCTTCAGCCCCAGTGCCAATGCGGCATCAGGCTTGTCGGTGCTATCGCCTCGCAGTGCCATCTCAGGATCATCCGGCAACAGGCCAATGGTCACCTCCAGCTCCTGTTCTTCGCCGTCACGAATCACCGTCATGGGCACCTCGGTGTCGGGCTTGACCAGCCCCACCCAGCGCGGCAGCTCGGAAGAACGATAGATGGTTTCCCCGTTGAAGGCGGTGATGATGTCACCGGGTTCGACCCCCGCGGCTTCCGCCGGGGAGCCTTCCAGCACTTGGGAGACCAGCGCCCCGTGGGGCTGGTCCAGACCAAAGGATTCCGCCAGGTCGCGGTCCACTTCCTGGATCAGCACCCCCAGCCAGCCCCGGCTGACCTTGCCGTGTTCCTTGAGCTGACCGACCACATCCATGGCCATGTCGATGGGAATGGCAAAGCTCACCCCCATGTAACCGCCAGAGCGGCTGAAAATCTGGGAATTGATGCCCACCACCTGCCCGCTCAGGTTGAACAGCGGGCCGCCGCTGTTACCCGGGTTGATGGCCACGTCCGTCTGGATGAAGGGCACATAGCTGTCGCTGGGCAGGCTGCGCCCCTTGGCGCTGACAATGCCGGCGGTGACGCTGCTGTCGAAACCGAAGGGCGCGCCGATGGCCAGGACCCATTCGCCCACTTTCAGGTCGGAGGAAGAGCCGATGTCCGCCACCGGCAGATCCTCGGCGTCCACTTTCAGCAAGGCGATGTCACTCTGTTCATCAGCGCCGACCAGCTCGGCCTTCAGTTCCCGCCGGTCCTGTAATCGCACAATGATTTCGTCGGCTTCGGCCACCACGTGGTTGTTGGTCAGCACATAACCGTCATCGGAAATGATGAAACCCGAGCCCAGTGAGCGGGCATCTTCCTGTTCCGGCAAGGGTGGCATCCCCTCGCCACCGAACTGTTCGAAGAAGCGGCGGAAAAATTCCGGAATCTGCTCCAGTGACTCACGGACAGCCTCTTCATCACGATGGGTCACGGTGCTGATATTGACCACGGCCGGCCCTTCCTTCTCCACCAGGGCGGTGAAATCAGGCAGGCCGGTCACCAGTGGCTGCGGGCGTTCTGATGCGGGCTCGGAACAGGCGCTCAACAGCCCTGCCAGCAACATCAGTGTGCAAACGGCCACACGGTGTAATCGGCTCATGGTGCGCTCCTTTTATCTTGGCCTTTTATTTGGAAACCGGACGAATCTCCACCGCCTGGCAGTGGTCGTCCCCTGACGCTACCACATGCGGCTGATACGCCCGATTATGGCGATTACGACGGCTTATGACACGGTTTACCACAAAGCCCAGCACCAGACCGCCCATGCCCAGCACGGCGGAAGCATCCACCGCCTCCACCGGCAGCGCCGCTCCCAGCAGGGCGCCGGCAAACAGCAGCACCAGCGGCAAACCATACACCCAGAGGGCCCCGCGCATGAGCGCGCCCTCTGGCAGTGCCAGAGTGACCGTATCGCCGATTTGATGAATTTCCCGGGAAGGAACACGCAGCCGGGCCCGCTGGCCGGACTGCTGTTGATTGATCAGATGGTGCCCGCAGCCAGCCCTGGCCTGGCAGGCACCACAGGTGGAGGCGCGCACGGTTTCCACCCAGATGGCTCCGGGTTCTACCGCGACCACCACCCCCTGCTCTTCAAGCATTACCGGGCGTCCCGGACACGAATGCCCTGAATAACCCTTTCGGCCGTGCTCTGCGGGACTTCACCGACCAGGGTAACCAGATAGGCACCACTGGGAGCGGTCAGGCGACGGCTGACCGCCACGGTGGGACCGACACGACTGACGCCCTCTTCCACACTACCGCCTTCCACCGCTTCCACAAACACGGTAAATGCGGCCAGACCGTCACTAAAACCCTGGGCAGCCACCGGGGCACGGTCACCGGCACTGCGCCAGTCCTGATCCACAGAGCGGAACCCTGCGGGCAGCCAATCGGCCTCCACCAAAAGCTGCTGTACCGGGTGCGATGACGGCACTTCGTTCAGGGCTTTCTCGCGCATGACTTCGGGGACGTCAAAATCCTGCAGGGTCAGGCCGGGGGCCAGCTCCAGGCTGACAAACTCCACCCTTTCCAGCGCCACGCCACTGCCATCCACCACCTCGGACTTGAGCAACAGACGGGATTCATTATCCAGCCACAGCCGGTAGCCGTAGCGGTGGGTATCCAGTGGCGCCACCCGCATGCGGGTGGCATTGCGCCCGGCTACCCGGCCATCCCCATCCACCAGGATGTTGTACTGTTCGGGCACATCGCTGGCCAGACGGTCGCTGATGGACAGCGGGTGCACCTGATTCTGGGTAATACGGGTAAGCGTCCGGTCCGGATGCAGGCACAGCACTTCATCACCACGCTGAAGCACTTCCACCATACGACCGTCCAGGTGGGTCAGACGCTGGTATTCACGACCGTCAATCACCGCATGGCTGAGTTCCATGGTGCTGACTTCGGCCCCAAACTGGTAGAGGAAGCGGCCCGTGTAATTCAGAGAACGGTTGGCCTGGGCCATGGCCTGGAGCTGGCTGTGCGCCGGGGAATCTTCCGCCAGCGCCAGCAAGGGGGAGCTAAGGATCAGGAACAGGGAAAGGACACGCAGCATCATCCGTTATTTGGCCCCGTGACGCGCATCCATACTGACCAGGCGGGCAAAGGGCATCATGCCCTGGCCGCTGTTGCGGGCCGCAAAATCACTGTGGCGCAGGAGCATCTCGTTGACACGGGGCTGGGCGGCGGAAACCGCCGGGGTCGCGGCCGGAGCCGTATTGGCGGCCTTGAAGGACTGGGACACCAGCGCGGCTTCGGCAAAGGGACGATTCAGGCGGGAATCCTGGGCGGTCGCCAGGGCCGGGGCGGCTGCACCGCCGGTCTGACCGGCATCCCAGGCCTGCCATCCCACCACCGTAGCGGCGGCCACCGATGCCGCCACCGCCAGCCGGGCCATGCCACCCAGCCAGGCCGGGCGGCGCGCCGGGGCACCTTCTTCACTCAGCGCGGCAGACAAACGGGCGTTGAAATCACCGCTCACCGGCATGGAGGACTGGCCATGCATCACGTCGCTGGCCAGTTGCCACCGCGACAACGTCTGCATGCCGTCTGCATCGATATCCCGCATAACCCGACGGGTTTCCAGCTCGCTGGTTTCCCCGTCCAGAAAGGCGGACAGCGTTTCCAAATCCCTGCTCATACACTCACCCTTTATCGCCACGCTGTGAGCCCAGAAGGGGCCGTACAGCACTGTCTATCGCTTCCCGGGCCCGGAAGATACGGGAACGAACCGTTCCCACCGGGCACTCCATCACCGCCGCGATGTCCTCATAACTGAGACCCTCGAATTCACGCAGGGTCACGGCAGTTTTCAGTTCCTGAGGCAGTTCATCAATGGCTGAATGGATCACCGCCTCCAGTTCCTCTGACAACACATGGGACTCCGGGGTTCCAATCTCGTGCAGCATTTCTGCCCCGGCGTACTGTTCGGCTTCGGCGGCATCCAGATCAGAGCCGGGTGGACGCCGTCCGGCGGCCACCAGATGATTCTTGGCTGTGTTAACGGCAATACGATAAAGCCAGGTGTAAAAGGCGCTGTCCCCACGGAAACGGGGCAACGCACGCCAGGCTTTGATAAAGGCTTCCTGGGCAACATCCTGGACTTCATCCGGGTCACGGACATAGCGGCTGATCAGCGCAAAGATACGCTGCTGGTATTTGAGCACCAACACTTCAAAGGCCCGCTGATCGCCGGTTTTGGCTTTTTTGACCAACTGTTCGTCTGACACCGATCCCCCGGATCCTGGCATTACGCAGTGAGCATAGCGACAGCCGGTTCCCATGGAAAATGACCGGCTGATGAAACGCGCCATTGTAGCAGGAGTTATCGTGGCGGCTATACCCTGGGCCCCGGATCACCTTGATTTGGCAAGGTTTTCACATTGCTTGAACAATTCAATCCAGGCGGCAAGAGGGTTCAGACACGGGAGCCCGGAAAGAGTTCCCGGCGGGGAAACAAATCGCCTTGTGGACACGTTCAGCGCCTTGCCTGCGGAGGGAGATTCCGGGGCAAGCCCGGAATGACGGGGAAATAGAGAAAGGTTTGTCATACCGGGCTTGCCTCGGTATCTCCTTCCACCCGACGCGGCAACCCAAGATTCCAACAGCGTGTGGATGGTCGCTATACTTGGCGCCCTCATTCAGAGACAGGATGCCCCATGGCCACCTACCGACACGACGTACTCATCATCGGCTCCGGCGCCGCCGGCCTGACCGCCGCCCTGCGATTGCCCGATGAGTGTCAGGTTGCCCTGCTTTCCAAGGGCCAGCTTACCAGCGCCAGCACCTATTACGCCCAGGGAGGCGTGGCCGCGGTGCTCGACCAGGAAGACTCCCTGGAAAGCCATGTGGCGGACACCCACGTGGCCGGCGGCGGCCTTTGCCATGACGACGCGGTGCGCTACACCGTGGAAAACGGCCCGGACGCCATCCGCTGGCTGATCGACCTGGGCGTCGATTTCACCCGCCTGGAAGGCGGCGATGGCAGCGCCCTGCCCTATCACCTGACCCGCGAGGGTGGCCACAGCCACCGGCGCATCATTCATGCCGCCGACGCCACCGGCAAGGCCATCTCCGGCACCCTGATCGGCCAGGTTCGCCAGAAACAGAACGTCACCCTGTTCGAGCATCGCGTGGCCGTGGACCTGATCCTGCAGGAGCACGAAGGACAACAAGGCAAAGAGAAACGCTGCTGCGGCGCCTATGTGCACAACATCCAAACCGGCGAGACCGACGTCATTCTGGCCCGGGCGGTGGTGCTGGCCACCGGTGGCGCCTCCAAGGTGTATCTCTATACCTCCAACCCGGACGTGGCCACCGGCGACGGCATTGCCATGGCCTGGCGCGCGGGTTGCCGGGTGGCCAACATGGAATTCAACCAATTCCATCCTACCTGCCTGTTTCACCCTCATGCCAAATCATTCCTGATAACGGAGGCACTGCGCGGCGAAGGCGCTACCCTGGAGTTACCTGACGGCAGCCGTTTCATGACGCGTTTCGACGAACGGGGGGAACTGGCTCCGAGAGATGTTGTGGCGCGTGCCATTGACCACGAAATGAAACGGCTCGGTTGTGATTGTGTGTTTCTCAACATCACCCAC
>JAKSCQ010000100.1 GCA_022360555.1 Pseudomonadales bacterium
CCAGGCGATCAGTGGCAGTGGAGTGTCCACCGGTTCGGTCAAGAGCGAGGTGGCAACCCGCGCCAAGGAGACCGCTCGTCCGCTCAGCGATGGTGCCGGCCCGACCCGGACCGACGAGGAAATCCAGATCGTCTTCGACCGCTACAAGTCGATGCTCTACCGCCTCTACAACCGTGAGCTGCGCAATAACCCGAGTCTGCGCGGGCAAATGGTGCTGGAGCTGGCCATCGAGCCCGATGGCAGTGTGTCGCTCTGTCGTGTGAAGTCCTCGGACCTGGATTCCCCGACCCTGGCCGCCAAGGTGGTGGAGCGGGTGAAGATGTTCAACTTCGGGGCGAAGGAGGGCGTGCCCACCACCAAGATCACCTACCCCATCGACTTCCTGCCGGCGGGGTAGGGCACAACAAGGGGTGGCCATTGTTCCCCCCTTGTTGCCGTACCAGGCAAGCCGTTATCAGGGCGGCTTGCCTGGTCTCTTTGAGGAACAGAAAGCACAGCAGGTCCGGGCGCATGCCCATGACCAAAAGAATAAGAAAATAGTTTAATAGATGGCGCTAAGTGCCTTTTTTTATGGCAGTTTTTTGAGCCGCATCACGTTTTCCCACCCATTGACAACGGTCTGTTGCGAGAGGCTTCACGTTATTGTCTGGCCATATATAGGAATATATGACTAGTTAATTTTTGGCTTGTTAGGCGTAGTCCATAAAGAATATATAAGAAGAGATTCGCAATTGAACCTGACGACAACCGCGACCGATTTCCGCTCGTGCCCGGAAAGCCTTGCTCAAGTGCTGTCCAGCCGGAGCCTGTCTCCCCTGGCCTGGCTGCTGGGTGTCCTGTTGCTGGTGCTGATGCCGTGGGAGCCGGTGTGGGCGGCGTATACCAACTACTGTGTGGCGGACGAGCGAAATCCGCCCTCCCGTCTGGTGGATGTGCAGAACAGCTATTGCGAATTCTGTGGTTATGGCTATGTCGAGGTGGAAATCACCAACCCGTATCGGGCTGGCACCAATGCGCCGGACGGTGATGAGCCCTATGAAACGCAAGTTATTCAGCAGTGGTATAACCCGCCCGGGCCTGGCGGTTGGCAGGAAATAGATGTTACCCAGAGTCGCCGGAACCCGGACTACGGCTCCCCAAA
>JAKSCQ010000024.1 GCA_022360555.1 Pseudomonadales bacterium
GGCAAGAGAGCGCGAATTCTACCCAAGCACCCCACAGAACACAAGCTATTCCCCGGCTTTTCTTGGCATGACGCCAGCCACCCCGAGACAGGTCCATTCTGACCATTGAGCAGACCCGGCCCGCGTGTTGAGATTGGCCTCGTTTTCCGCGAATTCAGCCAAGGAGCCACCATGGAGTACCGTCGCCTCGGACGTACCGACCTGAACGTCAGCAGCCTGTGCCTGGGCACCATGACCTGGGGCAGCCAGAACACCCCGCAAGAAGGCCATGCCCAGATGGACATGGCGCTGGAACATGGTATCAACTTTTTCGATACCGCCGAAATGTACGCCGTGCCGGCCAGCCCGGAAACCTCGTTCCGAACAGAAGCCATCATCGGAGAATGGTTCGCGAAATCCGGCAACCGGGACAAGGTGATCCTGGCCACCAAGGCCGCCGGCCCGGGGGAATACGTCAAACATATCCGTGGCGGACCGCGCTTCAGCCGCGAGAGCCTGCAGAGCGCCGTGGAAGGCAGTCTCAAACGGCTGCAGACCGATGTGATCGACCTTTACCAGCTACACTGGCCGGAGCGCACCACCAATTATTTCGGTCGGCTGGGCTACAAGCACCGCGAAGGAGAAGACGGCATCGCCATCAGCGAAACCGTGGCGGCCCTCAAGGAACTGGTGGATGCCGGCAAGATCCGCCACTGGGGCCTGTCCAACGAAACCCCCTGGGGCACCATGACCTTCATCCGCGAGGCAGAAAAGATCGGCCTGGCCCGCCCGGCCAGCATCCAGAACCCCTATTCCCTGCTCAACCGCAGTTTCGAGGTGGGCCTGGCGGAAATCGCCCATCGCGAAGACGTGGACCTGCTGGCCTATTCACCGCTGGCATTCGGCATGCTCACCGGCAAGTACCTCAACAACCAGTGGCCGAGGGGCGCGCGGCTGACCGAAGTCAAGCAGTTCACCCGCTACACCAATGAGCAGGCCATGGCGGCCACCGAAGCCTACTGCCGACTGGCCGAAGAGCGGGGCATGAGCCCGACCCAGCTGGCCCTGCAGTTCGTCACCACTCGGCCCTTTGTCACCAGCAACATTATTGGCGCCACCAACCTCGAACAGCTCGAAGAGAACCTGAAAAGCGTGGACCTGCCCTGGGACCGGGATCTGGAAAAAGCACTGGAGGCGATCCACACCCGCTTCCCCTATCCGGCGCCATAAAAAGCGCGGCCTGACGCATTACGCAACACGCTTGACGCGAAAACCGCGGCTTTTCCGTGGAGCCTCTGTTGCGTAAGGCTCCTTAAGGGTTTCTCGCAACTCGAAATATGCATTTCCGAGAGCCCGTATCGCTTGCAGGCAAGCCCCCACAGTTCTTGACGCGCTCCCAGCAGCATGCCAATGTTAACACTGTTAACTTGCAGGGTGCCGCTCATGAGCAAAGCCAGCTACCACCATGGGGACCTATCCCAGCAAGCCCGTCAGCAGGCCTTGACGGTCTTGCGTGAACAGGGCGACAGCGCCATCAGTCTGCGGGCCCTGGCTCGGCAGATCGGTGTCAGCGCACCAGCCCTCTATCGCCACTTTGCCGACCGGGAAAGCCTGCTGGCCGAGCTGGCCATTCACGGCTTCCAGACACTGCGCCAGCGGCTGCTACAGGTGACGCAGACACCGCCCCGGCAGGCCTTGATTGGCATTGGTCTGGCCTATGTGAGCTTTGCCCAGGATGACCCCAACCTGTATCGGTTGATGTTCGGCGGCCGGGTCCTGCCCCGCGGGGCCCACCCACGGCTGGACGACGCCGGCCAGGCCGCGTTTCAGGTTCTGGAAGACACCGTGGAACGGGCTCGCCGCTGTGGTTATCTCAGGCCCCTGCCGTTGTCGCTGATGACCGCCACCGCCTGGTCCCTGGTGCACGGTCTCTCCCAGCTGACCATTGACGGCCACCTGCCCGGTACCGACGCCGAGCCCCGGCTGGCCGAAGGCATCACCAGCCTGCTGCTGGAAGGCGCCATCTCCCCTACCAACAACAACGAGGACACCCCATGAGCAGCCCCCAACCCAGTACCATCCGTGTCGGCCGGCGTTACCGCGCCAACCGCCTCCAGGGCCCCTACGACGCCATTGTCATCGGCTCCGGGATTGGCGGGCTGACCACCGCGGCCTGCCTGAGCAAGATGGGCAAAAAGGTCGTGGTGTTCGAACAGCATTACACCGCCGGCGGCTTCACCCACAGCTACGACCGCAACGGCTACGAGTGGGACGTGGGCGTGCACTACATCGGCGACATGGGCGCCAAACACACCATGGCCCGCCGCCTGTTTGATTACGTCACCGACGGCAAACTCCAGTGGGCCGCCATGGACGACCACTACGACCGCCTGTTCATCGGCGATCGGCAGATTGACCTGGTGGCCGGCCCGAAAGCTTTCGCCGATGAGTTGAAAAAGCAGTTCCCCGATGAGGAGCAGGCCATCGACACCTATCTGGACTACCTGTCACAGGTGGCCAAGGCCATGCCCGGGGTGACCCTGGCCAAGGTGCTGCCCAACCTGCTGGCCGGCCCGTTCCGGCATCTGGCCCGGCGCAAGGCGCCAGCCTTCCTCAACCGCACCACCCAGCAAGTCCTGGAAAGCCTGACCGACAATCAGGCACTGATTGCCGCCCTCACCGGCCAGTGGGGTGACAACGGCCTGGTGCCCACCGAATCCAGCTTTATCATCCATGCCCTGATTGCCCGCCATTACCTGTACGGCGGCTACTACCCGGTGGGTGGCGCCTCGGAAATGGCCAAAACCATTATTCCGGTCATCCAGCAAAGCGGCGGCGAGGTATTCACCTATGCGGACGTGAAGAACATTCTGGTCGAAAACGGCAAGGCGGTGGGCGTGCGTATGGCCGACGGCCAGGAAGTACGGGCGCCAGCGGTCATCAGCAACGCCGGCGTCTTCAATACCTTTGGTCCCCTTTTGCCGGACAGCGCCCCCCACAAGGACTTCTACCGCATGAAGCTGGGCCAGGTGCAACGCTCCATGGCCAGCGTCTGCCTGTATATCGGCCTGCAGGACACTGCGGAAAACCTGAAACTGCCGAAAACCAATTTCTGGATCTACCCCGGCGCCGACCATGATCGTCAGGTGAAAGACTTTATCGCCGCCCCGGATGACCATGACATCCCGCTGACCTACATTTCCTTCCCCTCTGCCAAGGACCCCAGCTTTACCGAGCGCTACCCGGGCCGGGCCACCATTGAAATCGTCGCCCCCGGGCCGTTCGAGTGGTACCAGGACTGGGCGGACAAACCCTGGGGCAAACGCGGTGACGACTACGAGGCGAAGAAGGACGCCTACGCCCAGCGGCTGCTGGAAAAGCTGTATGAAAAGATGCCGCACCTGCGCGGCAAGGTGGACTATTACGAACTCTCCACCCCCCTGTCCACGGACTATTTCTGTCGCTACAGCAGCGGCGAGATCTACGGGCTGGACCACACGCCGCAACGGTTCGAACAGGACTGGCTGAAACCGAAAACCCGTATTCCCGGCCTCTACCTCACCGGCCAGGACATCATGACCTGCGGGGTGGTGGGCGCCATGATCGGCGGCCTGCTGGCTACCGTCGCCATCAGCGGCTTCAAGGGGCTGCCGCTGGCCAAGAAAATGTTCGTGGGCTGATCCCTATGCACCTGCCCTTCTGGATCAGCACCGCCCTGCTTGCACCGCTGCTGGTCTGGCAGGGCAAACGGCTCCGCCGCACTACCCCGCGCCTGCCGGAGGCCAGCGGCCAGCACCACGGCCAGCATGGAGACGGCAAGCCCGCATTGCGGCTGTTGGTGATTGGCGAATCCACTGCCGCCGGGGTCGGCGTGGCCCATCATCAGCAAGGCCTGGCCAGCCAACTGGCCCGGCAGCTACAGCAACAAAGTCGGCGCACTATTGGCTGGTACAGCCACGGCATTAACGGTATCCGCCTGCAGGGCCTGCTGGACAACCTGAAGCACACGGCACTGCCCGCTGCGGATGTGATCCTGCTCAGCATGGGCGTCAATGACACCACCGGCCTGACACCCAGGCGGCATTTCCGTCAGCAGTTGCTGGCCATGAGTGCCCAACTGCCGGGCCCCTTGTACCTGATCAGCGTGCCGCCCATGCACCGCTTTACCGCCCTGCCCTCGCCACTGCGCCAGCTGCTGGGCTGGCGGGCCAGACAACTGGATGCCATCCAGCAGCAACTGGCCCACAAGCACCCCGATGCTTTTATTTACCTGTCCTACCCAACAATAAACGACCCGGCCCTGCTGGCCGAAGACGGCTACCACCCGGGGGCCGAAGGCTATCGCGCCATCGCCACTGCGCTGGCACCGAGCCTGGTCACAAGGCTGCTGACATCGGAAAAGCGCAGGGAGAATTAGCCGCGGGCGTAAAGCACGCTGACACGCACCACGCAACACGCTTGCACGCAAATAACGCCCGCAGGCAGTGGATCAGGACGTGACAAGCGCCGGAGCCGTCTGCTATCCGGGCCCACCATCGGTTTGCAGGTTTGGCGTGCAAGCGTGTTGCGTGTTGCGTGCCAGCGAATAACTCGCAGCCTCAATAAAAGAAGGAACCGATACCAAAGCGCCACAGGCCCAGCTCAACGGTACCGGCACCCCGGTCCACGTCCAGCCACTGGCGGCTGTAGCCCCCCCGCACAAAGAAGCGGTCGTTCACATCCAGGCGCATCCCCACGCCCAGTTCCGAACTGAACACTGTGTCATTCAGCGTCGGCGTATCCAGGCCGCAATAATATCCCCACCAGGGATCCCACCAGCAGACCGGCACCGACGGTCCGGTGGGGACATTGGTATCCAGGTAGGTAGCTCCCAGGGCCGCATGCACATAAGGCGCCAACGCCTTGTCGGTGAAATGGTAGGTGCCGTTCAGGTTGAAGGTGGTCATTTCCAGATCACCCCGACCATCGAAAGCGATGTTCCCGGCGTCCGACTGGCTTGTGGAACGGAAGTCCGTGTCCACCCATTCCAGCGCCATCCCCAACGCCAGGTGCTCGTCATGGTTGTAGGCAAAGTCGAAACCGAAACCCACATCGCCGTCGATATCCGCCCGTGATCCGTTCTCGCCCACCACATCCTCACTCTGCAACCCGATCACCCGGAAGCTGCCTTCCCAGCGATCCGTACGGTAGCTGCTGGGCAACTCCGCCACTGCCGATACCCCAAACAGCAAGGTACTCCAGAACACCACCTGCCTTGTTAATCTCATTACTGGCCTCCAAAAAAAAGAGCGAACCATGATGGTTCGCTCTTCAGGTTATCCCATTTCCGGATTGATCAGAAACGGTAGCTCATTTGCGCACCGATCACGTCGGCATCCAGTTCGTAAGTCCCTTTCAGCTGAGCGCCCTTCTCGGAACGGTTGATATCCGCATCATCGACAAAAATATGCGCGTAGCCCACATCAATGGTCATGTTATCAGTAGGATTAAAGCCCGCACCAAGAGTCGCCCAAACGCGATCCGAATCAGGGGAAATCGCTGACCGGTTATTTGTGCCCTGGGTAGAATCCTCTTTGGCGACACCAAACCGCAGCACAGTACCGCCTGAAAGAGCATGATTCATACCAAGGGAATAGCGAACGGTATTCTCCCAGTCAAAATTTTCGGTTGGATTGAACGCCAGGCTCGGGCTTTCAACCACCAACGCATCCAGAGAGCTCCACTCGGTCCATTCCACGCCCATCAATAGTTGAGTGCGATCGGAAAGGTCACCAGCGTAGGACAGTTGCAAGGAAGCCGGCAGGTCAATATCCGCCTTACCAGAGTATGAGCCCGGCGCAACCGGATTGCCCCCCAGGGTGGAGAGTGCTGCACCGGCATCAGAGAAGGTGATATCCCCTTCCACTTCGTAGCTCATCTTCGACCGGTAGGCCACACCAAAGTGGTTGTTTTCATCTGCACTGTATGTCAGCCCCAGGTTCCAACCGTAAGCATCGTCATCGCCTTCAAGACGAGTGGCAGCATTGCGAATGTCGGCGTCCAGGGTTTGGTAGCTAACACCCAGCCCCAGGTTCAGTTTTTCTGTCAACTGAATCGCCAGGGAAGGATTCACATTGATCGTTTGCAGGTCGGATTCCGTGGCGTAAAAATCACCAGCGGTAATCGTGCCCAGCCCGCCCGGAGGCGGAGGTGTCACATAGGCGTTGCCCCATCCACTTTCATACTCGATTTTGGTCCCGAACGGGGAAACAACACTAAGACCAAATGTCATGGTCTCCCCAATGGGAACAGCCAGGAAGGCGCTGCCGACAAAGGGCTCGACATCATCAAAATCCCCGTTACCAACACCGGCCTGGGGACCAAACAATGACATCCCATCAGTATCTGACTCGAAGGTAGTATCTACCCACACCTGGTGCAGCGGCACAGAGATCTCCGTCTTGCGCAACTCCGCCAGTGTTGCCGGATTGAACCATTGGTTGGAGGCGTTTTCGCTCAATACGCCGGCACCGGCATAAGCGGTCCCCAGAGCGGAAACGGATTGATAGGACACGGCAAAACCGCTGGCCATGGCCTGGCTGGACAACAGCCCTGCAGCGGTTCCGATTATTAGTATGCCTGTTCTTTTCATCTGGACTCTCCCTCTTCCTCAAAGTAAACACGCTAGAATAATTTCTTAGCACTCTCCTTATACACAAAAGATTCCGCCAGTAGCAAGGCAGTCATAAAGCGTCATACTTTGTTATTAGATCGCTCTTGTCTCGCGGAAAATGCGACACAGGACCCGACACGCCTGACACTGACTTCCTGGCTCTTCGCAAATCCGGGTGGAGGGAGTGTTTGCTCCGTACGCTGGCACGCCACACGCAGCACGCTTGCACGCGGGCAACTTACCCAACGCTTGGAGGAGTCCTCGTGCAAGCGTGACAAGCCGGATGCCATAAACGGAAAACCCCGCAAGTGTTAAAATAGGATGGTTTGTTTTTTTGACGTCAGACTTCCGGCGTCCGACTCCCGACCCGTCTGCATGGCGATAAAACAAAAAAGGGTGGCATTACGCCACCCTTTTCAGCACGGCCCATGCCAGCAATGTCAGTCAGCCAGTACCGCCTTGGCAACAATGGTCTTCATGATCTCGTTGGTGCCGCCATAGATTCGCTGAACCCGGGAATCGGCGAACATCCGGGCAATCGGGTATTCCCACATGTAGCCATAGCCACCATGGAGCTGCAGGCACTCGTCGATCACCTCGCACTGCAGGTCGGTAATGTAGTACTTGCCGGCCGCCGCGGTGGGGATATCCAGCTCCTGTTTCAGGTGCAGTTCCAGACAACGGTCCACATAGGTGCGCGCCACCTGCAGCTTGGTGTGCATCTCGGCGATCTTGAACTGGGTGTTCTGGAAGTCGGCAACGGACTGGCCAAAGGCCTTGCGCTCTTTCACGTACTGAATAGTCTGCTCCAGGGCGGACTCAGCCATGGCCAGGCCGCCAATGGAGATACCCAGGCGCTCCTGGGGCAGCTCCTTCATCAGATAGATGAACCCCATGCCCTCTTCACCCAGCAGGTTTTCCGCCGGCACCTTCACATCCTGGAAGAACAGCTCGGAGGTATCCTGGGCTTTCATGCCCACCTTCTTCAGGTTGGTACCTTTTTCGAAACCGTCGGAGTCGGTTTCCACCACAAACAGACTGATACCCTTGGCGCCCTTGCTCGGGTCGGTCTTGGCCACCACGATCACGATGTCGGCATTCTGGCCGTTGGTGATAAAGGTCTTGGACCCGTTCAGGACATAGTGGTCGCCTTGCTTGACGGCGGTGGTCTTCACGCCCTGCAGGTCGGAGCCGGCGCCCGGTTCGGTCATGGCGATGGCGCCGATGCACTCACCGGTGACCATCTTCGGCAGGTATTTTTCCTTCAGGAATTCGCTGCCGTTGTTCTGGATGTAGGGAGCCACGATCTCGGTGTGCAGCCCCCAGCCGATACCGGTGAGGCCCAGGCGTGAAATCTCTTCGTTGATGACCACGCTGTACAGGAAATCCGCTTCGATGCCGCCGTACTGCTCTTTCACCATCGGACACAGGAAACCCTGCTCACCGGCTTTCAGCCACACCTCACGCGGCACAACGCCTTCCTTTTCCCACTCTTCGTTGTAGGGAACGGCTTCGGCTTCCAGGAATTTGCGAACGGTATCGCGGAAGGTTTCGTGGTCGGAATTGAACAGCGTACGGGGAATCATGATCCTCTCCGGTCTGGTGTTATCAGGGGTTGCCCCACAACCGGAAATGGTCGGGGCACAGAATGCCCCATCATGTTCACTCGGCCTGTTGTCAGGCAATGACCGAAATGTTCACGGCCATGCAGCCGTGACAATTCCGGCCAATCACGGTGTCAGGCGCGATGCTCGCGCCCGAGATACTCGGAGGATTGCATTTCCTGAAGGCGGGAACGGGTACGCTCGAACTCGAAGTCCAGACGACCACCGGCGTAGATGTCTTCGATGGGGGCCTCGGCGGTGATCACCAGCTTGACAGCCCGGTCGTAGAATTCATCCACCATGTTGATGAAGCGGCGGGCCATATCGTCCTTGCCAGCGCCCATCTGCTGCACATTGGACACCAGCACAGTATGGAATTCGCGGGCAATCTCGATGTAGTCGGTCTGGCTGCGCGGGCCATCGCAGAGATCCTTGAACTCGAACCAGACCACATCATCGGCACACATGACCGTGGCAATCTTGCGACCTTCGATCAGTATATTGCCATGGTCCCGGTGACGGGAATGGTCCGGCTCCAGGGTCTGGAAGCGTTCGCGGAGAAAATCGTCCGCCGCCTGCCCCAGCGGACAATGGTACAGCTCAGCCTGTTCCAGCAAACGCAAGCGGTAATCGTTGCCACCATCCACGTTGAGAACCTGGGTGTATTCCTTGAGCAGGTCAATGGCCGGCAGGAAACGGGCCCGTTGCAGGCCGTCCTCGTAGAGCCCCTCCGGCTCAATATTGGACGTGGCCACCAGGGTGACGCCGTTGGCAAACAGTTCCTGCATCAGCCCGGCCAGAATCATGGCGTCGGTGATGTCGGTGACAAAGAACTCATCGAAGCACAACACCCGGGCCTGGGCGGCAAACCGGCGGGCGATGCTGATCAGCGGATTCTTCTCCCCCTGACGCTCGCGCATTTCCCGATGCACCTTCTGCATGAAGCGGTGAAAGTGCATGCGCCGCTTTTCCTTGAACGGCAGCGCCTGGAAAAACACATCCATCAGGTAGGTCTTGCCGCGTCCGACCCCACCCCACATGTACAGCCCGGTCAGTGGCCTGGGTTTGCGAAAGCGCCCGAAAAAACCGGATGTGGAAGGCTCCGCCAACAGGCGATGATAGAGATCATCCAGGGCCGCCACCGCCCGCTCCTGGGCCGGGTCCTGGAAGAAATCATCACGCTGCAGATCGGCTTGGTACTGTTCAAGAGGCGTCATGGGATTCGGGCCTGCTGATCGGACGGGCCAATGTAGCGTCGGGATGTCGGCCTGACAACCGTCTCAGACTGGCAGATGGGTCGCAGCCGCCTGCTTCAGGTCCACCAGCTTGCCATGGAAGAAATGGCCACAGTCCGGGAAACGCACCAGGTCCGGCGTCAGCGGTGTCTGTTCAGCCCAGCGGTATACCTGTTCCGGCGGCACCACTTCGTCATCGTCTCCCTGGATCACGGTCACGGGGCAACCGGCGTCTTCCATGGCGGCAAAGTCATAATGGTGGACCGGCGGCGCCACCAGCAGTAGCTGTCTTGCCGGCATACCGTTGGCCTTGAGAATCTCGGCCCCGCGCGCGGCCACAAAGCTGCCGAAGGAAAAGCCGGCCAGCCAGAGCGGCAAACCGGGGTATTCGTGGGTCAGCCAGCTATGGATCGCCAGCAGATCTTCCGTTTCGCCAATGCCGTCACTGTAGGCACCCTGACTTTCCCCCACACCACGAAAGTTGAAACGCACCACCACCGCGCCCTCGTCACGGGCCAGCCGGGTCAGGGTCGTCACCACCTTGTTGTCCATGGTGCCGCCGAACAGCGGATGCGGATGACAGACAATGGCAACAAAGGTCGGTGAATCACTCCCCACCTCGATAACCGCTTCCAGTTGCCCGGTCGGGCCGGCAAGCGTTTGCCGTTGTGCTGCCATAGCCACCTCCACTACAGAATTTGGTTGCGACCTTCGTGCTCGCTTGCCGGGGCCGATATCGGCCCGGTCATGATGGAGCGAATCATGCAGCCATTCTACACAAAGCCTCGCTGCCCGGGACCGCCTCGAAAAGACTTGCCTGAAGCCATAAACAGGCTCTTACAAGTTATCCCCTTGGCGACCACGCAGCACTGTGCTGCAATAGCCGAAGTTATGTCGTCAGTGACAGACGACAGTGTACAGGAGTATGCCATGGATATGCTGACAACCGGGGTACTGTGCTTTGCGGCCGGAGTAATCGTGGGCGCAGGCCTGTTATTCTGGCTGTTACCGGCACGGCGCCAGGCCGGCCAACTGATTCGCGACCGCGACGAAGCCCGTCAGGCCCTGAATCATTACCGTGATCAGGTGGATGATCACTTTCTCAAGACCGCGGATCTGGTCAACGATATGACCCAGGCCTACCGTTCCGTCCATGAGCATCTTTCCCAGGGCGCCCAGGTCCTGTGCTCCGAGGTAGGGCGCAAGCGGGCGGTGGCAAAATCCCTGGATTCCGCCCCCCAGGCGGACGGCAGCGAACCGGTGGCCCCCCCGCTGGATTATGCCCCCAGCGCCAAGGGCGGCACCCTGGCCGAGGATTTCGGCCTGCAACGCAAGCAACCCGGCCCCTTCACCCCGGTGGATGTGGAAGACAGCCCGGCACCAGAATCTATCGTGGAACCGCCCCGGGATTATGCCGAGGGGAGTGACGATGCGGAGGATGGCGGACAGAAGGGCAAGCCTTAACAGGCGACGGAAACACTCCGGACGGTTGTTACCACCCCGGGAAGCACAACGCACGCCCCGACACCCAGCGGCGCAGGTATTCAAGGGCTTAGACACTGGATGCCGGATATTGCCTGCGGCAATTTCGGCATGACGGAGCCAGACGGGGCTTTGCCCTTCAACCCTCTTCCGTCATTCCGAAAATTGCGTTGGGTAAAAGCTTTGCCCAGAACGCCTTACTGGAAAATCTCCGCCACGCGCATGGGCACCGACTGCTCTTCCACGACGATATCGGCGGGCAAGTGGCCGGCCGGGTCACCGTCCGTCTGAATGGGTTCATCGTTTCCCTCACAATGAATTTCCACCCGCCGGGCCTTGAGGCTGGCCACGCCGTCGACCCGTTCCATGCGCCCGAACAGCAACGCCAGCAGGCAGCGCAGCAGGAAGCGCACCCCCGGTTTCTGGAACAGCAGCACCTGCACCTGGGGGCGCAGGATGTTGGCCTCACGGCTGAGAATGAAACTGCCACCGTAATAGCGGCCATTGGTGACGATCGCTGAAAAGCAGTCCAGCGGCCGACCGTCCACCACCACCCGGTAGCGCCGCTCGCCATAACGGCGAATCTGGCCCAGCATGGACTGCACATAGGCCAGCTTGCCGAACCGTTCCTTCACCGCCAGATTGACCCCGTCCACCACCCAGGCGTCATAGCCGACCCCGCACATCATGATGAACCGCCGACCGTTGAGCTGCACCGGGGTCACCGGCACGCTCTTGCCCTGTACCACCACCTTTGCCGCCTGCTCCGGCTGCCGGGGCAACGCCAGCTCTTTGGCCAGCACATTGGCGGTGCCAGTGGCAAAAACCCCCAGCGCCACGCCCGGGGCCAGGCCATTCAGCACCTCGTTGGTGGTGCCGTCACCCCCCACTGCCACCACGCAGTCGCCCTGGTCCGCCAGGGACTGCAGATAGCGGGTGGCATCGGCCGGCCCCCGGGTATGATACAGACGCACCCGCGCGCCCAGCTTTTCCAACTCGGCCACAAAACGGCAAAGCAGCCTCTCCCGGCCGCCGCCAGCGGCCGGATTGTAGATCACAGTGATGTTCATGCGGGGGGGCTTTCCTCGTACTGCTCCCGGGCTCAGGCCGGGTTATCGATATCGATGAAGATATGTTCGATGCCATGCTGGTCCGCCAGCCATTCACCCAGGGCCTGAGCGCCGTAACGTTCGGTGGCGTGGTGTCCACAGGCAAAATAGTGGATGCCGGTTTCACGGGCGAAATGGGTGGTTGGCTCGGAAATCTCGCCGCTGAGGTAGGCATCGACACCCCGGGCCTGGGCCTTGCCGATAAAACCCTGAGCACCACCGGTGCACCACCCCACAGTCTCGATCTCGTCACCGGGGTCGCCCACATGCAGCGGTGTGCGGCCGAGCACCGCTTCCACATGGGCGGAGAACTCCTCTGCCGTCATGGGGCTGTCCAGGCGCCCGATGTTGCCGATGGGCAGCGGGGCCTCATCCAGCCCCCCTTCCACACTCAGTCCCAGTCGCTGGGCCAGTTGGGCATTGTTGCCCAGGGTCGGGTGAGCATCCAGAGGCAGGTGGTAGGCAAACAGGTTGATATCGTGGCGTAGCAAGGTCTGCAGCCGCTGCTTTTTAATGCCGCGAACACGCTGGTCCTCGCCCTTCCAGAAGTAGCCATGGTGCACCAGAATAGCATCGGCCTCTTCCACGATGGCCGCGTCGATCAGCGCCTGACAGGCGGTAACACCACTGACCACCCGGCGGATCTGTTCACGCCCTTCCACCTGCAGCCCATTGGGACAGTAGTCCTGAAAACGGTCCGCAGCCAGTTCCTGGTCGAGTAACGTCAGCATGTAATCGCGCTTGAGCATGACACCTACCGGGCCTTGATCTGTTAATATTGCGCGCAGTTTACCTATCCGGGCCTGCGCTTGTCTCGCTATCCGGCCGGTTTGTCATTGGCGGCCAGGTTCCCGGCCACCGCACACCACGGGGGCGTTTTCGGTGATCAGAATGATTCGTTTTTTTGCCGGGCCGATTTTCGCCGGTCTGGCAGTGGGCCTTGCCGTACTATGGTGGTACGAATGGGGCCCCAATGCCCAGCCAGCCCGCCATGATACGGGCGTGGCCAGCTATGCCGGTGCCGTGAACCATGCCGCCCCGGCGGTGGTGAATATCTACACCACCCAGATCATCACCGGCGAGGATGTGCCGGAAGATCCGCTGTTCAACCGCTTCATGGAGCAACCCCGGCGCGAGCGGGCCCTGAGCAGCCTGGGCTCCGGTGTGATCGTCAATGACGAAGGCTACATCCTGACCAGTTACCACGTGATCCGCGATGCCGACGAGATTCTGGTGGCCCTGCGCGATGGCCGTGACGCCCCGGCTCGGGTGGTGGGCACCGACCCGGAAACCGACCTGGCCCTGCTGCATATCGCCCTGGAAGACCTGCCAGAGGTGGAACTGAACGGCAACGGACCGGTGCAGGTGGGTGACGTGGTACTGGCCATCGGCAACCCCCTGGGTGTGGGCCAGACGGTTTCCATGGGCATTGTCAGCGCCACCGGCCGCAGCCACCTGGGTATCGCCACCTTCGAAAACTTCATCCAGACCGATGCCGCCATTAACCGGGGCAACTCCGGGGGCGCCCTGATCGACACCAACGGCCACCTGATCGGCATCAACACCGCCATCCTGTCCGCCGACGGAAGCTGGCAGGGCATCGGCTTTGCCACCCCGGCGTCCATTGCCAAGGAAGTGATGAAGGACCTGATCGACCATGGCCGGGTGATTCGCGGCTACTTGGGCGTTACGGTGCAGGACATCACCCCGACCCTGGCGGAAACCTTCGGCATGGACGAAGTGCGCGGCGGCGTGGTCACCGAAGTGGTGGTGGACAGCCCGGCCCACAAGGGCGGCCTGCAACCCGGCGATGTACTGGTGGGCATCAACGGTACCCCCATGGCCGACGGTTACGAAGCCATGAACCGCATCGCCGGCATGAAACCGGAGCAGACCGTCAGCCTGGACATCATCCGCAACCGCCAGCCCATGACCGTGGACGTGGTGATCGGCACCCGGCCACCGGCGGAAACGGAATAACGCAATTAATAGCTGCGCGAGCAGCGCCCCTATCGGTTTAAACGCAAGAGGCCGCGCCAAGAGTTTGGGCGCGGCCTCTTGCGTTTTGTATAACCCGACAAGACTTGGAGCCGCCCGCTGCCTTTAAAGACAGCATGCGCCACACCCGTTATCGATTATCCATTGCCTTTAAACCAACGTATCCAGCGCATCAATCAACGCCTGGTTCTGCTCCGGGGTGCCCACGGTAATGCGCAGATGGTCGGCAATCCGTTGCGGTTTGCCAAAGTGGCGGACAATCACGCCCTGCTCGCGCAACCCTTTTGCCAGCGCCTCGCCACTATGCGCCGGGTGGTGGGTGAAGAGGAAATTGGCCGCGGACGGCAGGCTGTCGAAGCCCCGTTGGGCCAGTTGCTCCTGCAGCCACTGGCGCTGGCTGGTGACCAGCTCGCAGCCTTTTTCGAACCAGGCCTGGTCCGCGAAGGCAGCGGTGCCGGCAGCAATGGCCAGCCGGTCCAGTGGATAGGAGTTGAAGCTGTCCTTGATGCGGTTAAGGCCGTCGATCAGTGCTTCATCTCCCACGGCCAAGCCGATACGCAGCCCGGCCAGGGAGCGGGACTTGGACAGGGTCTGGGTGACCAGCAGGTTGGGATAGCGATTCACCAGCGTAATGGCGCTCTGCCCACCGAAGTCGATGTAGGCCTCATCGATGACCACCACGGAATCCGTGTTGGCCTGCAACAGCCGTTCGATCTCGCTTAGCGGCAACAGTTTCCCCGTGGGCGCATTGGGATTGGGAAAGATAATGCCGCCATTGGGACGCAGGTAATCGTCCACTCGAATGGACAGGCTCTCGTCCAGTGCCACGGCTTCATGATCAATTCGATAAAGGCCGCAGTACACCTTGTAGAAGCTGTAGGTGATGTCCGGGAACAGCAGCGGTTTATCCTGCTGGAAAAAGCCCATGAACAGATGGGCCAGCACTTCATCCGAGCCATTGCCGACAAAGACCTGCGAGCGTTTGACGCCATAATAGTCGGCAATGGTCTGCTTGAGCTGGCTGCTGTCCGGGTCCGGATAGAGACGCAGGCGCTCATCCGCCTCGGCGCGGATCGCCTCAATCACCTTCGGCGACGGGCCGAGCGGGTGCTCGTTGGTATTCAGCTTCACCAGCCTGTCCATCTTGGGCTGTTCGCCGGGCACATAAGGCTCCAACTGATGGACGAAGTCACTCCAGTATTTGCTCATGAAAACTCCGCTTGCACGCTTTCACGTACCACGCCGACACGCGTGCAAGCGTGGGGCGTGCTGGCGTGTCAGCGTTTTATTCGATATTCCGCGCTGCGCGCGTGGGCGGTGAGGCTTTCGCCTCGGGCCAGCGGCGAGGCGATTTGGGCCAGTTCGCTGGCGCCATCCGGCGAGCAACCGATCAGCGAGCTGCGCTTCTGGAAATCGTAGACCCCCAGCGGCGAAGAAAAACGTGCCGTGGCACTGGTGGGCAGCACATGGTTGGGGCCAGCGCAGTAGTCGCCCAAAGCTTCCGGGGTGTGACGCCCCAGAAAAATCGCGCCGGCGTGGCGGACCTTCTTCGCCCAGGCTTCCGCGTCGTCCATGGACAGTTCCAGGTGCTCGGAGGCAATGATGTTCGCGATGTCGATAGCCTCATCCAGGTTCTTCACCTGGACCAGTGCGCCCCGGTTTTTCATGGAGGTACGGATAATGGTTTCCCGCTCCAGGGTCACCGCCAGCTTTTCCATGGCATCGGCCACCTGCTTGAGATAGTCCGCGTCCGGGCACAGCAGGATAGCCTGGGCTTCCTCGTCGTGTTCCGCCTGGGAAAACAGGTCCATGGCGATCCAGTCCGGGTCGGTCTTGCCGTCGCAGATCACCAGAATCTCGGACGGCCCGGCAATCATGTCGATGCCCACCTTGCCGAACACCTGGCGCTTGGCTTCCGCCACGTAGATATTGCCCGGCCCGACGATCTTGTCCACGGCGGGCACGGTGTCGGTGCCATAGGCCAGAGCCGCCACCGCCTGGGCGCCGCCCACGGCAATAAAACGGTCGACACCGGCGATGGCGGCCGCCGCCAGCACCATGTCATTGAGCTCACCGCCAGGGGCCGGGGATACCATGATAATCTCGCCAACACCGGCCACTTTCGCCGGCAGGGCATTCATCAGTACCGAGCTGGGATAGGCGGCCTTGCCACCGGGCACATAGATGCCGGCCCGATCCAGCGGGGACACCTGCTGGCCGAGCAGGGTGCCGTCGACTTCGCGGTAGTGCCAGGATTCCTGCTTCTGTTTTTCATGGTAGCGACGCACCCGTTCCGCGGCGGCTTCCAGTGCCTCCCGCTGCTCCGCCGGTATACGGGCCAGGGCGCTCTGCAACTGGTCGTGGTTGACCACCAGTTCTTCAATGCCCGCCACATCGCGCCGGTCGAAGCGATTGGTGTATTCCACCAGGGCGGCATCGCCGCGCTTTGCCACATCACGAAGAATGCCATGCACCCGCTCGGCCACTTCCTCGTCACGCTCTTCGGACCAGGCCGTCAGGGCGGCAAGCCGGGCATCGAAATCAGCCTCTTGAGTATTCAGCCAGGTGGTTTCCATGATTGGCACCGTTTTTAAAAGTCAGAATCTGGTTTTCCAGAGAGTAGAAAGATCATTGATAATTGAGAAGTGATAACGGGTAAGTTGCGCTTTGTCTTCAAAGGCAACGGGCCGCACCAGGCCTTGTACGCGACCGTTGAGCTTTCAGAGCCTGCAGAACGTCAATCGCGCCGTTATCAATTATCCATTCCCCATTATCAATTAATCACTGCGCCTTGCGCGATTCCACCGCCTCAGCCAGCTTGTCGAGGATCGCCTGAATATCGCCATGACGGGTCTTCATGCTGGCCCGGTTGACGATCACCCGGGTGGAAATATGGGCGATCAGTTCGGTGGGTTCCAGGCCATTGGCGCGCAGGGTGTTGCCGGTATCGACGATATCCACGATGCGATCCGCCAGCCCCACCAGTGGCGCCAGCTCCATGGCGCCATAGAGCTTGATGACTTCCGCCTGTTTGCCTTGCTGGGCGAAATAGGCCTTGGCCACGTTGACGAACTTGGTGGCCACGCGCAGGCGGCTGCCCACTTCCGGCGCGTCATTCAGTGCCGCAACCATCAGCTTGCAGCGGGCGATATCCAGATCCAGCGGCTCGAAGACACCATCGGCGCCGTGCTCCATGAGCACGTCCTTGCCGGCCACGCCGATATCCGCCGCACCGTGCTGCACATAGGGGGGCACGTCCGTGGCGCGGATGATGATGATCTTCACGTCGTCACGGGTGGTGTCGAAGATCAGCTTGCGCGAGGCGTCCGGATCTTCCAGCAGCTCGATGCCGGCCTGCTTCAGCAGCGGCAGGGTTTCCTTGAGGATGCGCCCCTTGGACAGGGCAATGGTCAACGGTTTCTGTGACATAACAGTTCGGCCAGGCCTCTAGCGCGGTACACGGCGAATGACCGCGCCCAGCGATTGCAGTTTCTCTTCAATACATTCGTAACCGCGGTCGATGTGGTAGATGCGATCCACGGTGGTTTCCCCTTCTGCCGCCAGCGCCGCAATCACCAGAGACGCCGAGGCTCGCAGGTCCGTGGCCATGACCGGCGCCCCGGTCAACTGCTCCACCCCACGACAGATGGCGGTGTTGCCCTGCACTTCGATGTCCGCGCCCATGCGGTTCATTTCCTGAACGTGCATAAAGCGGTTTTCGAACACGGTCTCGACTATGGTGCCCGTCCCTTCCGCGACCAGGTTCAGCGCCATGAACTGGGCCTGCATGTCCGTGGGCATGGCCGGGTACGGTGCTGTCCGCAGGGAAACCGCTTTCGGTCGACGCCCTTCCATGTCCAGCTCGATCCAGTCGTCACCGGTCGTGATCTTCGCGCCGGCTTCCTGCAGTTTCTGCAGCACCGCATCGAGAATGCCGGGCACGGTGTCCTTGGTCTTGATCCGCCCACCGGTGATGGCCGCGGCAATCAGGTAGGTGCCGGTTTCAATCCGGTCCGCCACGACCTGGTGGTGGCAGCCACCCAGACGCTCCACCCCTTCAATGGTGATGGTATCGGTACCGGCACCACTCACCTTGCCGCCCATGGCATTGATGAAGTTGGCCAGGTCCACCACTTCCGGTTCGCGGGCCGCGTTTTCCAGATAGGTCGTGCCCTCGGCCAGGGCCGCGGCCATCATCAGGTTCTCGGTGCCGGTCACGGTCACGGTATCCATGACAATGCGCGCACCTTTCAGGCGGCCTTCCACCGAGGCGTGCACATAGCCATTGGTCACTTCGATATCCGCCCCCATGGCTTCCAGGCCACTGAGGTGAATATCCACCGGCCGCGAGCCAATGGCACAGCCCCCGGGCAGGGACACGGTGGCCTTGCCAAAATGCGCCACCATGGGCCCCAGCACCAGAATGGACGCACGCATGGTCTTGACCAGCTCGTAGGGCGCCACCAGTTCCTTGATGGTGGTGGCGTTCACCTCCACGTTCATGCGGTCATCGATCACCACCTGCACGCCCATGCGGCCGAGCAGCTCGATCAGGGTGGTCACGTCCTGCAGGTGGGGCAGATTGCCCACGGTCACCGGCTCCTCGGCCAGCAGGGTGGCCGCCAGAATCGGCAAGGCGGCATTCTTGGCGCCGGAAATACGGATTTCACCGTCCAGGCGCCGGCCACCGGTGATGATCAATTTATCCATGAACTGTCTCTAGGCTTGTGCTGAAGGCCGGGCGTTATGCCTCAGCCGAGGCCCATTTTCTGGGCTTTTTCCCATTCTGCAGGGGTATAGGTAATGATTTGCACCGCGTGAATGGCGTTGCTCTGGATCTGCTCGTTGATGGTGGCATACACCAGCTGCTGTTTTTTCACTGGCATCAGGCCTTCAAAGGCCGTGGACACCACGCGAATCTGGAAACGGTCTCCACTGCCTTCCACGGCCACGTCGGCCTCATCAAAGCCGGCTTCCACCAGCGCTTTTACCTCTTCCGGATTCATGATTGCTCCCTAGCAGGGCCCGACAGGGGCCCAAACAGCACTGGAGCGGGCCGAACCCGCTCCTTCAAATCTCAAGGCCGCAATAATACGCGAGCCGGCAGCCCCTTGCCACGGCTAGCCCTGCTGCTCGCCTTCCTTCAGGCCGGTATCGATGCCGGACTCCGCCGACCAGTTGTCGATTACCTTGTCGATGTCGTTGTACTGCTGCATGCCCTGGGCAAACTGGCTACGGAAGGTATCCGCCAGGTCCAGGCCATTCACATAGACATTGATCACCTTCCACTGCCCATCACGCAGGAACAGGGTGTAGTAGATCGGCACGGTCTTGCCAGAGTTGGTTTTCACCTCCATGCGCACCCGGGCATAGTCGCCTTTGCGATCCCCGTCCTGCATGGGCAGGGTGGTGATCTTCTGCCCGTCATAGAGAGTGATGCCGGACGCATAGGTATCAATCAGGCTGTTCCTGAAGACATCCAGAAAGCGGTATTTCTGCTCCCGGGAAGACGGGCCGAAATAATCGCCCATGACCATGCGGGTGATGCGCTTGAAATCCACCAGATCCACCAGCTCCTCACGCACCAGCTCCTTGGCCTTGTCCGGGTTTGCCTCAAGCGCCTCGCGCTCGGCATCAATGCGGCTGGTCATGCGCTCCACCGCCTCGATAACCACCTGGCGCGGGTCACTTTCGGCCTGGGCCAGTGCCGCCATGGCCACCAGCATCATGGCCAGTACGGTCTGAAATACACGCTGCAAATGCATAAACAAGCTCCCTGTTGCTGTCCGGCGGTTTTACGGTGTTATCACGCCCATGTCCAGTGAGAACGCCCGGAAAGCGCTGCCAAGGCATTGAACCGCCACTGGTTTATTGGAGTCACAGCCCCCATAGCCGGTTCCCGCTTAAATACATTTTTACGGTCAACCTGGCTGCATTGACCGTGTATAATCGCCGGCAAATCAAGGAGAATGCATGAGTCACGACCATATCAGCGTCGGCCGTCGGGTGCTGGATATCGAAGCCCGGGCCGTGGCCGCCCTGAAAGACAGTCTGGATGCCAGTTTTTCCGCTGCCTGCGACCTGATGCAGAGCGCCACCGGCCGGGTGATTGTCACCGGCATGGGCAAAAGTGGCCATGTGGGCAGCAAGCTGGCCGCCACCCTGGCCAGTACCGGCACCCCCTCTTTCTTCGTGCACCCCGGGGAAGCCTCCCACGGCGACCTGGGCATGATTACCGCCGACGACGTGGTCCTGGCCCTGTCCAATTCCGGCGAAACCGCCGAAGTGCTGGCCATCCTGCCGGTAATCAAGCGCAAGGGCACCGCCCTGATCGGCATGACCGGCCGTCCGCAGTCCTCCCTGGCACAGCTGTCCGACGTACACCTGACCGTGGCGGTGGCCGAGGAAGCCTGCCCGCACAATCTGGCTCCCACCTCGTCCACCACTGCCGCCCTGGCCATGGGCGATGCCCTGGCCATCGCCCTGCTGGAAGCCCGCGGTTTTACCCCGGAGGACTTCGCCCTCAGCCATCCCGGCGGCAGCCTGGGCCGGCGCCTGCTGCTCAAGGTGGACGACATCATGCACAGCGGCGATCAGCTCCCGCTGGTGAACCAGACCACCCTGTTGCGCGATGCCCTGCTGGAAATGACCCGCAAGGGACTGGGCATGACCGCCATTACCCACGAGGACGGCACCCTGGCCGGGATCTTCACTGACGGTGACCTGCGCCGCATGCTCGACCGCGACGTGGACATCCGCCAGGCCACCATTGCCGATGTCATGGTCACCAACCCGGTGATCATCGAACCCGGCCACCTGGCCGCGGAAGCCCTGCAGATCATGGAAAGCCGCAAGATCAACGGCCTGGTGGTCTGCGACCCGGACCACAGACCGGTAGGCGCCTTCAACATGCAGGACCTGCTGCGCGCGGGGGTGGTGTAGATGACGCTGCGAATCGCACCCACGGACGCCCGCAACCTGCGCCTGATGGCCTTTGATGTGGACGGTGTCATGACCGACGGTCGTATCTACTTCAGCCCCGAGGGCGAAGCCCTGAAGGTCTTCAACACCCTGGACGGCCATGGCCTGAAGAAGCTGGCCGCCAGCGGGGTCACCCTGGCCATCATTACCGGTCGCAACACCCCCATGGTGGCCCGCCGTGCGGCGGACCTGGGCATTGAGCACGTTATCCAGGGCCGCGAAGACAAGGGCGTGGCCCTGGCGGATCTTGCTCGCCAGTTGGGCGTGGACGCCAGCGCCACCGGCTACGCCGGCGACGACGAACCGGACGTGAGCGCCCTCAAATGGGCCCAGCTCAGCTTTGCCCCCGCCAATGCCCATGACTGCGCCAAGGACGCCGCCGACCATGTGACCCAGCGCCGCGGCGGTGAAGGCGCCGTGCGGGAAATCTGCGACGCCATCCTGGCACAACGGAGCACGGCATGAAGCGCCAGGGCCTGCTCAGCGCCACCGGCATCCTGCTGCTTGGCCTGGTCGTGCTGATGACTCTCCACGAGTGGGACGACAGCCTGCCCGGCCAGGACGAGGCCGTATTGACGGCCCCGGCCATTCTCGCCCAAGACATTACCGCCAAGGCCTATAGTGAACAGGACGGGCAACTCCAGTACCATCTCACCGCCCGGGACCTGACCCAGTACGACCACAACCCGCTCACGGAAATGCATGAACCGGAGCTGGAGATGGCCAACGACAAGGGCACCTGGACCATTGTCGGCCAGGAGGGCGTGGTCCGGGACAACGGCGACCTGATCGTCTTTACCGGTGACGTGAAAGCCAGTAACCCCCAGCAGAAAATCACCCTGGATACTCAGGAGCTGCGCTTTCACACCGACAGCAATGTGGCCACTACCCCCGGGGAAGTGAACATGGAATTCGAGTCCGGCAAGACCCGGGCCGGCGCCCTGGAAGCCAACCTCGACAAGGGAATTCTGACCCTGCAGCAAGGAGTAGAGAGTGAGTTTGATGCCCCGGCTTCGTAACGCCCTTCTGCTGTCGGCGCTGGCCATCGGCCTGCCCGCTGACGCCGCCCAGCCGGAAGGCCCGATCTCCGTCACGGCGGATTCCGGCCGTTTCGAACAGGATGCCGGCACTGGCGTATACCAGGGCAATGTGGAACTGATACAGGGGCAGCGCAAACTGTTCGCCGATGAAATGCGTCTGTTTACCCGCAATGGCGAGCTGGTGCGCGTGGAAGCCAGTGGCCAGCCGGTGCGCATGGAGGAAGGCGAAGGCCTCAATGCCCATGCCAACAACCTGGTCTACGACATTAATGGCCGCACCCTGGTGCTCACCGGCGATGCCTATATCCAGCACCAGGGCAACACCTTCGAAGGGGCCAGGGTGGAATACAGCCTGGATTCCAAACGGGTGGATGCCAGCAGCGAAGGCGATCAGCGGGTTCGCCTGGTGATCCCGGCGGAAAACCAGAGCCCCGGCAGCAACAACCCACAGAACAGCAATCAGGCCGACGACAGCGACTCGGCCGAGGCGGAGCCAACCAGCCCATGACGCATTTACGTGCCCACCATCTGGCCAAGAGCTACAAGGGCCGCCGGGTGATCGAAGACGTATCCCTGGACGTGGAAGCCGGCCAGATCGTCGGCCTGCTGGGCCCCAACGGGGCCGGCAAGACTACCTGCTTCTACATGATCGTTGGCCTGGTGGAGGCCGATGCCGGCCGCATCGATATCAATGACGGCGACATCACCCACCTGCCCATGCATGGCCGCGCCAAGCGCGGTATCGGCTACCTGCCCCAGGAAGCCAGCATCTTCCGCCGCCTGACGGTGGAAGAAAACATCATGGCGATCCTGGAAACCCGCAAGGAACTGAGCAAGGCCGAACGCCACGAGCGCATGGAAAGCCTGCTCAAGGAATTCCACATCACCCATATCCGCGATTCGCTGGGCATGAGCCTGTCCGGGGGCGAGAGACGCCGGGCGGAAATCGCCCGCGGCCTGGCCACCGACCCGGACTTCATCCTGCTGGACGAACCCTTTGCCGGGGTGGACCCGATTTCCGTAAACGACATCAAGGGCATCATCCGCCACCTCAAGGAACGAGGCATCGGCGTGCTGATCACCGATCACAACGTGCGCGAGACCCTGGACATCTGCGACACCGCCTACATCGTCAGCGCCGGCCACATCATCGCCTCCGGCGACGCGGACACCATCCTCTCCAACCAGCAGGTCAGGGATGTGTATTTGGGGGCGGATTTCAGGCTGTAAAAAGCAGTGAATAGTTAATAATGAACAATTAATA
>JAKSCQ010000333.1 GCA_022360555.1 Pseudomonadales bacterium
TCGTTGGCATGCCTTGTCGTTGGGTGAGGAGACCGTGGAGGTCCAGTTGTTACGTGCGGGGCATATTCTGGGTTCCGCATCGGTGTCCTGCCGGAATGCGGCGGGCCATGTCACGGTGTTTTCTGGCGATCTGGGGGCGCGAGATGCGCCGATTTTGCCCGCTGCCCAGTCCCCGCAAGGGGCGGATGTGTTGATTATCGAAAGTACTTATGGTGACAAGCAGCATGAAGGCAGGGAAAGTCGTAGCCAGCGGTTGGAGCAGGCATTGATCAGGGCGCTGGAAGACAAGGGCACCTTGTTGATTCCGGCTTTCAGTATCGGGCGGACCCAGGAGCTGCTTTATGAGCTGGAAGGGATTATCCATCGTAACCGGGATGCCGCCATGCACCCCTTTCTGGACTGGTCGTCACTGCCGGTGATTCTGGATTCGCCGCTGGCCAGCCGGTTTACCCGGATTTACCGGGAGCTGGAGCCGTTCTGGGATGACGAGGCAAGGGAAAAGCGGAGTCAGGGCAGGCGTCCGCTGGGTTTTGAGCAACTGTTGACGGTGGATAGCCATGAGGCCCATTTACGAATGGTTCGACACCTGGCGGAAAGTGCACGCCCAGCGGTGGTGATCGCTGCCAGCGGGATGTGTGCGGGTGGGCGGATCATGGATTACCTGAAAGCCATGTTGAACGATGAACGGCACAATTTACTGTTTGTCGGGTATCAGGCTTGGGGAACGCCGGGACGTAGGATTAAGGATATGGGGCAGGGTGGTCAGGTGACCCTGGATGGGGAAAGCTTTCCTATCAGGGCTCAGGTCAGTTCAATAAGCGGCTATTCGGCCCATGGGGACCAGCAGGATCTACTGAACTGGGTGCGGGGGATGGAGGTTTGGCCCGGGGAGGTACGGGTTGTGCATGGTGATCCCGGGGCGAAAGCGGGCTTCAGGCGGGCGTTGGAGCGGCTATATGCCGAGCACGGGCGGGATGTGCGAGTGTTTTGCCCGGAGGGGTGATATCTGCTGGCCGTTGGCGCTTTGCTGGCAAAGCGAAGGGTCTAACCTGGGCTATTCGCCTTGCGAGCAAGGCTCCAACGGGGAGGGGGGGCGTTAAGTGGGGCGCAGCGGCGGAGATTGGCATACGTCAATTTCCGCCCTGCGACAGCCTCCAGCAGGGGTGGATTGCAATAAAACGCAAAATTCTGTGCGGGTATGATGTGGTTTGTAGCGTTTGGGCTTGAGTTGGGCTGGAATGTGTCGTTGATGTGTGCCGAATGTCATTCATTTGTCGTAGAGGCATTGGATAATGGAAAAAAACGCCTATAATGACGGCCCTGTCAATAAGTGTGAGTCGTGTCACATTCTTTTGGCTGGTTTTGGCGTTGTTATCGACTCTCTTGGTCACATGGAAGGACCTGATGCCTAATAAGCTGCTTTATCCTCCGGTTTATCGTCTGATTTCCCTGTCGCGCATGGCCAAGCGCGGGGTCATGCTGGCGGCGGATGTGGTTGCTATCCCCTTTCTTGTCTGGGTGGCCTTTGCGTTGCGGCTCAATGATGTGTCGCCGGTCATTCATGATTTCTGGCTCTTTCTGGCCGCACCGGCCATTCTGATCCCCGCGCTTTACCTGGCCGGGTTTTACAAGTCTATCGTCCGCTACCTGGGTGCCGAAGTGGCCTGGTCCATGCTTATTGGTGTGGGGGCTTCGGTGGTGGTTCTGGCAGCGGCCTCCTACATGCTGCCGGAGGCATCGATTCCCCGCTCGGTCTTCCTGATCTGGGGGGCGTTGAGCCTGCTCTATCTGGGGGGCAGCCGTTTCCTGATGCGCCGTTTTCTGGTCTATGTGCTCGGTGGCGCCCTGGATCGCCAGCCGGTGGCGGTGTTTGGCGCCGGGGCGGCTGGCGCGCAACTGGTGGCGGGGCTGCAATCCAGTGCCGAGTTTTTCCCGGCCATGGTGGTCGATGATGCCTTGAGCAAACAGGGGACGCTGTTGGCTGGGGTGCCGGTGGTGGATCGCAAGGCCCTGGAAAAGGCGACCCGCCGTGGCCGTGTGGGGGCGGTGCTGATGGCGGTGCCGTCACTGAGCCGCTCTCGTCGTATGGCGATTGTGCGCTGGCTGGAAACCCTGAATGTGCGGGTGCAGACGGTGCCGGCCTTTACCGATATCGCCAGTGGTAGGGCGCGGATTGAAGAGGTCAAGGACGTTTCCATCGAGGACCTGCTGGGCCGGGATGCGGTGCCGCCGCAACAGGACCTGCTGCATCGCTGCATCAGCGGCAAGCATGTGCTGGTGACCGGGGCCGGGGGGTCCATCGGCAGCTAGCTGTGCCGCCAGATTCTCAAATTGAAGCCTTCCTGCCTGATTCTCTTTGAGCAGAGCGAATTCAGTCTCTATGCCATCGAGAAAGAACTGGCCGCGGAAATCGAGGCCCGTGGCTTGCAGGTGGAGCTCAAGGCGATGCTGGGATCGGTGGTCAACCGTGGGCACATCGAGCGTGTCTGCCGGGAATATCGGGTGGATACGGTCTACCACGCCGCGGCCTACAAGCATGTGCCGATCGTGGAGGACAACCCGTCCGCCGGGGTGCGTAATAACATCATCGGTACGCTGGAAGCTGCCCAGGGCGCGGAAGCGGCCGGGGTAAAGCACTTTATTCTGGTCTCCACCGACAAGGCGGTACGCCCCACCAATGTGATGGGGGCCACCAAGCGATTTGCCGAGCTGGTGCTGCAGGCCATGGCGGCCCGGGGCTCGGAGACGGTCTTTTCCATGGTGCGGTTTGGCAATGTGTTGGGCTCGTCCGGGTCGGTGGTACCGTTGTTCCGTGACCAGATCCAGCGCGGTGGCCCGGTGACGGTGACGCATCCGGATGTGATTCGCTATTTCATGACCATCCCCGAAGCCTCTCAGCTTGTGATCCAGGCAGGGGCCATGGCCCGGGGCGGTGAGGTGTTCGTTCTGGACATGGGCGAGCCGGTACGGATTCTCGACCTGGCCAAGACCATGGTGCACCTGATGGGACTGACAGTGCGGGACGAGCAGTACCCCAACGGGGATATCGAGATTGCCTTTACCGGCCTTCGCCCCGGCGAAAAGCCCTATGAAGAGCTGCTGATCGGGGAGTGCAGCGTGGGTACCGAGCATGAAATGATCATGCAGGCCACCGAGGAAAAGCTGAGTTGGGACGAAATTCTGTTCGCTCTGGAGGCCTTCCGCAAGGCACTGGAGAAAGGCGATAAGGCCTCCCTGAAAGCCTTGCTGAGGAGCTATGTGGCTGGCTATGAGCCGGGCACCAACGGCTCCCGGGCACTGGAGAGCATGCAGGTGCGCGAATTGCCCCGATTGGTGGCCAATTCCATGGCCTTGCCGGATTGAGACGCTGATTAGGGCTCCTGCGACGGGAGCCCTGGCCTCCTTACCCCACACTCTCGCCGTTGGAGCTTTGCTCGCAAAGCGAAGCCCTTTGATACTGCCATTCGTCTTGCGAGCAAGGCTCCAACGGCGCAATTTACGCCCACGAAATCAGCACGCCTTTGCCTTTGCTTATAGCGTTTTCAACTAAAAATACGCTTTTTATATGGCTTTTTCGCTGTAGAATGCCAGTTTTCTGAGCAATTACCCATAAAACACGCACCATAAGGTAACCCCGCCAGTGAGTCTGGATATCCTCATTACTTTGCTGATTGTCGCCTCCGTGCTGGGCGCGCTGGCCAGTAACCGTGTTCCGGCGGATATCACCATGATGGGGGCGTTGGTGCTGGTGTTGATTACCGGGGTGATTTCTCCGGGAGAAGCCCTGTCCGGCTTCGCCAACCCGGGCCTGATGACGATCGCCGCCTTGTATGTGGTGGCGGCGGCCCTGCGGGATACCGGGGCCATTTACTGGGTGGCACACCGACTTCTGGGGCAACCGAAATCCGTCCTGTCCAGCCAGATGCGGCTGATTGCGCCCGCGTCGTTACTCAGTGCCTTCCTGAACAACACCACCGTGGTGGCCATGATGATCCCCGCTGTGCAGGAATGGGCGCAGCGGTTGCGTCTGTCGGCCTCCAAGCTGCTGTTGCCATTGAGCTATGCGGCGATTCTGGGGGGCACTTGTACCCTGATCGGCACCAGTACCAACCTGGTGGTGGATGGCCTGGTGCAGGAAAAGGGGCTGCCGGCGTTCGGCATTTTTGATGTGGCCTGGGTGGGCATCCCTGTCTTGCTGGGCGGCGCTACCTTCATGTTGCTGGTTAGTCGCTACCTGCTGCCTGAGCGGGAAGGGATGGTGGAGCAGTGGGAGCATGCCCGCGAATACCACGTGGAAATGCTGGTGGGCAAAGGCAGCCCGCTGGCGGGGCGCACCATCCAGGATGCGGGGCTGCGTAACCTGACCTACGGCTACCTTACCGAGATTCAGCGGGGCGAGAAGCTGTTTCCGGCGGTGGGGCCGGAAATGACCCTGCAGGAAGGCGATCTGTTGGCCTTTGTCGGGGTGCCCGAGTGTGCCCGTGAGCTACAGCGTATCAATGGCCTGCAGGCCGCTCATGGTGGTGCCCACAAGCTGGCCCTGAACAACCACCAGCGGCATCTGGTGGAAGTGGTGCTTAGTCCTGAATTCCCGGGCATCGGCAAAACCGTTAAGGAAACCGGCTTCCGCACCCGCTATCAGGCAGCGATTCTCAGCATCAGCCGCAATGGCCAGCGGGTGCCCGGCAAGGTGGGAGAACAGATGCTGCGGGTAGGCGATACCCTGTTGCTGGAAACCAGTGAACAGTTCGTCGAGCAGTATCGCTACCGTCGTGACTTCATGCTGGTGAGCCCGCTACAGGATTCCACCCCGCCGGATTTCCGGCGTGCCCCCATTGCGGTGGGCGTACTGGTCGCCATGGTGCTGGCCAATGTGCTGGGGCTGGCCTCCACGCTGGAAGCCGCGATGGTGGCGGCCGGGCTGATGCTGGCCTTCCGCTGTGTGACGGTGAACCGTTCGCGGATGAATGTGAGTGTGAACCTGCCGGTGCTGGTGGTGATCGGGGCGTCGTTTGCCCTTGGCAAGGCCATGGAAAGCAGCGGCGCCGCCGCCTGGATTGTCGAACAGGCCATCCCCGGAGACGGGATTTCTCCAGTCATGGCCCTTATTATCGTCTACCTGCTGACCGTGGTGTTCACGGAGATGATCACCAACAATGCCGCAGCGGTCCTGGTTTTCCCCATCGCCGTGGGTGTGGCCGAACAACTCGGCGTCAGCCCCATGCCCTTTATTGTCGCCGTCATGTTTGCCGCCTCCGCCAGCTTCATGACCCCCCTGGGCTACCAGACCAACTTGATGGTTATGGGTCCGGGCGGCTACTCGTTCCGGGATTACCTCAAGATCGGGTTGCCGATGAGTGTGGTGGTGGGGGGGATTACGCTGACGGTGATTCCGATGGTTTGGGGGTTTTGAGAGTTTCGAGATTCGAGTGGCGAGTTTCGAAAGGCGAAAGCACTTAATCTGGGACAAGGATGTCCTGTTGAGGGGCAAGGATGCGATTTGAGCAAATGGAAGTATGGCGCCGTTCAGCGGCGCTTTGTGTGGAAATGTATCGGCACTTTAGAGAGTGCCGGGATTTTGGTTTCAAGGACCAGATCACACGTTCTGCGCTGTCGGTCCCCAGCAACATTGCTGAGGGCTTTGAACGGGTTTCCCTCAAAGACAGAGGGCGGTTCTGGAGTTACGCGAAAGGTTCGGTCGGCGAGCTCAGAACCCAGATACATATTGGAAGCGAGATCGATTACATCGGTGAAGATGTAGCTGGTAAATGGCTTTCAGAGACCGACCAACTTTCCAGAATGCTTGGTGCTTTGATACATGGCATCAAGCGGGAATTGAATGAGGGTTGAAGTTGCTTTTCGTAACTCGCAACTCGTAACTCGCAACTTGAAACTAGGAATCACGCATGTCTGAAAAGTCCCCGTACCAGGAAAAAGCCAACGAATCCAAAGCCCACGTCGTGTGGCACGAATCCAACATCTCCAAGGCTGACCGTGCCAAGGTGAAGGGCCAGAAGCCCAAGTGTATCTGGCTGACCGGGTTGTCGGGTTCCGGTAAGTCCACCCTGGCCAATGCCTTGGAAGTGGCGCTGACCGAGCAGGGCAAGCACACCTATCTGTTGGACGGTGACAATGTGCGCCATGGCCTAAACAAGAACCTGGGCATGAGCGACGAAGACCGCACCGAGAATATCCGTCGTGTGTCCGAGGTGGCCAAGCTGATGGTGGATGCCGGCCTGATCGTGGTGACCGCGTTCATCAGCCCGTTCCGTGCTGATCGCGACGCTGCCCGTGAACTGTTCGAAGACGGTGAGTTTGTGGAAGTGTTCGTGGATGCGCCGCTGGAAGAGTGCGAGAAGCGTGATCCGAAAGGCCTGTACCAGAAGGCACGCCAGGGCATCATTAAGGAATTCACCGGTATCGACAGCCCCTACGAGGCGCCGGCCAAGCCGGAAGTGGTGGTGAACACCGCCGAGAACGATATCGAAACCTGCGTGAAACAGCTGATCGCGGCGATTGTTTAAGGCTGTGCTTTGATCGCGGTCGGACGACCGCTCCCATAGCTGGAATTGAAACTCCAACTCTCTGTGGGAGCGGTCGTTCGACCGCGAAATTATCTTGCCCTTTTCCTCCTGACTCCTTTCCCCGATTGTGTGACCATAGCCTTGTTTCTTCTGCCTGACTCAAGGACAAGACCATGGCAAGTATTCTGGTTACCGGCGGTGCCGGTTACATCGGTTCTCACACTGTGCTCCTGCTGCTGGAGGCCGGCCACGATGTACTGGTGTTGGATAATTTCAGCAACAGCAGTGCCGAGGGGCTGCGCCGTGTGGAGTCGCTGACAGGCAGAACCGTGAGCCTGGTGGAAGGTGATATCCGTGACCGGACATGCCTGGATGTGTTGTTTCGCGAGCACTCTATCAGTGCCGTGATCCATTTTGCGGGTCTCAAGGCGGTGGGTGAATCGGTCTTGCAGCCATTGCGCTACTACGACTGCAATGTCACCGGGACTCTGACATTGCTCGAAGCCATGTCACAGGCCGGGGTCAAAACCCTGGTATTCAGTTCTTCGGCCACCGTGTACGGCGATCCTGCCAGCGTGCCGATTCGTGAAGATTTTCCGCTGAGCGCCACCAACCCCTATGGCGCCACCAAACTGCATATCGAGGACATGCTGCGCGATCTTTACCGCAGTGATGATGCCTGGTCCCTGGCCTTGTTGCGCTATTTCAATCCGGTTGGTGCTCACGAGAGCGGACAGATCGGGGAAGATCCCAGCGGTATCCCCAACAACCTGATGCCGTTCATTGCCCAGGTGGCGGTGGGCAAACGGGAGAAGCTGAATGTCTTCGGCGGAGATTATCCGACACCGGATGGCACCGGGGTGCGCGACTATATTCATGTGATGGATTTGGCCCAGGGCCACCTGGCTGCGCTTGAAGCGCTGGAGGCAAAAGGTGGGCTGATTACCACCAATCTTGGTACCGGGCGGGGCTACAGCGTGCTGGAGATGATCAAGGCCTTCGAAGCGGCATCCGGAAAAACGGTGTCTTTTGAAATTGTCGAGCGTCGCCCCGGTGATGTGGCCAGCTGTTATGCTGACCCCTCTCACGGCGAAAAGGTGCTGGGCTGGAAAGCCGAGCGAGGCATCGAAGACATGTGCCGTGACCACTGGCGCTGGCAAAAGCAGAATCCGGAGGGGTTTGGAGGCTGAGAGCCATCGCGGTCGAACGACCGCTCCCACAGCAGGGGGTATCTATATCCGTGGGAGCGGTCGTTCGACCGCGATGGCTTTTATCCTGCACCCAATAGCGCTTCCGCCCTACAGACAGTCAGCCAGACATATCGATACTGACTGAATGATTGAAACCACACCCCCTTCCTCTGTTCGGTTAAGAAAAGGTCGGACCTCTATCCCGGGGCAGATTTATCTGGTCACAACAACAACCCGGGATCGAAAGCCCGTTTTCAGGGACTTCGACGCCGCTTGCCATCTATGCAGAGTGATTCGCAGAATGGACGGTCTCCGGGCAAGCAGAACCTTGTGTTTCGTCGTTATGCCCGATCACATCCACTGGTTGTTTGAATTGAAAGACAGGTTAACCCTTTCCAAGGTTGTGCATTTGATGAAAAGCAACAGCGCCAGAGCGATAGGAAGACCTATCTGGCAACCCGGGTTTCATGACAGAGCCATCCGGCGAGAAGAGGACCTTCTCGCCGTTGCACGCTATATCGTGGCAAACCCGTTAAGGGCTGGTCTTACAAGCAGTGTCCGGGAGTATCCATACTGGGATGCAATCTGGCTGTAAGGGGCCATCGCGGTCGAACGACCGCTCCCACAGAGGTAGGCAGCCCCTGGCTGTGGGAGCGGTCGTTCGACCGCGATGATTTCCCAATCAGCGGGCAAAGAAAAAGGGCCTACCCGATGGATAGGCCCTTTCCTGTTTGGCTCCGCCTGCTGGGCTCGAACCAGCGACCCGCTGATTAACAGTCAGCTGCTCTACCAACTGAGCTAAGGCGGAATGTCTTGAGGCGCGTATAGTATGGATGCCCCTCGGGGGCGTCAAGCCCCCAGGGGTCTGTTTGCTGTTTATTTAGCCAGAGCCTTCTCGATTCGGCTCACGGCTTCCTTCAGCGTGTCCATGCCTACCGCGAAGGACAGGCGCATGCAGCCCGGGGCGCCGAAGGCGGAACCGGGAACCAGGGCCACTTCGGCGGTTTCCAGCAGCAGGGCGGCCAGGTCGGTGTCGGATTCCACACCGTCCATGTTGGCGATGGCCTCGGAGAAGTCCGGGAAGGCGTAGAAGGTGCCGTCACCCTGGGCGCATTTCACGCCGGGCAGAGCATCCAGGGCCGCCGTCAGGTAGTCGTGGCGCTCCTTGAAGTGCTTGACCATCTCGTCTACACAGCCCTGATCGCCGGCCAGTGCGGCCTCGGCGGCAGCCTGGCTGATGGAGGCCGGGTTGGAGGTGGACTGGGACTGGACCTTTTTCATGGCCGCGATCAGTTTCTGCGGGCCGCCGGCGTAGCCGATGCGCCAGCCGGTCATGGAATAGGCCTTGGACACGCCATTCATGACCACGGTGCGCTCGTAGAGCTCCGGGCAGGCATTGACGATGTTCACGAACGGCTTGCCGGTCCACAGGATGTGCTCGTACATGTCGTCGGTGGCAATCATGATGTCCGGGTGTTTCTTCAACACCTCGCCCAGGGCGGCCAGCTCTTCGGTGGAGTAGGCCATGCCGGAGGGGTTGGACGGGCTGTTGATCACGAACAGGCGGGTTTTCGGGGTGATTGCCGCTTCCAGCTGCTCCGGGGTGATCTTGAATCGGCTGTTCACGTCGGTTTCGATGACCTTCGGCACGCCACCGGCAACCAGCACCATGTCCGGGTAGCTCACCCAGTAAGGCGCCGGAATGATGGCTTCATCGCCGTCATTCAGCAGGGCCAGGGCCATGTTGAAGAAGGATTGCTTGCCGCCGCTGGAGACCAGGATCTGGTTCGGCTCGTAGTCCAGGCTGTTGTCACGCTGGAACTTGTCGATAATGGCTTTCTTCAGACCGGGAGTGCCGTCCACCGGGGTGTATTTGGTCTTGCCGGCGTTGATCGCGTCAACAGCGGCTTGCTTGATATGATCCGGGGTATCGAAATCCGGCTCACCGGCACCCAGCCCAATAATGTCTTTCCCCTGGGCCCGCAGTTCTGCGGCCTTGGCTGTAATGGCCAGAGTGGGGGACGGCTTGATGCGTTGTACGCGGTCGGAAAGGCTGATATCGGACATGCACTCCTCATTCGTCTAAAGAGTCGTATTGGCTGCGCTTTTGGCGCAGAAAGGGGCCGGAATTTTAGCGGATATGGACGGAAATGTCCCGTATTTCCTGTGGAAGGGCGGAGGGCCGTGACTGTGCTGATTCACGATCACCGCCGTTGGAGCCTTGCTTGCAAGGCGAAGGGCTACCGGCCGGGAAGGCGCCTGGATTAGGGCTTTTCGCTTTGCGAGCAAAGCTCCAACGGGGACTTCGCACTGTGGGGATGCCTGTCTGGAATGACAGTAGTACACTAGCGGCAATTCTGAACGCACGCCCTTTGCGGCTTTCCCGCGCGGAAGGGCAGCCACCTGGATGTATTCATGGCCGAAAGCCTCTTCAAGCTCCATTCCGACTACCAGCCCGCCGGCGACCAGCCCACGGCCATTGCCCAACTGATCGAAGGCATCAATGACGGCCTGGGTCACCAGACCCTGCTGGGGGTCACCGGGTCAGGCAAGACCTTCACCATGGCCAACGTGATCCAGCAGACCGGGCGGCCCACCATCATCATGGCGCCCAACAAGACGCTGGCGGCGCAGTTGTACGGAGAGTTCAAGGAATTCTTCCCGGAAAACGCGGTGGAATACTTCGTTTCCTACTACGACTACTACCAGCCGGAAGCCTATGTGCCGCGCACCGACACCTATATCGAGAAAGACGCGTCGATTAACTCCGAAATCGACCGCTTGCGGCTGGCCACCACCAGTTCGCTTGTCAGCCGCCGCGACGTGATCATCGTGGCCAGCGTGTCAAGCATTTACGGTCTGGGGTCGCCCGATGACTACCAGCAGATGATGGTCGGGGTGCGCAGAGGGCAAA
>JAKSCQ010000140.1 GCA_022360555.1 Pseudomonadales bacterium
ACCCCGGTTCGCAGCGATCCCAACTTACGCTAATCGCTCAAAGGCCTCACGTACTTCCGGCGGCGCTTGGACCAGCTCGATCAACACACCTTCCCCTCCGATGGGAGACTCTTCGTTACCTTTCGGATGGACGAAACAAATGTCGATATTGCGATGCAGAATCCAGAGTCTTTCCGGGTAAAGAAAACGCCTGAAGTGGGCATTGGTTCTGTTGTGGCCGAAGGTGAGAGCTTTGAGTTGGAATTAAACCCTTACGCCATTGTCTACGCCAAGAACCGCCAGACCGTGGGCGTGGGTGCCGGCCAGATGAGCCGGGTGAACTCTGCGCGCATCGCCGCCATCAAGGCCGAACACGCCGGTCTTCAGGTAGAGGGCTCCGTGATGGCGTCTGATGCCTTCTTCCCGTTCCGCGACGGCATCGACAACGCCGCCAAGGTGGGCATTAGCTGCGTGATCCAGCCGGGCGGCTCCATCCGCGACGAAGAAGTCATCGCCGCCGCCGACGAAGCCGGCATGGCCATGGTCTTCACCGGCATGCGGCATTTCAGGCATTAACGCTCACACGCATACACGCGACACGCACCACGCTTTTTGCGTGCCAGCGTGAAGCGTGGTGCGTGCCAGCATCGAACGAAGTGAGACAAACATGAAAGTTCTAGTCATTGGCGGCGGTGGCCGCGAGCATGCGCTGGCCTGGAAAGTGGCTCAGGCCGAGTCGGTAGAAAAGGTATTCGTGGCCCCGGGTAACGCCGGCACCGCCCGCGAAGCCAAGCTGGAGAACGTGGCCATCGATGTGCTGGATCAGCCGGCCCTGCTGGCGTTTGCCAAGGACAACGGCGTTGACCTGACCATCGTCGGTCCGGAGGCCCCACTGGTGGAAGGCCTGGTGGATACCTTCCAGGATAACGGCCTGAAGTGCTTCGGCCCCAGCAAGGCTGCTGCCCAGCTGGAAGGTTCCAAGGCGTTCACCAAGGACTTTCTGGCCCGTCAGAACATTCCCACCGCGGCCTACGGCAACTTCACCGACATGGACGAGGCCCTGGCCTATGTCCGTCAACAGGGTGCCCCTATCGTCATCAAGGCCGACGGCCTGGCGGCAGGCAAAGGCGTGATTGTCGCCATGACCCTGGAAGAGGCCGAGGAAGCCGTGCGCGACATGCTCGACGGCAACAAGTTCGGCGATGCCGGTCACCGCGTGGTGGTAGACGAATCCCTGGAAGGCGAAGAAGCCAGCTTCATCGTCATGGTGGACGGCAAGAA
>JAKSCQ010000196.1 GCA_022360555.1 Pseudomonadales bacterium
ACCTGAAGACGACGTTCCTGATCCAGGTCCTCCAGGGAGCGCACACTCAGGGTCACCGGGGATACTTCACCACTGGGGAAGAAGAACATCTGCGGGAAAGGTTTCTCTTCTTCCTCGTCGTCGTTTTCCCGTTGTTCGTCATTCTCCAGCAGGTCGTCCGAGCCGGCCATGACATCGTCTTCGACCAGCACCTTGGCCACGTCTTCCAATGTTGCCTGCTCCTGACCTTCCGCATCGTCCAGCTCATCAATCTGCCAGACAAGCTCCAGGGAAGCCGGCATGGAGTATGGTTTCAACGAGGTGTCGTCCACTGGCAGGAATTCGCCTTCCACCCGGTCATAGGCCAGTGGTGTCCAGCCATTATGCTCCAGGCGCAACGCCATGAGCTGGCCAGAGAACAGGCTGCGTTCATTGAGTAGCGTTACGGTGTCACGCAGGCGGGCCGTGGCCTGCTCCAACTGGCGGTCATCGCTGGTCCAGCTACCCTGGAAGATGGCCACCGCCGTCAGCAGGCCGATCAACATGACCACCACCAGGATTTCCAGCAGGGTAAAACCCGTCTGCCTGACAGCGACCGCCCTCATGCTTACTGGATGTCTCGCCAGTTGATGTCAGCGTCGGAGCCTTCGCCGCCTTCCACACCGTCAGCGCCCATGGAAATCAGGTCGAAGGGGCCTTCCACACCGGGGCTGAGGTAGACGTAGTCGTTGTTCCAGGCGTCCTGGGGAACCTTGGACAGGTAGCCACCATCCGGCCATTTACGGGCTGACTCGGGGCGTTCCACCAGGGCATTGAGCCCCTCTTCACTGGTGGGGTAGCTGCCGTTGTTAAACTTGTAGAGGTCCAGTTGCTGGACGATCTTGCCCATGTTCGCCTTGGTCAGGTCCACCTTGGCTGCCTCACCCTGGCCAATTACGTTGGGCACAATTACTGCCGCAAGCAGGCCGATGATGGCCACCACAACCATAATCTCCAGCAGGGTAAACCCTGACATGGCACCTTTCGTTTTCATTCTCTCACCTTATCCGGCTATCAAGTTGTTCATTTGCATGATGGGCAGCATGACCGACAGGACGATCAGCACCACGATGGAGGCCATCACCAGCAGCATGATCGGCCCAAGGAGCCCTACCATAGTATTGACCGTGCTGGTCAGTTCCCGTTCCTGGTAATCCGCGGCCCGGGTCAGCATGTGATCCAGTTCGCCACTGGCCTCGCCACTGGCGATCATCTGTACCAGCATGGGCGGGAAATAGCCGCTGCCATCCAGGGCCCGGCTGAGATTGCCCCCTTCGCGAACCTTTACCGCCGCGTTCTTGACCGCATTTCTGATGGCGAGGTTACCCACCACCTGGGCAGCAATAAAGAGGGCATCCACCAGGGGGACGCCGGAGCGGCCGAGAATCCCCAGGGTGCTGGCCAGCCGGGCGCTGTCCGCCGCCCGGATCATGGTGCCGACCATGGCCATGTTGGCCAGCCGCTGGTGGACACGCAGTCGAAAACGCTGATCGCGCATGGCGCGAACAAAAGCAACAACGGCGGCAATGATCACCAGCGCCAGCAGCCAGCCCCAGGAGCGGGCAAAATCACTGAGGCCGATCACGATTTCGGTGAGCAGGGGCAATTCCTGGTCCCTGCCCTCGAAGACCGCCACCAGCTTGGGCACCACGAAGGTCATCATCAGCATGATGACGATGGAGGCGAAGACTATGATAAAGGCGGGGTAAATCATCGCCTGGGCCACGGAGCGCCCGGTATCGTGACGGGTTTCCAGATAGTCGGCGAGCTGTTCCAGTACCTGTTCCAGGTGGCCGCTCTGCTCCCCGGCTGCCACCGTGGCCCGGTACATTTCCGGGAAGGCCCGGGGGAAAGACTCGAAGCTGCGCGCCAAGCTGAACCCTTCGCGCACCTTCGCCCGCACCGCCAGCATGATGCGCTCGATGCGATCATTGGCGGCTTGTTTGGCCACCGCGGACAGGGCCTGCTCCACCGGCAGCCCGGATTTGAGCAAGGTGGCCAGTTGCCGGGTGATCAGTGCCTGTTCGGCCCCGTTGAGCTTGCCGGAACCGGAAAACAGCGACATGCCGCCACGCTGTTCCGTGTCGGAGGCTTCATTGACCTCGATGGGCACCCAGCCCTTGTCACGCAGTTGCTGACGGACCTGCCGGGCGCTGTCGGCTTCCAGGGTGCCTTTCTTGATCTTGCCCCTGTGGTCCAGGGATCGGTATTCGAATGCGGGCATGAATCAGGGGTTCCGTCAGTCCTCGCGGGTCACTCTCAGGACCTCTTCGACACTGGTCTGGCCAGCCAGCACCTTGCGCCAGCCGTCCTCGCGGATGTTGCTGGTCAGGGTGCGGGCATGGCGTGTCATCTCCAGCTCACCGGCCTGGTCGTGGATAAGCTGGCGCATGGTCTCGTCGATCAGCACCAGTTCGTAAATACCGGTACGTCCCCGGTACCCCTGATTATTGCAGTGTTCGCAACCATTGGGGTGGTAAAGCGTACAGGCATGGTCTTCGGGTAGCCCCATCATCTGCAGCTCGCTGGCGCTGGCCTGATACGGCGTCTTGCAGTCATCACAGAGCACCCGGACCAGACGCTGGGCGAGCGAGCCAAGCAGGGAACTGGACAGCAGGAAAGGCTCGATGCCCATGTCCTGCAAGCGCGTCACCGCCCCCACCGCCGTATTGGTGTGCAGCGTAGACAATACCAGGTGACCGGTCAGGGAGGCCTGAACGGCGATTTCCGCCGTTTCCAGGTCGCGGATCTCCCCCACCATCACCACATCCGGGTCCTGGCGGAGAATGGCGCGCAGCCCCCGGGCGAACGTCATGTCCACTTTGGCGTTGACCTGGGTCTGGCCAATCCCTTCAAGCTGATATTCGATGGGGTCTTCCACCGTCAGGATATTACGCGAGCTGTCATTGAGCTCGGTGAGGGAGGCATACAAGGTGGTGGTCTTACCGGAACCGGTGGGCCCGGTGACCAGAATGATGCCGTGGGGCTTGTGGATCAGCTCGCGCATGTGGCGGTCACAGGTCTCGCCCATGCCCAGATGGGATACCTGCAGGCGCCCGGCCTGCTTGTCCAGCAGACGCAGCACCACCCGCTCGCCGTTACTGGCCGGCATGGTGGAAACCCGCACATCCACATCCCGGCCGCCAATACGCAGGGAGATCCGGCCATCCTGGGGAATGCGTTTTTCGGCGATATCCATCCGCGCCATGACCTTGATCCGGGATACCAACAGGGGCGCCAGCTCACGCTTGGGGGTCAGCACCTCTCGCAGGACGCCATCCACCCGCATGCGCACCACCAGCCGGCGCTCGAAGGTTTCGATATGGATATCCGAGGCATCCTCGCGGATGGCTTCCTGCAACAGGGCATTGATCAGGCGAATAATGGGGGCGTCATCTTCCTGCTCCAGCAGGTCGGAGGTTTCCGGCAGCGAATCGGCCAGGCTGGCCAGATCCAGCCCTTCCAGGTTGTCCGCGGCTTCCGCAGCCGCGCCCCGTTGCTGCTCATAGGCCAACGCCATGGCGGAGGTAAAGGCGGCATCGTCCAGCGACACCAGCGGCGGCAACTTGCCCACCCGTCGTTGGACCTCCCCCAGGGCGGTTATGGGGACATCACCGCGGTAACACAGCTCCTGGCGCCCTTCCCGCTCGCGCAGCAGCACCCCGAAACGCTTTGCGAAACCGTATGGCAGCAAGGAAGGTGGTAATTCCCGGGTTTCTGGCGTTTCGGTCTGTTCAGTCATTTCTAGTACTTATCCATAAGATTGGTGATCACATCCCGGGTGATATCGGCAATATCCTTGAACTGGAAGCCGATCTGGAATTCACCCGGTGCATCCAGATTCTCGCTCCAGACCACCCTGGCATCAAAACTGATGGTGTTGACGCCGGCAATCTGGTCGGGCAACACCATGCCCAACTGCAGCACTTCGCCCATCGGCAACTCCCGGCGGGTGAACAGCTTGAACCCATCCACACTCAGATTCATCAGCCGGCCCACATTACCACCGGTACTGCGGTCGAACACCACCAGTTCCCGGAAAAGTTTCTTGCGCGGGTTGCGGCGGTGATCCTTGCGGCTGTCGCGGACCTCGTTCTCGTCATCCGCCTTGCGCAGCACAATCACCACACCGGTGAAGTTGCCGGCATCATCACAGATGGAATTGGCGCGCACGGACAGGGCCAGCAGCTCGTCTTCCTGGCGGCAATAGAGGCTGTGCTCGTTCTTCCAGCCTTCTCCGGCCTCGCAGGCCAGGCGCAGAGGTGCATCCTTCCACTTCCAGCGAAGTTTGCCGGCATCGTCATTGAAAAGCAGCGGCGCGATATCCTGCCCCACCAGCTCGTCGCGATTCTGGCGCAGCAGTGCACAGGCGGATTCGTTGCAGAACGTCACCTTGCCACGGGCATCAGCGCCGATCAACGCCTCACCCAGGGCATGCAGCAGCCGTTCATTCTCGTCCTTGAGACGCTTCATCTGCACCACCGCCTGCTGCAACTTCTTGCGCTGGCGGTCGAGTTCCAGAAACACGCTGACCTTGGCTTCGAGAATCTTCTGGTCGATGGGCTTGAAGAGATAATCCACCGCGCCACATTCGTAACCCTTGAAGACGTATTTCTGTTCCTTTGAGATCGCGGTGACAAAGATAATGGGAATATGGCGGGTCTTTTTGTTCTTGCGCATGAGTTCGGCGACTTCGAACCCGTCCATTTCCGGCATCTGCACATCCAGCAGCACCAGCGCGAAATCATGCTTGAGCGCCAGGGAAAGCGCTTCATTGCCGGACTGCGCCATCACCAGATTGCGCCCTTCCCCGTCCAGAATGGCCTCAAGGGCTATCAGGTTTTCCCTGTGGTCATCCACAACCAAAATGTTTTGTTTCATAGGCCTACTACCCTGCAACCTGTTCCGCCAAAAAGGGCCCGATTGCCTCAAGATCGAGCTCCCTGGAAACCGCACCTGTTTTTATTGCCGCTTCGGGCATTGCCGGTGCTTCCGAACTGACCGGAGACTGGGCGATGGTAAATCCGCCGCGCCGGTGAATATAGTCGATCCCTGCTGCCCCGTCCTCATTGGCGCCAGTGAGAATGACGCCGGCCAGTTGTTTTCCGTATACGGCCCCTGCGGACAGAAACAATTCGTCTACTGATGGCCGGGAAAAGTGTACGGGTCTTCCGGCAGAAAAAGCCAGTGTCTCGTTCTCTTCTACCAGCATGTGATAACCCGGTGGCGCCACATATACACAACCGGGCTCTATGGGTTCCTTGTCTTCCGGTGCGATCACCGGCAACTGGCAGTAACGGGCCAGCAACCAAGGCAGGCGATTTTCAGCACTGGCGTGCTGATGCTGCACCAGCATGATTGCAGCGGGAAAACCGGCCGGCAATGCTGAGAGAATGCGGGTGTACGCATTCAAGCCTCCCCAGGAGGCCCCCATGACAATTGCCTTTACCGGCCCCATGCAATCTCTCACGATGAGCCGCCGTCATCCTCCTCGCGCTTGACCTTGCCCGCTTCGTAGGCAGCGCGATGTGCCTGGGCCTGCTTGAGTTTTTCCTGCAGCTCCCGGCGCTGGCGATCCAGCCCCAGAAAGAAATCCACCTTGCTCTTGAGAATCAGCGGGTCCAGTGGCTTAAACAGGTAATCCACGGCACCGGCCTGGTAGCCCTTGAAAACGTATTTCTTTTCCTTGCTGATGGCGGTGACAAAAATAATCGGGATGGTCTGGGTGTCCTTGCGCTGGCGCATCAGCTCTGCCACTTCGAAGCCATCCATGCCCGGCATCTGCACATCCAGCAGTACCAGGGAGATATCTTCCTTAAGCAGAACCTTGAGGGCTTCCTGACCGGAATGGGCAGAAATGAGCGTACGCCCCTCACCTTCCAGCACTGCCTCCAGCGATACCAGATTGGCCGGTTGGTCATCCACTAATAGCAGCTTCTGCTCAATCATTGCGTGTCTCTAATCATACGTGATGAGGTAATTGCCGCTTGCGGAAAATGCGCAGCGGCTTACTGATAACATCGAATTCCGCATCCTGCCCGGTAAAACGCAGGCTCTCCTTGGTGCCAAGGCAGAGGTAGCCACCCATGTCCAGGCTGTCGCTGAACAGCTGGATAACCCGCGCCTGCAAGGCACGATCAAAGTAGATCAGCACGTTTCGACAGAGAATGACGTGCATTTCACCAAAAACCTGATCCGTCGCCAGGTCGTGGTCGGCAAAAACGATATTTCGCTTGAGCCGTTGCTCCATGATCACACTGTCATAGCGTGCCGTGAAATAGTCGGACAGGGAATGTCTGCCCCCGGCACGGCGGTAGTTATCCCCGTATTGTTTTACCGCTTCGATGGAATAGATGCCCTTCTTGGCCGATGCCAGCACATTCTTGTCGATGTCGGTGGCATAGATCATGGCACGATCGTACAGCCCTTCTTCCTCCAACAGAATCGCCATGGAGTAAATTTCCTCGCCGGTGGAGCAGCCGGCGTGCCAGATCTTGATAAAGGGGAAGGTCTTGAGGACCGGTACCACCTCTTCCCGGAAAGCTCGGTAGAACTCCGGATCCCGGTACATTTCCGTCACATTGACGGTGAGGTCGTTGAGCAGGGTCACGAAGAAGGGGCGGTCCCGCAGCACCTTGTCGGTCATTTCCATAATGGAAGAAAAACCGGACATGGTCAGCCGGTGCATCACCCGCCGGCGGATTGATGCCTTGCTGTAGGAGCGAAAGTCATAACCATACATCTGGTAGATCGCCTCCAGCAGCAACCGGATCTCGATCTCCTCAATGCTGACTTCATCGTCGTCAATCGGGTATGACTCTGCTGCCATTACCGTCCCCTGCACGATTATTTATGGAGCCATACCCGCAACAATGACGTGAGTTTCGCCATGTCGATGGGCTTGGAACAGTAGTCGTTGGCGCCGGCCTGGATGCACTTGGCGCGGTCATCCTTCATGGCCTTGGCCGTCAGCGCCAGAATCGGCAGTTTCTTGAAGCGAGCCTGCTCGCGGATGTGTGCCATGGCTTCGTAGCCATCCATTTCGGGCATCATGATGTCCATCAGGACAATGTCCATTTCCGGGTCATCTTCCAGCACATCCAGGGCCTCGCGACCATTGTTGGCAATGGTGATATTGAAGCCAAGCTCCTCAAGCTGCGCTGACAGGGCATAGATATTGCGCATGTCATCATCAACTAGCAGCAGCTTCTTGTCCTCGAACACATCATCCCTGTGCTCAATGGCATCAGTAGCGGGTCGGCGATTGGCCGGCAGGGTGGATTCCAGCCAGTGCAGGAACAGGGATGCCTCATTGAGCAGCCGCTCGTGGGAACGTTCCGTCTTGAGAATGATGCGGTCGGCGTACTTGCGCAGCTTGGCCTCTTCTTCGCGGGTGAGGTCCTTGCCGGTATAGATCACCACCGGAACACTGTCATAGTCGTCACTACCATGAATGGTCTCGAGAAGCTCGAAGCCACTCATGTCCGGCAGGGTCAGATCCAGGATCATGCAGTCGTAGACGGTATCACGCAGCGCCTTGAGTGCTTCCTCGCCACTGGTGACCGAGGTGATTTCCACCCCTTTCTGATCAAACAGCTCACGAATACTCTCGTGCTGGATTTCGCTGTCTTCCACCACCAGCAGGCGGCGCACATTGGTTTCAATGGCCCCTTCGATCTTGGCAAAGGCGGTGAGAATGTCATCCTGGTTCACCGGCTTGGTCAGGAAGTCGATGGCGCCCAGCTCCATGGCCTTCTTGCGCTCGTCACGCCCGGACAGGAAGTGAACCGGAATATCCTTGGTGCGCGGGTCGGCCTTGAGCCGCTCCATCACCTGCCAGCCGTCGATGCCCGGCAAGCCGATATCCAGAATGATGGCACTGGGACGGTAATGGCTGGCATATTCCAGACCGGCCTCGCCATCGGGACAGATATGGCCTTCCAGGCCGTAATCGGCGGCCAGCTCCATCAGTACCTTGGCGAATTCGTCATCATCCTCGACGATGAGCACCGTCTTTTCCTTCACCACGAAGTCATCGTTGCCGTTATCCATGGGTACCATGGATGCGGTATGGGCTTCGGCATTGCTACCGATATCCGCTTCCAGCGGCACCTCAGTGGAGGCCGGTGCTTCAAGGGAATCCGCAGAGCCTTCTGGCAGGTAGAGCATGAAGGTGGAACCCTGCCCTTCCCCATCGCTGTGCAGGCTGATTTCCCCGCCAAGCAGGCGCGCCAGCTCCCGGGAAATGGTGAGCCCCAGGCCGGTGCCACCGTACTTGCGGCTGGTGGTCCCGTCTGCCTGCTGGAAGGCTTCGAAAATCAGCTTCTGTTTTTCTTCGGCAATGCCGGTGCCGGTGTCGGTAACGGCGAATTTCAACGTCTGGCCAAGTGGCAGATGCCGTGACGGCAGGGACTCCCCTTCCTGCGGCCGGGTAATGCTCAGCGTCACGGAGCCCTGCTCAGTGAACTTCAGGGCGTTGGAAAGCAGGTTCTTGATAATCTGCTCCAGGCGCTGGCGATCGGTATAGAAATGCGCTGGCAGGTCTTCGCCCAGCTCCACATGGAAGTCCAGGCCACGGCTCTCGGCAACATGGGCAAAATGGCGCTGGAAATGCTCGCCCATTTCCTGGGGCGTCAAGTCATCAATGACCACATCCATCTTGCCTTCTTCGATCTTGGAAATATCCAGGATGTCGTTAATCAGGCTGAGCAGGTCCGACCCGGCGGAATGGATCACCTGGGCGTGCTCCACCTGTTTCTCGTCCAGATTGCCCTTCTTGTTTTGCCCCAGGGCATTGGACAGGATCAGGATGGAGTTGAGCGGCGTGCGCAGCTCGTGGCTCATGGTAGACAGAAATTCGGACTTGTACTTGGAAGACAGCTCCAGCTCGCGGATCTTGTCTTCCAGTTCGTGGCGCAGCATTTCCAGCTCGTCATTCTTCTGCGCCATCTCGGTTTTCTGCTCGGTGAGCAGGCGCGCCTGGGCTTCCAGCTCTTCATTGGTGACCCGCAGCTCTTCCTGCTGGGCCTGCAGGCTTTCTTCCGAGGCGCGCAATGCCTGGGTCTGGGACTCCAGTTCCTCGTTGATAGCCTTGAGCTCTTCCTGTTGCTGCTGCAGACGCGATTCGGAGGCAGACAGCTCCATGGCTTGCTCTTCCAGGTCCTGATTGACCTGGGCCATTTCCTCTTTCTGCTGCTCCAGGGCGACCGCCTGTTCCTTGGTCTGCTCCAGCATTTCTGCCAGGCGCATGCGGCTCTGTACGCTACTGACCGAAACGGCAATGACTTCGACACACTGTTCCAGGAACGTCAGGTCATCGTCACTGAAGGTGCGGAAGGCCCCGATTTCGAGCACCCCTTTGATCTCGTCCTCATGGACGATGGGCAACACCATCACATTGCGGGCCTGGCCAGTGCCAGTACCTGAACTGATACTGATGTAGTCTTCCGGCACCTGCTCCAGCAGGATGCTCTTTCTTTCCAGGGCACACTGCCCCACCAGCGACTCACCCAGCTTGAACTCGTTGGCCAGATGCTTGCGGCGCTGCATGGCATAGGAGCTGCTCAGGGTCAGCAGTTCGCTGTCCGGGCTATAGCTGTAGAACGCGCCCACCTGGGCATCCAGCACCGGCACCAGAAAGCTGAGCATGTTGTTGCCAAGCTGCTCGAAACTCATTTCGCCGCGCATGCGGTTGTTAAGCTCGGCCAGGTGGTTCTTTACCGTTTCCTGGCGGCGGTCTTCCGTATGCCGTGCCACCAGGGCATCGCGCATCTTGCGGATGGCATTGAGCAGCTTGCCGGTTTCGTCACGACCGCCCTTTTCAATGCGGGTATCCCATTTGCCATCGGCAATATGGTCGGCGGCATCCACGGCCCCTTCCAGGGGCAGGGTAATGGCCCGGGTGACGCGCAGGGCGATCAGCACCAACAGGGTAAAAGATACCAGTCCCAGCAGCAGACCGATCTTCTGCGTGCTCAGGTTGTCATCACGGCTGGCGTTCAGGGTTTCCCGGAAGGCATCGTAACGCTGTTTTTCAAAGGCTTTCTGGTGACTCTCGTAGGCGTCCTGCAGGGCGCGCACATGGCTGATGCGCTGATACAGGTTTTCCGATGCCCCTTCTTCCTCGATCAGCCCACGGGCCAGCGCGGTTGCTTCGCTGATGTAGGCCCCGAAACTGCGGCGCAGGTCTTCTATGCTGCTTGCCAGATCAGGATCAGTTCGCTGAATATCGGCGAGGCGCTGTTCGAATTCTGCCGCCCGGGCCTGGGCTTCCTGCAACAGGTCAGGATCCGCCTGGGTGATGGCGGCAATGAAGGACTCGCTGATGGCAATGAAATCCACATTGTTGGCATTAACCAGTTCCAGAACGGGGAAGTCCTGCTTCTCAATGCGCTTTAGATGGTCAATGTTGGTTTCGGCGATGTAGAAGCTGTACGCGGCATACACCACGAACAGCGCAATCCCAAGTCCGGCCACGGACAGGATTTTCAGCCGCACAGACAGGTTCTGGAACCAGTTCATTCAGATAGCCCTCTCGCCTTTCCGGCTTTTTGTTCTCATTGCCCCCCGAAAGAAAGGGCTAAGACTAAAGTGTGAGGCTACCAGAAAGCCGGCCAGCACGGCAATAAACGGCATTAACTAGTCGTGCCAGGTGACTGATTTGTTTCGGGTTATTTCCGACTAACGGAGGAAAGCATGAGAAAGGAGGGAAAGCAGATGGTGCCCGGGGCGGGACTTGAACCCGCACGACCAAAAGGTCAACGGATTTTAAGTCCGTTGCGTCTACCAATTTCGCCACCCGGGCGGTGACCGTGCGGGTCAATAATTGGAGGCGCGGGTCGGAATCGAACCGGCGTACACGGAGTTGCAGTCCGCTGCATAACCACTCTGCCACCGCGCCTTAAACGGTTTTACCAAGAAAA
>JAKSCQ010000109.1 GCA_022360555.1 Pseudomonadales bacterium
ATGCCGGCCACATGGCGGGCGTATTCGATCACCGCCAACTGCATGCCCAGGCAAATGCCCAGGTACGGCACCTTGTTCTCGCGGGCATAGCGAATGGCCGCGATCTTGCCCTCGGTGCCCCGGTCGCCAAAACCGCCGGGCACCAGGATGGCATCCAGTTGCTCCAGCACCCCGGTGCCATCCCTTTCGATTTCCTCGGCATCCAGGTAGAGGATGTTGACCTTGGCCCGGTTACTGATACCGGCGTGAATCAGGGCTTCGTTCAGCGACTTGTAGGCATCCACCAGCTCGATGTACTTGCCCACCATGCCAATGGTGACTTCCTCTGACGGGTTGAGCTGGGCCTCCACCACACGATCCCACTCGTTAAGGTCCGGGGCCGGCAGATCCAGGCCGAACTTCTGCACCACGATGTCATCCAGCCCCTGTTCGTGCATGACACGGGGGACCTGGTAGATGGTCTTGCAGTCCGGGGCGGAAATCACCGCCCGGGCTTCCACGTTGGTGAACAACGCGATTTTTTCCCGCGCGCTCTGGGGAATCGGATCATCCGCCCTGCATACCAGCACGTCCGGCTGCAGGCCGATGGAGCGCAGTTCCTTCACGGAATGCTGTGTGGGCTTGGTCTTGATCTCGCCGGCGGTGGCGATATACGGCACCAGCGTCAGGTGCACCAGCAGAGAATGGCTGGAGCCCAGCTCTACGCGCATCTGGCGGGCGGCTTCCAGGAAAGGCAGGGACTCGATGTCACCGGCGGTACCACCGATTTCCACGATGGCCACGTCGGCATCCCCTGCCCCTTCGCGAATCTTCAGTTTGATCTCGTCGGTAATATGGGGAATCACCTGCACGGTGGCACCCAGATATTCGCCACGGCGCTCCTTGTCCAGTACGTCCTGGTAAACGCGACCGGTGGTAAAGCTGTTGCGGCGGCTCAGGCGAGTGCGGATGAAGCGCTCATAGTGCCCCAGGTCCAGATCGGTTTCGGCGCCGTCCTCGGTCACGAACACCTCACCGTGCTGGTAGGGGCTCATGGTTCCGGGATCCACATTGATGTAGGGATCCATTTTGATCAGGGTGACGTTGAGGCCGCGGGCTTCCAGCAAGGTGGCCAGGGATGCGGAGGTGATCCCCTTACCCAGAGACGACACCACACCGCCGGTGACAAAGATGAAACGAGACATGCACTCACCAGGTTGCTAGTGGGTTGATAGCACTGCCATCAAGTGTGTACCGGCCCCCATAAAAAAAACACCCTGCACGTGTAACACGGGCAAGGGTCGTTCTTGGATCGGGTTGGCCAGCTACGCAAGTGATGGTTGAACACCTGAAAATTCAGGGGCTTGCGCTACATCAGGACGGGAGAAAATATTAACAGAAGGCGAGGGTCGCCTCAATCGGAATCGCGCCACGGAGCGTAAAAAGAACAGGCACGACTGGATCCAGAGGCGGCCCCAGGCGCCCACCCCCGACCCGGGTTCAAGGGTGGGCGCAGCGATAACGGGCGTTCGGCTCGATCACCGGTTATCGGGAAAGATCGCGGTCCAACGACCGCTCTCACGGAGCCTCCTCGTGTTCCGTCAGCCCTCTGGCGTACCACCGCAGGCTGCCAATACCTCGGAGAAAGGCGCCTCCATCAGGGCGCCGAACGCCGCATGCCGGCCCAGCCGGGCACGGCCGGCTTTGGGGCTGTTGATCCCGCAGAGAAAACGCGCCAGTTGCCGGGGTGAGGCCAGGGCCTCGTGGTTCTCTTCGCGCACCGCCTGAATCACCCTGGCATCCGGTGCACTACGCTGGCGCGGCGGCAATTGAGGGATCTCCCCGAGGCAGGCACTGCACTGGCCACAGGGCTGCTCCAGGGTTTCACCAAAATAGCCCACCAGCGCCTGCTGGTGACAGCCACGGCTTTGTGCCCAGTCGCACACCTGCTCCAGGCGCTGTATGTCCCGCTGTTCGCGAAGGGCAAACTGTTCCTGCATACGGGAGATCAGGGGTTCACTCTGCGCCGGCGGGTTTTCCATGCGAAACCCCTGCCGCACCCCGGCCACCCGCAGCTCGATCATCTGCTGCTGCTCCAGATAACCCAGCGCATTGAGGATACGCAGTCGATCCTCACACAGCTCCCTGGCCGCATCAATGGGACGCAATGTCAGCCAGGTGCGCCCCATCTTGCCGGTGGCAAACAGGCGCTGCAGAAAGTCAGCCCGCTGGCTGTCGAACTGGGCGATGACCTCGTCCTGCGGGAGCTGAAACGCAATCTTGTATTCCGTATAGAACGGTGCCGTGGCGCGAATCACCCCCTCCAGCTCCAGGTACGTCAGCAGGGTGTTGATCACCAGTGGCCGCACATCGAACAGCCCGGACAATTCATGCACCGAGATATCAAACCGCGCCGGCTGGTCCAGCAGCCAGCGGATCAGTCCCGCCAGCGCGGCATGATCCGGCGTGTCGCCATAGGTGAAATTTTCCAGCACCGTCAGGTCGTCCGGGTTGGCCAGCAACAGACAATGGGACGGCTGGCCGTCACGCCCGGCCCGCCCCACCTCCTGCATGTAGTTCTCCAGTGATTTGGGCAGGTTGTAATGGTAGATGGCACGAATATCCGACTTGTCGATGCCCATGCCAAACGCAATGGTGGCCACCACAATATCGGTTTCCCCCGCCATGAAGGCTTCCTGTACCCGGTGCCGGGTTTCGTCCTTCAGGCCCGCGTGGTAGGCCTGTGCCTTCAGCCCTTGCTTCTTCAAAAAGGCCGCCACGGTTTCGGCGGTCTTCTGCAAGGTCACATAGACAATGGCCGGCTCCGGGGTGCGATCACGCAGTTGCTGCAACAGCACCTGATCGCGCTCGTCGCCGCGGGCGGGCCGCACGGTGAGGGACAAATTGGGGCGAAAGAAGCCGGTCTGGACATGATCCGCCTCGGCGATATCGAAGCTCTCGCGTATCTGGGCGGATACCTGCGGGGTCGCCGTGGCCGTGAGCGCCAGCACCCGCCCCACGTTCAGGTCCCGGGCAAGCTGTGCCAGCTTCAGGTAGTCGGGACGGAAATTATGCCCCCATTCGGACACACAGTGAGCTTCGTCGATGGCCATCATGCTGATGGACAAGCGTTTGAGGCGATTCAGAAATCGCTCGTTGGCCAACCGCTCCGGCGCCACATAGAGCAGCTTGATGGAACCGTCATCGAGGCCCCGGTAGATGGCCTGCAACTGCTCGGCATCGACACTGGAATCCAGCCGGGCAGCCGGGATATCCAGCGCATTGAGCTGATCCACCTGATCCTTCATCAGGGCGATCAAGGGCGACACCACCAGTGTCAGCCCATCCAGCATCAAGGCCGGCAACTGATAACACAGGCTCTTGCCTCCCCCGGTGGGAAAAACGGCCAGCGCCGAACGCCCGGCCAGCAGCGCTTCGATCACCGCCTGCTGACCGGGGCGAAATTCACGCAGTTTGAATGTGTGTTGTAGGCGTTGCTGTATACCTTGCATCCATAACCTCCCTGTTGTTTAGCATGATGCCTTCCTGTCTCACCGAACAGCGCCCGCGCCGAACCCCGGCACAGCGCCTCCGGTTACCGCAGCCGTCCCTGGCCGCCGTTATTGCCGATAAACGGATATGTCGTGGTTTTCAGCCGCCACCCCGGTGGCGTGGCAACAAAAACCATTCCTGGCAGTGAGCCTTCTCTTCACCATCGGCCAGCCCCAACAAGGGGACCGACACCAGCGTTTCTCCACGATACAACAGGGGCCACTGGCGGCGCTGCCAGGGGGGCACGCCAGCCGCCCGCCACAATTCCTTGATGCGCTGGTGCATGCCATTACGTAACAGGCGCTCGCCACCGGTAAAGGGTCGCAGGACAAGATCCCCAGGCGGCCGCCACAGACGGATTCCCTCATCAACCCCTGTACTCACCAGTTGCCACAGTGGCAATGAGGGCGGGGGCGAACCCTGTGGCCAGCTCAGCTCGCCTTGCCAGGGAGCCTGTGCCTGTCGGGGCAGCACGTACAAGGCACCCCGATACAAGCGCACCGCCCAGCGCCCCCACTCTACCCTGGCCTGGCTGTCCTCAGCGGCGTCCTGCAATGCCAGGGCCTGATCCAGGACAGCGGCACTGGGCGCACTGGCTCCCTGATCCTGAAGCCACCAGCGCAACAGGTTGCGCTGCCGGGCGGGCCGTAATGCGCTCAAACCTGTCAGGGGAAATCGCTGGCCGTCGACGCCGCAGGACCGTGCATCTTCTGCGGCCCTTTCGTCCAACAACTCACTGGCTTCCGCCATGTGCCGGGCGGTTCTCGCCAGTACCTCCTCGGTGCCCTGCCAGCGCCGTCGCAGGGCCGGCAGAATGCTGTGGCGCAAGTGATTGCGACGCAGCGACTGATCCTGGTTGCTCGGGTCTTCCTGCCAGCGCAGGCCCTGCTCGCGGGCATAACGCTCAAGTACAGAACGAGGCTGCTCCAGCAACGGCCGCCACACCGCCACCCCCTGACGGTGATCCAGAGGGCGCATGGCCGCCAATCCCTGTACTCCGGCACCGCGAAGCAATCGTAGCAAGAGGGTTTCAGCCTGATCGTCACGGTGATGGGCGGTGATCAAGGTGGCCCCATCCCGCCGGGCATCCGCAAACAAGGCCTGATAGCGGGCCTGACGGGCGCCGGCTTCAACGCCCCGGCCCGTTTCCACCTGTACGGGAATGACCTGGCAGGACACCGACAGGTCACCGGCAACCTGCTCACAGTGAGCGGCCCATTGGCTGCTGTTTTTCTGTAATTGGTGATTGATATGCACCACCCGAAGACGCGGGCCCAGGCCGACGCTGACCAGCAGATGCAGCAGTACAGAGGAATCCAGCCCTCCGCTGAACGCCAGCAACAGGGGCCCTGACGGAGCCTGCTGTGCCAGGTCGGGAATCAGTGGCGGGTTTGGCATCGGGGTTTCTTCATTGTTGCGGGAAGCGAATTTGCCAGGACAGTGCCGTGGCCTTGAACAATAGCTTCCCACAACGGCATTGCCGTGACCATTACTGGCCACCACACCGGCTTATTCGTCGGCGGGTTCGCTGGTGAAGTTGCCGTAACTCATCAGGCGATCATAGCGACGGGCCAGACGGGTGTCGTTATCCATCTGGCCCAGGGTCTCGAGCTGCTTGACCAGCGCCTTGCGGATGGCATCGGCGGCCTGATCGTAGTCACGGTGCGCGCCGCCCAGCGGTTCCTTGATCACCTGATCCACGATACCCAGTTCGTGCAGACGCCCAGCCGTCAGCCCCATGGCTTCGGCAGCTTCTGGCGCCTTGTCGGCGCTACGCCAGAGAATGGAGGCGCAGCCTTCCGGGGAAATTACCGAATAGGTGGAAAACTCCAGCATTTGCAGGTGGTCGCAAACGCCAATGGCCAGGGCGCCGCCGGAGCCCCCTTCGCCGATCACCGTGGCGATGATAGGCGTTTTCAGTTGCGACATGACACGCAGGTTGCGGGCAATGGCCTCGGACTGGCCTCGCTCTTCCGCATCAATACCCGGGAAAGCACCGGGAGTATCAATAAACGTGAGCACCGGCATGTTGAAACGCTCGGCCATCTCCATCAGCCGCAGGGCCTTGCGATAGCCTTCCGGCTTGGGCATGCCGAAATTGCGGCGTACCTTTTCCTTCACTTCGCGCCCCTTCTGGTGGCCGATCACCATTACCGGCTGCTCATCCAGGCGGGTGATGCCACCCACGATGGCCGGGTCGTCGGCGAAGGAGCGGTCACCATGCAGTTCATCGAAGTCACCGAAAATGCGCTTCACATAGTCCAGCATGTAGGGCCGCTTGGGATGACGGGACAGTTGGGAAATCTGCCAGGAACTCAGGTTGCTGAAGATATTCTCGGTGAGGGAAATGCTTTTTTCCTGCAGCTTGGCCACTTCCTCGGAAATGTTGACCTCGCTGCCGCTGCCCACCAGGCGCAACTCCTCGATTTTCGCTTCCAGGTCTGCGATGGGTTGTTCAAATTCGAGGAAGTTCGGATTCATAGTCGAGCCTGTATTATGGAATTTTACTGGCGGAGCCCGTTTCTGGCCCCTGCCCGGTTCAGCCAGCACAAGTGTAGCGGCATCCAGTCAGAAAGGTCGAGACATGGCGACCAACTGAAGGTTGCAAACTGTTTCTGTGGGGGCATGGCCAAACGGCGTCCGTTTTTGGCTCCTGCCCCAGCCACACCGTTGGAGCCATGCTTGCATGGCGAATCGGGCCGGGGCGGCAGCGAACGGGATTGTCTGGATAGACCTTTCGGGCCCGGAGATTCCTGATCGCCTGTTGGGCGATTTCCGCGCAAGCGCGGTTCGCCATGCAAGCATGGCTCCAACAGCTTCCTGACAAGCACCGGAGTTGGGGGAGCTTTTCAGGCCTTCCCCATTCCTCCGAGCGTAGCTTGTCCCTAGTATTCCATTCGCACCGCATCTTCGCCGAACTGCAGCCGCAGCTCCTCCACCAGTGAGTCATGAGGGCTGATTTTCCAGCTGTCGCCCAGCCAAAAGCTGGCGGCGGCCACCTGGTGGTCCAGGTCCAGCAGTACCGGGGTGTTGCCGCCCTGATAGGGAGTCAGCGTCTTGCGCAACTTGTCGGGCAGTTCTCCGGAAACCGGTACCGCCACCCGCAGGCGGCGGGCAAAGGACTCGCGGGCCTGGCGCATGTCCATGATCTCGTCCGCCACCAGGTTGAAGCCACCGGTGTAATCATCACTGCGCACGGAACCCTTGAAGATCAGCAATGCATCTTTCTGCACAAGGTCGCCAAACTGGGCGAAGGTCTTGCCGAACACGGACACCTCCATGCGCCCGGTCTTGTCATCCAGGGTAACGAAGGCCATCCGCTCGCCGCTGCGCTTGCTGCGGGTAATCCGCAGGGCCACCACCAGGCCGGCGACCATGGCCGCCTCGCCCTTGGCGGTGGGCTGGACGGCATTGAGGCGGGCCGAGACGAACTGCCGCACTTCGCTCTCGTACTGGTCGATGGGGTGACCGGTGAGGAACAGGCCCAGGGTGTCGCGCTCACCGTTGAGGCGGGTGTCGTCATTCCAGGCCCGCGCGGGCTTCCATTCCACCGCCGTGGCCGGGCTGTCATCCACAGCACCGAACATGTCCATGATGCCGGCGGCTTCGTTGCGGGCATCCTGGTCGGCAGCGGCGATGGCATCCGGCAATGTAGCCAGCAGGGTGGCCCGGTCGTGGAAGCTGGCGTTCGGGCCCAGCTTGTCGAGCACACCGGCGCGCACCATGGCTTCCAGGGAACGACGGTTGATCTTCTTCAGATCGATGCGGCGACAGAAGTCGAACAGGTCCTGGAAGGCCCCGCCTTCGGCCCGGGCCGACACGATGGCATCAATGGGTCCTTCACCCAGGCCCTTGATGGCCCCCAGCCCGTAGACGATGTCGCCTTCCGGGTTCACGGTGAAGCGGTAGCCACAGGAGTTCACGTCCGGCGGCAGCACCTGCAAGCCCATGGACTTGCACTCGTCGATGAAGGTCACCACCTTATCGGTGTTCTGCATATCCGCCGAAATGGTGGCGGCCATGAACTCCGCCGGGTAATGCACCTTGAGCCAGGCGGTCTGGTAGGCTACCAGTGCATAGGCGGCGGAGTGGGACTTGTTGAAGCCGTAGCCGGCGAATTTTTCCACCAGGTCAAAGATCTTCATGGCCAGGTCCGGGTCCACGCCCTGCTTCTTGGCCCCTTCCTCGAAGATAGCCCGCTGCTTGGCCATTTCCTCCGGTTTTTTCTTGCCCATGGCCCGGCGCAGCATGTCCGCCCCGCCCAGCGTGTAGCCGGCCAGCACCTGGGCGATTTGCATCACCTGCTCCTGGTACAGGATTACCCCGTAGGAAGGTTTGAGGATCGGTTCCAGCCATTCGTGCTGGTATTGCGGGTCCGGGTAGGCCAGCGGTTCGCGGCCGTGTTTACGATTGACGAAGTTGTCCACCATGCCGGATTCCAGCGGCCCCGGCCGGTACAGGGCCACCAGTGCGATGATATCTTCGAACACATCGGGTTTGAGCTTTTTAATCAGCTCTTTCATGCCCTGACTTTCCAACTGGAAGACGGCAGTGGTGTCACCGCGTTTGAGCAGCGCGAAGCTGTCCGGGTCGTTCAGATCGATATGGTCGATATCCAGATCGTCCAGCCCTTCGCGCTGGCGCTTCACGTTGGCGGCCTTTACTGCCCAGTCGATGATGGTCAGGGTCTTCAGGCCCAGGAAGTCAAACTTCACCAGCCCCGCCGCTTCCACATCATCCTTGTCGTACTGGGTCACCAGGTTGGTGCCGTCCTCTTCGCAGTACAGTGGAGCAAAGTCGGTGAGCTTGCCCGGGGCGATTACCACACCACCGGCGTGCTTGCCCACGTTACGGGTCAGCCCTTCAAGCTTGAGCGCCATTTCCCAGATTTCGTTGGCGGCTTCCCGGTCGGAGTTTTCATCGCTTTCCAGGAATTCGCGCAGGGTTTCTTCCTGCTCCAGGGCCTTTTCCAGGGTCATGCCCGGGGTGCCGGGAATCATCTTGGACAGCCGGTCGGCCAGGCCATAGGGTTTGCCCTGCACCCGCGCCACATCGCGCACCACAGCCTTTGCGGCCATGGTGCCAAAGGTGATGATCTGGCTCACCGCATCGCGACCGTACTTGTCGGCCACATAGTTGATCACCCGGTCGCGCTTCTCCATGCAGAAGTCCACGTCGAAGTCGGGCATGGATACCCGTTCCGGGTTGAGGAAACGTTCGAACAGCAGGTCGTAACCAATCGGGTCCAGGTCGGTAATCTTTAGGGCATAAGCCACCAGCGAGCCGGCACCGGACCCCCGCCCCGGACCCACCGGCACTTCGTTGTCTTTGCCCCACTGAATGAAGTCGGCAACGATCAGGAAGTAACCGGGGAAACCCATCTGGTTGATGATATCCAGCTCGAACTTGAGTCGGTCGTCGTATTCCTTGCGCTTGCTGGCGTAGTCCGGATCGTTCTCGTCCAGCAGCACCTTGAGCCGTTCTTCCAGCCCCTCGCGGGAGACCTTCTCGAAATATTCCTCAATGGTCATGCCCTCCGGAATCGGGAAGTCCGGCAGGAAGTTCTCCCCCAAGCGGATATCCAGGGTGCAACGGCGGGCAATCTCAACAGTGTTTTCCAGAGCCTCGGGCAGATCGGAAAACAGCTCCACCATTTCATCGGCGGATTTCAGGTACTGCTCCTCGGAATATTTCTTGGGTCGGCGCGGGTCTTCCAGGGTATTGCCGTCATGAATGCAGACACGGGCCTCGTGGGCCTCGAAGTCTTCGCGGCGGGTAAAACGCACATCATTGGTGGCCACCACCGGCAACCCCAGCTCCGCGGCCAGGGCCACACTGGCATGCAGGCAGTCTTCATCGCCGGGCCGTGAGGTACGTTGCACTTCCAGATAGAAACGGTCGCCATACAGTGAAGCCAGCCAGGCGGCATGCTGGCTGGCCAACTCGGTTTTCTCGGCCAGCAGCAACTGCCCCACTTCACCCTGTGATGCCGCGGACAGGACAATCAGCCCCTGGCTGAGTTCGGCCAACCACTCCGGTTTGACCAGGGCCCGCCCCCGGTCCTGGTTGGTCTGCCAGGCACGGCTGATTAACAGGGTCAGGTTCTGGTAGCCCACCTCATCCTGGACCAGGAACGAAAGTCGGGACGGTTCTTCCAGATGGGTGCCTTCCACCCACAGGTCCGCCCCCATGATGGGCTTGATACCCGCCCCCATGGCCGAGGTGTAGAACTTGATCAACGCAAAGAGGTTGGAGTCATCCGTTACGGCCACCGCCGGCATGGCGTGCTCGCTGCAGGCCTTGATCAGTTCCTTGACGCGAACCACCCCGTCAGCCAGGGAGTAGTCGGTGTGCAGACGCAGGTGAACAAAACGCGGGTCGCTCAAAACAGATTACCTTGCCTGATTGCATTGGCTACCGGCCCAAAGGAACGGCGGTGCTCGGACAGGGCACCATGTTGTTCCAGTGCGGCCAGATGTGCCTTTGTCGGGTACCCCTTGTGACGGTCGAAGCCGTACTGGGGATATTTTTCATGTAGCTGAATCATTTCCCGGTCCCGGGCCACCTTGGCCAGGATAGACGCCGCCGAAATGGCCGGAACACGACCATCACCCTTTACCACGGCTTCCGCCGGGCACGGCAGATCGGGAACCCGGTTACCGTCCACCAGTACCGCATGGACGTCAAGCGGCAAGGCGGCCACTGCCCGCTGCATGGCAAGCAGGGTGGCATGGTAGATATTCAGGGTATCAATTTCAGCGGGCTCCGCCCGGCCCAGGGCCCAGCCAATGGCATGAGATTTGATCTCAGCTTCCAGTTGCAAGCGTTTCTTTTCACTGATTTTTTTGGAGTCGGCAAGCCCCGCGATCGGGCGCTCCGGGTCCAGCACCACCGCCGCCGTGACCACGGCACCCACCAGGGGGCCGCGACCCACCTCGTCCACACCGGCCAGGCACATGCCCGGCTTCCAGGCGAACGCCGAGGGGATGAACGGATCGGCCAATCCGTATTCAGCAAAGGGGTCCATCAGCCCTGCTCCAGCAAGCCGGTGACGGCCGCCGCCGCCTTTTCACTGGCGCCCCCTCGCAACTGCTCGTGCACGGCACGAAAGCGGGCCTTGAGGGCGTTGGCCTGCTCCGGGTTGTCCAGCCACTCTCCCACCGAGCGCACTATCGCCGCTGGAGTCAGATCTTCCTGGATCAGTTCCGGCACCATGGCTTCGCGGCACAGCAGGTTGGGCAGAGAAACGAACTCGCTTTTTACCAGACGGCTGGCAATGGCGTAGGTCACCTTGCCCACCCGGTACCCCACCACCATGGGCTTGCCCACCAGCAACCCTTCCAGGGTCGCGGTGCCGGAGGCCATCAGGATCACATCCGCCGCTGCCATGACAGTGCGGCTCTGCCCGTCCACCAGCGTGACCGGCAGGCCGGGATGGGCATCCAGCATGGACTGAATTTGCTCACGGCGGGCGCTGTTGACCGCCGGAATGACAAAGTGCAATTCCGGGCGCTTGCCATGCAGTTGCACCATGGCCTCCAGAAACGGCGGCATCAACTGCCCCACTTCGCCGCCCCGGCTGCCGGGCAGTACGGCCACGATCTTTGCATCGGCATCCAGCTCCAGTGTCTGTCTGGCCGCTGCCGTATCAGTATCCAGCGGCACCCGGTCGGCCAGCGGATGGCCGACGAACGCCACTGGCACCTGATGCTGTTCGTAGAAACGGGCTTCAAATGGCAGCAGGCACAGCATCAGATCGATGCTGCGTTTGATCCCCTTGATGCGCCCCTGACGCCAGGCCCATACCGACGGGCTCACGTAATGCACGGTTTTCAGGCCGCGCTCGTGTAACCGCCGGGCAATGGGCAGGGTAAAATCCGGGGAGTCGATGCCGATGACCACATCCGGCTGTTGCGCCAACAGAAAGTGGATCAGCTGCTTGCGCAGCCGCAACAGCTCCGGCAGATGGGCAATTACCTCGGTAATCCCCATCACCGACAGCTTTTCCATGGGAAACAGGCTGGACAGGCCGGCGGCGGTCATTTCCTCGCCGCCCACGCCGATAAAACGGGCCCCGGGGTAACGGGCGCGCAGCGCCTCCATCAGGCCGGCCCCGAGAATATCCCCGGAGGCTTCTCCGGCAATCAGCGCGACAAGCGGTGCGTCCATGCGCGCCTCCATCCTATCGAACGATGCCGCGATCAGACGCCTTGAGGGAATCGATGAGCAGCTGCAGTTCGTCCGACGCGTCCATGCTTTCCAGCTCGGACAGGGCCTGCTCCAGGGTGAGGCCCTGGCGGTAGATGACCTTGTAGGCCTTGCGCAGCGTGGCGATTGTCTCCTTGGACCAGCCACGGCGCCGCATACCCTCAAAGTTCATGCTGCGTGCGGCGGCCGGGTTGCCGGAGACCATCACATAGGCCGGGATATCCTTGAGAACCAGGGAACAGCCCGATGTCATGGCGTAGGAGCCAATCTTGCAGAACTGGTGCACCCCGGTCATGCCACCGAGAATCACGCCGTTACCCACATGGGCATGGCCGGCCACGGAAGCATTGTTGGCAAAGATGCAGTCATCACCAATCATGCAGTCGTGGGCCACGTGCACATAGGCCATCAGCAGGTTACGGCTGCCAATTCTTGTGAGGGAGTTGTCCTGGATGGTACCGCGGTGAATAGTGACCGATTCACGGATCACGTTATCGTCGCCGATTTCCAGGCGGGTGGGCTCACCGTTGTACTTCTTGTCCTGACAGTCCTCGCCCACAGACGCGAACTGAAAGATGTGGTTATTCTTGCCGATGGTCGTCGGTCCCTTGATGACCACATGGGAGGCAATCACGGTACCAGCCCCGATTTTCACATCAGGGCCGATAATGGAATACGGGCCGACCTGCACGTCCTCTGCAAGCTCCGCGGCCGGATCGATAATGGCGGTCGGGTGAATCATGAAGTCTTCACTTTGTTCTGGTATGAGTATGGAAAGTATACGCCAGCTGGGAGCAGAGGTCTGAGTGGCGTGTCAGACTTTCTTCTCAGCCACCAGCAAATCAGCGCTCGCCACGATTTTCCCTTCAACCTTGGCTTCACAGGAAAACTTGAGAATATTTCGCTTGGTCACAATATGCTCAGCATACAGGTGGAGGGTGTCCCCCGGCACGACCTGCCGCCTGAAGCGCGCCTTGTCAGAACCCACCAGCAGATACATGTATCCATCCGCCGGCCGCTTGTTCTCGGTGACAAACCCCAATACCCCAGCAGCCTGGGCCATGGCTTCGATAATCAGCACACCAGGCATGATCGGCTCATCCGGGAAATGACCATTGAAGAACGGCTCGTTGATCGTGACGTTCTTGATGGCTTCAACACGCTTGCCGGGTTCAATATTCAGAACCCGGTCAACCAGCAAAAAAGGGTAACGATGCGGCAGGTATTCCCTGACCGTCTGGATATCCATCATCTTGTGTTCCACACAGGCAAGTGCCGCCAAAGGCGGCCATTAATCGCTCAAACGTTCCAGTTTGCGCACACGACGGGCCAGCTCGTCCAGGTTACGGAACCGGGCCACATTTTTGCGATAACGGGCCTGGGTATCCACGGGCAGCGCAGAACCATAGGTTCCCGGCTCGGTTATCGAACTTGAAACCAGCGACATGGCCAGAATCTGGACCTTGTCACAGACCTCGATATGGCCAGCGACCCCCGCGGCACCACCAATCAGACAGTAAGACCCGATTTTGGCGGAGCCGGCAATCCCGGCCTTGCCTGCCACAGCGGTGTGGTTACCGATAACCACGTTATGGGCAACCTGGATCTGGTTATCCAGAATCACCCCGTCCCCGATGACAGTATCTTCGATGGCGCCACGGTCTACCGTGGTACCGGCACCGATCTCCACATCCGCACCGATGGACACGCCACCGACCTGGTGCACCTTGGTCCAGCCAGCGCCATTGAAAGCAAAGCCGAAGCCGTCGCCGCCGATCACGCAATTGGCGTGTATGATAGTGCGCGGCCCCAGGGTGACACCATGGTAAATTGTAACATTTGGCCAGATACGGCATTGGTCACCGATCACGGAACCGGCCCCCACCACCGCATTGGCCATCACGACAGCGCCCTCGCCCACGGTCACATCCGCATCAATCACGGCATTGGGTCCCACCGATGCCGATTTGGCGATGGACGCAGACGGATCCACAACCGCTGACGGGTGAATGCCCGGCGTCGCCAACGGCGCCGTTTCAAAAAACGCCGTAGCCCTGGCAAAGGACAGATAAGGATCTTTCACCACCAACGCCGCTACCGGGCAGAATTCCCGCTGGGACTCGGGAATCAGCACCGCCGCCGCCCGGGTATTTTCCAGGTAGCTGCGATAGCGGGGGTTGGCCAGGAAAGTCAGTTGGCTGCCGGTGGCGGACTGAATGGTCCCCAACCCGTCCACCCGCTGGTCGGCATCACCGACCAGCTCTGCATCCAGCCGTTTGGCGAGTTCAGCGAGAGTCAGCATTACTTGTTCAGCTGGTCACTGACAGCCTGGGTGATATCCAGGGTATCATCGCCCACATAAACGGCGGCCTGGGCATTGAGTACCAGGTCCAGCTTCTGCTTCTTGGCCACTTCGGCAATGGCGGCTTCCAGCTTCGGCCCCATCTCTTCCATGATCTCGCGCTCCACACCGCCGGCGCGGTTCTGCAACTTGCGTTGCAGGCTCTTGATTTCGATCATTTTCTGTTGGCCTTCGGTGCGCAGCTGTTCCTGCTCATCGGTAGACATGGTCATGCCTTCCTTCTGCAGCTTGGCCTGAATGTTCTGCACTTCACCGCTCAGGGACTTGAGACGGTTTTCATCCCCGGAAAGCTCTTTTTCCAGTGCGGACATCCGCTCCTGAACGGCATTGGTGTCCTGCAGGGCCTTGAGCGGATAGATTACCCCCACGCGGCCGTCTGCCATGGCCAGGGCCGGCACGATAAAGAGGACGGCGAGAATCCATTTTTTCATCATTATTAAACTCCTAGAAAGTCTGTCCCAGAGAAAACTGGAATACTTCAGTGTCATCGCCGGGCTGGTCATTCAGCGCCTTGGCGAGGTTGAAACTGAGCGGGCCAATCGCGGTCAGCCAGCTCAGCCCGATCCCCACGGAAGTCCGCAGGTCTGTGGGCTCGAAGTCCGCGGCGATGTCACCGCGCTCCGTTTCAAAGACATTCCCCGCATCGGCGAACAGGAAGGTTCGCACGCTTCGGGACTCCGGCGCAAAGGGCGTCGGGAAGATCAGCTCGAGGCTGGCTTCGGTCAGGAAGTTGCCACCAATCGGGTCAGGGTCCGGGTCAGTGGTGCCATTGAGAAAATAACTCAACCCTTCCGAGCGTGGGCCCAGTGAGCGCGATTCATAGCCACGAACCGAGCCGATACCACCGGAGTAGTAGTTCTCGAAGAAAGGCAGAACGGTGTCATCCCCGTAACCATCGCCATAGGCCACATCCGCGCGGGTACGCAAGGTCCAGTTCTGGGTAATCGGGAAATACTTCTGCCCGGTCCAGTTAAGCTTGTAGAAGCCATAGTCGGAGCCGGGCACCGCCACCTCGAACCCCAGGGTGCTGGACCAGCCACGGTCAGGCAGGATGCCCCGGTTCAGGGTACTGGTGGACAGGGAGGCATCCAGCTTGAATTCGTCGAAGCGTGTGCCCTCTGTCACCAGGAAATTGTAGATATCCACGGCCACGAAATCACCGGTGGTGATATCGGTTCGCTCATAGGTACCGCCGAAGCTCAGGCGCGAATATTCGGAGATCGGGTAACCGAAGGTGACCGAGCCACCCAACCGATCCGCCGCATAGGACGCCACCGTGGTCTCGTCGAAATCGATTTCCGAGTAGAAAAGGCTGAAACCGCGGCTTACCCCGTCCAGGGTGTAATAGGGATTGTAGTGCGAGAAGCTGTAGGAATCACGGATGTCAGAGCGACTCAGCGCGAAGGACACCCGGTTACCGGACCCTCTCCAGTTGTTCTGGGACACGTTGGCACCAAAGATGAAACCGGACGCATCCGAATAGCCCACGTTGGCACCGATGGAACCGGAAGGCTGCTCTTCCACCTTGTAGTTCACATCCACCAGGTCATCGGAATTGGGCACTCTGGGCGTGTCCGCTTCCACCACGCTGAAATACCCCAGTCGCTGCAGACGCTGACGCGACAGGTCCACCAGCGAGGTATTGGCCGGCGCTTTTTCAAACTGGCGCAGCTCACGGCGCAACACTTCATCCTCGGTCTTGGCATTGCCGTCAAAATTGATACGGCGCACATAGACCTTGCGGCCCGGGTCCACATAGAATGTCACATCCACCGTCTTGTTTTCGTCATCGGCGCCGTGATCCCGCCCGGTGACTTCGGCAAAGGTGTAGCCCTCGTTACCCAGACGGCGCTTGATCAGATCATTGGTATAGGTCACCAGTTGCTGGCTGAACACCTGCCCCTTCTTGACGATCAGCAGGGGTTTGAGCTGGTCTTCATCCACCACCAGGTCGCCGGCCAGTTTCACCTCGTCCACGGTGTACTGTTCGCCCTCGGCCACGTTGACGGTAATGAAGACGCTGCGCCGATCCGGTGTCACCGAAACCTGGGTGGATTCGATGGACATGTTGATATAGCCCCGGTCCAGGTAATAGGAACGCAGACGCTCCAGGTCGCCGCCAAGCTTTTCCCGGGAATACTTGTCATCTCCCTTGATGAAGGACCAGAAACCGGTGGAATTCAGTTCGAAATCGGCCAGCAATGTCTCGTCATCAAACAACTGGTTACCAACAATGTTGATATCGCGAATTCTCGCAGCCTTGCCTTCGTAAATCTCAATCTTCAGCGCCACCCGGTTCCGTGGCAGCGCCACCGACTCGGTCTTGATGCTGGCACCATAGCGGCCCTGGCTGACGTACTGGCGCTCCAGTTCACCGGCGATGGACTGCAAAGTGGAACGCTGGAACACCTCGCCTTCCGCCAGGCCAGCCTCAGTCAGGCCCTTGCGCAGGTTTTCCTCGTCGATGGACTTGTTACCGGAGAGATCGATACGGGCGATGCTCGGGCGCTCGGCCACCACCACCACCAGGTCATCCCCTTCACGGCCGAGCTGGACGTCTTCGAAGTTGCCGCTGGCAAACAGGCGCTTTACCGCTTCCACCACCTGCTCACGACCAACGGTATCGCCAGCCTGGATCGGCAAGTCCGCATAAACGCGTTCCACCGGCAGACGCTGCAAGCCCTCGACACGAATGTCATGTACCTTGAAAGGCAACAAGGCCTCTGCACTGACTAACGGCGCCAACAGCAGGCACGCAACCGCCAACAAGCCCTGCAAGGGGCGGTTAATTATGTCCCCAAATCTCATGAAAATTGCTTCACCAAGTCGTTGTAAATGGCCAATAGCATGAAGCTGATGACAATGGTCAGGCCCAGCCCCTGAGCCGCCATAAGAAACCGCTCCGGTAAACTGCGACCGCGAATCATTTCAATGATTCCAAAGAAAATCCAGCCACCATCAAGCATTGGTACGGGGAGCAGATTGATAATGCCCAGGGTGATACTCAGGTAGGCCAGCAAGGCCAGGAAACTGGCCAGCCCATAGGAAGCGCTCTCCCCCGCCACCTGGGCAATGGTGATGGGGCCACCCAGATTGTCCAGTGACAGCTTGCCGGTCACCAGTTTCACCAGGCTCGCCCATACCACATTGGTCTGTTCGGCAAACCGCTGGCCCGCCGCCGACACCGCCTGCATGGGGCCAAACTGTTGCTGGTAGATGCCGCCCATGGCCACACCGACGCGGCCGAACGTCTGCCCCTGTTCGGTTACCGATTGCGGCGTTATCTGCAGGGTCCGCTGCACGCCATCACGCAGCACCACCACGGACATGTCTTGTCCGGCAGAGTCCATGATGTTTTTCTGCCACTGTCCCCAACCCGTCACCGGCTCGCCATCCAGAGCGATCACCTGATCATCAATGCGCAACCCGGCCGCATCGGCGGCACTGTTTTCCAGCACCTCACCAATGATCACAGCCTGATTGATGCCCAGCGCCTCCAGAGGCGGGGTGTCGAGATCCGCGGACCAGGGCGAGGTATCCAGCTCCCGCACCACGGTCTTTCCCTGTGCGGAGCGCACCGTGATCGGCAACGGCTCGCTCTCACCCAGGTGCAGAATCAATTCGTTATAGAACGGTCGCCAGCCCTCCATTGCCTTTTCACCAACCGCCTGGATGTGGTCGCCGGGCTGGAAGCCCGCCTGCTCCGCTACCGTCCCCGGAGTGACAGGGCCAACCACCGCCTGCATGTCTCGCTGGCCAAAGGCGGCCATCAGCAGCCAATAAATGAACAGGGCAAGAATGAAATTGAAGATCGGACCCGCCGCATAGGTAATCACCCGTTGCCATGCGGGTTTGGCGGAGAACTCACCGGGGTCTCCCTCGGCGGTTTCATCTTCACGGCTATCCAGGGGCTTCACATAACCGCCCAGTGGAATGGCGCTGACCACCCATTCCGTCCCCTTCTTGTCGGTGAAGCGCAGAATCTTGGGACCAAAGCCCACGGAGAAAGTCAGCACGCGCACACCGAAGGCACGCATGGCGAGAAAGTGCCCCCACTCATGAAAGGCAACAATAATGACGATGGTGACAACAAAAGCCAGAACCGTCAGCATCCGCGCTCCTCGATCAGGCGGCAGGCCACTTCACGGGCCTGGCGATCCACATTCATCACTGATTCCACATCCTGGCAGGCCGGCGCATCCTGGCGTTGCAGGGTACGCTCCACCACATCGGGAATCCCCGTAAACCCCAGCCGCCCGTCCAGAAAGGCCGCCACGGCTTCTTCATTGGCGGCATTGAGCACCGCGGTTGCCGTACCACCGGCTTCCATGGCCTCCCGTGCCAGTCGCAGACACGGAAACCGCTGCAGGTCCGGGGCTTCGAAATGCAGCCCGGTCAGCGCTGAAAAATCCAGCCTCTGGGCTCCGGACTCCACCCGCTCCGGCCAGGACAGGCCGCAGGCGATCGGGGTGCGCATGTCCGGCGTGCCCATCTGGGCGAGCACCGAACCATCCCGGTAGGCCACCATGGAGTGGATGACGCTCTGCGGGTGCACCACCACATCCACCTTGTCCACCGGCACATCAAACAGCCAGCAGGCTTCGATAAATTCCAGCCCCTTGTTCATCAGGGTGGCCGAATCCACGGAAATCTTTGGCCCCATGTCCCAGTTGGGGTGCTTCACCGCCTGCGCCGGTGTTACCTGCTTCAGGGCCTCGGCATCAAGCTCCCGAAAGGGCCCACCGGAGGCTGTCAGCAGCAGGCGCTCCACGCCCTCGTTGACCCCTTCCGCCGGCAGGCACTGGAAAATGGCATTGTGCTCGGAATCCAGCGGCAACAGGGTGGCCTTGTGGCGCTTCACGGCGTCCATGAACAAGGCACCGGTAACCACCAGGGCTTCCTTGTTGGCCAGCAGAACACGCTTGCCAGCCTCCACCGCCGCCAGGGTTGGCCGGACACCGGCCGCCCCCACGATGGCCGCCACCACCGTATCCACCTCTTCATGGGCTGCCAGGAATGCCAGGGCAGAATTTCCTCCCAACACCTCCACTTCGGACCCGGCCTGGCGAAGATGGTTCCGGAGCTGCTCGGCAGCCGCCTCGTCGGACATGGCCACATAGCGCGGCCGCACGGACAGGCATAACGGGGCCATCAGCTCCCAGCGGGTACTGGCGGTGAGCGCGAATACCTCGTAGCGATCGGGATGTCGGGCCACCACATCCAGCGTCTGCTGACCGATACTGCCGGTGGCGCCGAGAATGGTCAGTCGCTTTGTCACAAACTGCCTCCGGGCAGTCCAAACCAGTTGAAGCCGGCCAGCGCAATGGGCATGGCTGCCGTCACACTGTCGATGCGGTCCAGCATGCCACCGTGACCTGGAAGAATGGTACCACTGTCCTTGAAACCCCGCTGGCGCTTGACCATGCTCTCGAACAGGTCGCCCAGCGCCGAGGCCAGCACGGTCATCAGCGCGACAACCATCAGTGGCAGCAGGCTCGCGGTGAGCAGACCGGTTGCATACACCACCGCCACCACGGCCAGCGACAGCAACACCCCGCCAACCAGGCCTTCAATGGTCTTGCCCGGGCTCACCAACGGCGCCAGCTTGTGTTTGCCGAAAGCGCGCCCGGCAAAATAGGCGCCGGTATCGGCAGCCCACACCCATAGCAGAATGAACAACAGGGCAAAGGGCCCGGCCAGCCCCAACGCCCCCTCATCCTGAAGCTGCACAATGGCGGCCCAGGAAGGCACCAGCAACAGCAGCCCGACCACGGCCATCAACGACGGCCGGTACCAGAAGCCGGCATTTTTCGGATAGCCCACCACCAGTACCAGCGCCAGCAGCCACCATACCGGAATGGCATTGAGCAACCAGGCGGGCTGGTAGATTTCGGCCAAAGCCAGCACCACGGCCAGGCAGATCGTCCAGCCAATACGCACGGCCAGGGACACGCGGCCCATCATGGCGGCCCATTCCCAACCAGCCACCACGAAAAAGACCCCGGCAATCAGGGCAAACGGCAAGCGTTCCAGCCCGAATACCGCACCCAGTACGATGGGCAGCAGGACAAGCGCGGTGATCACGCGCAATTTGAGCATTATTGTTCTCCTTTCAGGCCGGCCACCTCGTCACCGGAGCGCCCGAAACGACGCTGGCGACCGGCATAATCCTGCAGGGCGACATCCAGGGCTGCCTCGTCAAAATCCGGCCACAGCGTGGGGCTGAAATACAGCTCGCTGTAGGCCAATTGCCAGAGCAGGAAATTACTGATGCGTTGATCGCCACCAGTGCGAATCAGCAGATCAGGCAGGGGCAGATCGGCCATGGAAACATGGGCCGCCAGGGCATCGGAGGTCACCTCTTGCGCGGACAAGGAGCCAGCGGCCACCTTTTCGGCAAGCTGGCGGGCGGCCTGGGCAATATCCCACTGCCCACCATAGTTCACGGCAATCACCACCGTCATCATGGTGTTGTCGGCCGTCAGGGTTTCCGCCTCAGCCATACCCTGCTGCAGATCCGGGGAAAAGGCGCTTCGATCACCAATGAAGCGGATACGCACATTCTTTTCGTGCAATTCCGCTACCCGCCCCTCAAGTGCCTTGAGAAACAGGGCCATCAGGTGATTGACCTCGGCCTGGGGCCGCCGCCAGTTTTCGGAGCTAAAGGCAAACAGCGTCAGCGCTTCGATCCCGCGTTTTGCTGCCTGGCGGATAATAGCCTGGACCGCGGCCTCCCCGGCCCGGTGGCCTTCTTCACCCGGCAGCCCCTGCTTGCGGGCCCAGCGGTTGTTGCCATCCATGATAATGGCCACATGGCGAGGCAGGCTTCCCTGGTGGGAATCGATATCGGGGGCGCTGGATTGGGGCTGTTCACGGTCCATTACTGCTTCCGCCAATAACAAAAGCGGGCTGACTGGCAGCCCGCATGGGTCCATGATGATCGCGGGCAGCCGCCCTTATACGGTCATCAGCTCTTCTTCTTTCTCTTTCAGCACGCGATCCACTTCGCTGACCATCTTGTCGGTAAGCTGCTGGATCTGCTCTTCGCCGCGGCGTTGCTCGTCTTCGGAAATCTCCTTCTCCTTGAGCAGCTCCTTGAGATCGCTGTTGGCATCCCGGCGGACGCTACGAATGGACACCCGGGCCTGCTCGGCCTCGCCACGAACCACCTTGACCAGTTCCCGGCGGGTTTCCTCGGTCAGCGGCGGCAGGGGCAGCCGGATCAAGGCCCCGGAGGTGGACGGGTTGAGGCCCAGATCGGACGTCATAATGGCTTTTTCAATCTGCGGGATCAAAGACTTGTCGAAGGGGGAAACCGTCAGGGTGCGCCCCTCCTCCACCGAGATGTTGGCCAACTGCTTGATCGGCGTCGGGGTGCCGTAATAATCCACGGTTACATTATCCAGCAGGCTGGGGTGGGCACGGCCCGTACGGACGCGCTTCATGGCCGTATCCAGCGCTTCCAGGCTCTTCTTCATGCGGCTTTCCGCATCTTTGCGAATGTCGTCTATCACCGTTTTTCCTCGCCTATACTTAACCGGTTTCTACTGTTTCTAGCCAGCTTCAACCAGGGTGCCTTCATTGCCGCCCAGCATCAGGTTCAGCAAGGCACCCTTCTTGTTCATGTCAAAAACACGCAGTGGCATGGCATGGTCGCGGCACAGACAGATTGCCGTCAGATCCATGACACCCAGCTTTTTATCCAGCACTTCGTCGTAGGTCAATGTGTCGTATTTGACTGCCGCCGGATTTTTTTCCGGATCATCATTATAGACCCCGTCCACCTTGGTGGCTTTCAGGACCACATCGGCACTGATTTCGATGCCGCGCAGGCAGGCGGCGGAATCAGTGGTAAAGAAGGGGTTGCCCGTACCGGCACAGAAAATCACCACTTCCCCGTTCTTCAGGTGGCGGTTAGCATTACGATGATCATAATGCTCGACCACGCCACTCATGGGGATGGCGGACATCAACCGGGTACGAATATTGGAACGCTCCAGGGCATCGCGCAATGCCAGCCCGTTCATCACAGTCGCCAGCATGCCCATATGGTCGCCGGCCACCCGGTCCAGCCCGGCGCTCTGCAGGGCCGCGCCGCGAAACAGGTTGCCCCCGCCCACGACCAGGCCGACCTGTACACCAATACCGACGAGCTGGCCGATTTCCAGGGAAATCGCATCCAGCACCTTCGGGTCAATACCGAAACCTTCCTCGCCTGCCAGCGCTTCACCGCTCAGCTTGAGCAGAATACGGTTATAGCGCGGCGAGCGCTCCTTGTTCGTCGGCATTTCTATGTCTCCGCCACTCATGAATACCCGCCATTGTTCTCACTGGTTGCCGGATCACCGGCCCTGTCATCGCTTTCCATCGGCGCTGGTAGCACAGTACCGCCCCGCACGATGGTTGCAAGCGCTTTTCCTCAAATCGCCACCGGCACCCGTCCGGCAGGCGAAAAAAACGCCCTGCTGGTAAACCAGCAAGGCGTTTTATGCGTCAACTTGCGCCAACCTCAGCCTTTGGCCTGAGCCATTACCTCGGCAGCGAAGTCCACTTCTTCTTTCTCGATACCTTCGCCAACCACCAGACGCTCAAAGCTGGTGATTTCGGCACCGGCGCCTTTCACCAGGGCGCCAACAGAGGTATTCGGATCTTTCACGAAAGGCTGATCCAGCAAGCTCACTTCTTTCAGGAACTTGTTGATACGACCACCGACCATCTTCTCGACGATCTCGGCCGGCTTGCCTTCCATGTCGGGCTGGGCGCGGATGATCTCTTTTTCTTTATCCAGCACGTCAGCCGGAACCTGATCACCACTGACCACCATCGGGTTGACAGCCGCCACGTGCATGGCCACGTCTTTACCCAGCTCGGCATCGCCGCCTTTCAGGGCAACAACGACACCGATCTTGCCGCCGTGAACGTAGGCACCGATGGCACCTTCCGCTTCCAGCTTGGCCGCACGACGTACCTGGATGTTCTCGCCGATTTTCTGAACCAGAGACTGGCGGGCTTCCTCGACGGTAGCGCCATCTTCCAGCTTCAGCTCGCCGATCTTGGCAGCGTCGGTTTCACCGGCAGCCAGGGCAGCCGCAGCCACCTTGTTGGCGAAGCCCAGGAAGTTGTCGTCACGGGCAACGAAGTCGGTTTCGGAGTTGATCTCCACCATGACGGCAGTCTTGTTGTCGTCGCTGGCGGCAATCACTACCGCGCCTTCAGCAGCGGTACGACCGGCTTTCTTGGCCGCCTTGGCCTGACCGGACTTGCGCATCTCATCAATGGCTTTTTCGATATCGCCATCCGCTTCCACCAGCGCCTTCTTGCACTCCATCATGCCAAGACCGGTGCGCTCGCGAAGCTCCTTAACCATTGCAGCAGTTACAGCAGCCATGATTATCCTCTTGATTTGGTAGGTTTTCGGTAAGACGGGCAGGCCAGGCCTGCCCCCGAATGATCAGCCTTCGGCCTTCTCGCCTTCGGCTTCGTCTGCAACCTCGACGAATTCGCTTTCGCCACCGGTCTGGTTCTGGGCGTACTGCTTGCCTTCCAGAATGGTGTCGGCTGCCGCTTTCACGTACAGCTGGATGGCGCGGATTGCGTCGTCATTACCCGGGATCACGTAATCAACGCCATCCGGGTTGGAGTTGGTATCGACAACGGCGACAACCGGGATGCCCAGCTTGCGGGCTTCCTGCAGGGCGATGTCTTCGTGATCCACGTCGATCACGAACAGGGCATCGGGCAGGCCGCCCATGTCCTTGATACCACCGATGGAACGCTCGAGCTTGTCCATCTCACGCTTACGCATCAGCGCTTCTTTCTTGGTCAGCTTGTCGAAGGTACCGTCCTGGGCCTGGGCTTCCAGGTCGCGGTAACGCTTGATGGACTGACGGATGGTCTTCCAGTTGGTGAGCATACCGCCCAGCCAGCGGTGGTCGACGTAGGGCATGCCACAACGTTGGGCTTCCTCACGGATCACCTTCTGTGCCGCACGCTTGGTGCCCACGAACAGAATCTTGTTGTTGCTGGCTGCCAGCTTGTTCAGGAACGACATGGCGTCGTTGAACAAAGGCAGGGTCTTTTCCAGGTTGATGATGTGAATCTTGTTACGGGCGCCAAAGATGTAAGCATTCATCTTCGGGTTCCAGTAACGGGTCTGG
>JAKSCQ010000023.1 GCA_022360555.1 Pseudomonadales bacterium
CGCCGCCCGCACCGCGTCGATCACGGCCAACGGAAAGCGGCTGCGGTTTTCGAACGAACCGCCCCACCGGTCCTGGCGCTTGTTGGTCCGCGGCGCGGTGAACTGGTTAATCAGGTAGCCCTCGGAGCCCATGATTTCCACTCCGTCATAACCGGCTTTCTTTGCCAGCCAGGCGGTATGGGCAAAATCCTTCACCGTCTTTTCCACTTCCTTGGTGGACATGGCCTTGGGCTTGAACGGGTTGATCGGACTCTTGATGGCCGAGGCAGAGCGGGAGAACGGATGGTAGCTGTAGCGGCCGGCATGGAGCACCTGCAGAGCGATCTTGCCACCTTCGCGATGCACGGCATCGGTGACCTTGCGATGATTCATCACATCCAGGCGACTGTTGAACAGCCCGGCAAACGGATAAAACCAGCCCTTCTTGTTGGGGTTGAAACCGCCGGTGACGATCAAGCCAACGCCCCCCCGGGCCCGCTCGGCAAAATAGGCCGCCAGCTTGGGAAACTGCCAGAAGCGGTCTTCCAGGCCGGTATGCATGGACCCCATGATCACCCGGTTCTTGAGCTGGGTATGCCCCAGATCCAGCGGGGAAAGCAGGTGGGAATAGCGGTTGGCTGTCATGGTGTGTTCTCCAAGTCGTTCACCACGGATGGCTACGCAGAATGTATCTGGACGGCGTCAAGTTAAGGGGTTATTTTGACAGTGTCAAGATTATTGAAGACACTGCCGCGAGACCGGCTCCCGACAGGGGCCGCCAATACCCAGGCAACTGCCCCAGCGGCAACACCATGACAGGAAGGAAGACCGCATGCCCCGTTCTGACCGTTATCACCACGGCGACCTGCACGCCACCCTGCTCCAGGAAGCCAACCAGCTCCTGAATGAACAGGGTGTGGAAGGCCTGTCGCTGCGCAAACTGGCCGAACGGGCCGGCGTCTCCCGTACCGCCCCCTATCACCACTTCCGGGACAAGAATGCCCTGCTCTGCGCCCTGGCCACCCGTGCTTTCAGCCAGCTCGACGAAATGATCAACCGCCAGCTTCGCAAGGGTGGCTCAAAGGAGGCGATTCAGGATTTCGTGCGCGAATACCTGCGCTTTGCCACCGAGAACCCGGAGCAGTACGAGCTGATGTTCGGCCGCACCCTCTGGAAAGGCGGCGAACCCACCGACGAACTCAAAAGCGTGGCCTACCGCAGCTTCCGCCACTACGCCGAACAACTCGGCGGCATGCTGCAGGGCCGGCTGCCGGCCAATACCGACGCGCTGCGCGTGGCCCAGGCCAGTTGGGCCACGGTGCATGGCCTGTGCCGGCTGCTGATCGATGGCATCTACGTGAACCGTGAGGACATGGAAGCGGTCAGCGAGCAGTCCGTAGCCCTGATCATGGCCGCCCTCTCCCACAGCGAAGATTGACCGGCCCATAAAGAAAAAGGACGGCCATTACTCACTCCTCCGTTCGTGGATTGGCTGGGTAGCGGTGGTTCCGCCGCGATCATTACGGGCAAGGGAAGGTGTCGACCTTGTACGCTGGCACGCAACACGCATTCACGCAAAAAACTGCCGTTTGCAGGATTGGCGTGCCAGCGTGCAAGCGTGTTTTTCGTCCGAAATATCATGCTTCGCGCTCCTCCGTTTCCACACAATTCTACGAAGAACCACACAGCTCAATGCGCTTTCAGGAAATCCAGGAAGGCACCGATATAATCATCGAAGGCTTCGAACTGGGGCACATGACCAATGCCTTCCAGTTCCACCAGGGTGGCATCGGGAATCCGTGCCGCCGCTTTCTCGCCAAGCTCGCCATATTGCCCCAGTGTCCCACGCACGCCTTCCGGAGCCCGGTTACGACCCAGGGCGGTACGGTCGCGGGTGCCGATGATCAGCAGCGTCGGCATGGTCAGGCGGTCGAAATCATGCACCACCGGCTGGCTGTAGATCATGTCGTAATGCAGGGCCGAGTTCCACGCGATGCGCGGGTAATCCGGGCCGCGAATCCAGCCCTGTTGCAGGGTCAGCAGCGGGTCGTAGGCGTCCTTCCACTGGCCATCAAAATAGCTGGCGGTCATGTAGGCCTTCACCTTTTCCGGGGTCTTGTTCAGTTCGCCCTGATACCAGGCATCCACGGACTGCCACGGCACTGCTTGCTGCCAGTCTTCCAGGCCGATGGGATTGACCAGTACCAACGACTCAGTGCGCTCGGGAAACATCAGGGCAAAGCGGGTGGCCAACATGCCGCCCATGGAGTGGCCCACCACGGTGGTCTTCTCCACGTTCAGGTGATCGAGCAGGCGACGGGTCTGGTCCGCCAGCATCTGGAAGGAATATTGCAATTGGGCAGGCTTGGACGATTTGCCGAATCCGATCTGGTCCGGCGCCACCACACGGTAACCCCCGGCCAGCAATTCGATGATGGTGCGCTCCCAGTAGGCACCGGAAAAATTCTTGCCGTGCAGCAACAGGACGGTTTCACCATTGGACTGTTTCGGCGCCACGTCCATGTAGGCCATCTCCAGCGACTGCTGCTGTTCCTCGATGGCAAAGGTCTGCACCGTAAAGGGGTAGTCAAAGTCGCTCAGGCGGGCATCCAGCTTTTCCTCCCCGGCCCATAACTGGCTGGCCATGGTAAGGCCAAGCAACCCGATTAACCCCAACCTCAGTACTCTCATTGTTCTCTCCCATTGATACTCTCTGGTATGTGAACGTTGCGGGGAGTAAAGAGTTCCTAAGGAACCTCAGAATCACGATTGAAACCTTGTCGCAAAAGCCTGCTTGTAATGAGGAAACATAAAAAAAGCCGACCCCACCATCTGGCGGGGCCGGCTTTTTTTTATGTTTCCTCATTACAAGCAGGCTTTTGCGA
>JAKSCQ010000022.1 GCA_022360555.1 Pseudomonadales bacterium
CGTGGAGTGGCCCGGAAAAAGTAGACATCTTCATTTGGAGAGAAGGTGTCATGAAATACAGACCCAAACGCCACTTCAGTGATGATTTCAAACGCGAGGCCGTACGGGCCTCGCTGTCCACCATGGAGACACAAGCCGCACTAGCTGGCAAGCTAGGCATACCCCCACAGATGTTAAGCCGCTGGCGAAGAGAGTGGATTGTGACCAAGAAACCGTCTGCCAACGCGGTCCGCAATGCTGGACCGGACAAAAGCCTCAAGGACCTGGAGCGAGAGAACGCCCGCCTGAAAAAGCAGCTCAAACGAGCCGAGCTGGAGAATGAAATTCTAAAAAAGGCGGACGAGTACTTCGCCAAGCACGGCAAATAAGATTTGCCTTTATCGATGCCTACCGGAGCCGAGTCTGGCCGGTATCGGTGATGTGCGGAGTACTCGACGTCTCACGATCAGGCTATTACCGCTGGCGGGAGCGCCAGCGTTGTCCAGCACCAAAGCAGAAGCGGCATGATGCCCTGCTGGCCTTCCTGTTGAAAGAGGCCCGACGGCAGGAAAGCGTACCGGGTTACCGGAAGCTGTGGCTGGATGCCCAAGATGCGGGCTTTTGCTGTGGAAAAAACCAAGTGCAGCGGTTGTTGCAGGATGCGGGCTATCGTTCGCGTACGGCGCCCAAGCCCGGCTACCGCAAGGCCAAGTCGTCACTGCCGGTGTTGCCGAATCTGCTGGATCGTCAGTTCTCAGTTGGCAAAGCCAACCGTGTCTGGGTGTCGGATATCACCCAGATCCGCTGCCAGGAAGGCTGGCTCTACATTGCCGTTGTGCTGGATCTTGGGACTCGTCAGATCGTGGGTCGTGCGATGGGGCCTGTTAACAGCTCACAATTGGTTGTAGAGGCGCTGAAGCAGGCCTGGAAGCGCCAGAAACCCGTGGGTAGTCGTTTGCTGTTCCACTCGGACCAAGGTAGCCAATATCGCAGTGAAGAGGTGATGAAGTGGCTCAATGACAGGAAGGTGACCATCAGCATGTCCCGGCGCGGCAACTGCTGGGACAATGCCTGTGCCGAGAGTGTATTTGCCTTGTTGAAGAAGGAGTGGACTCGCCCCCTCGGCGAAATAGGCCGGGACGAAATGGCGAGCGAAGTCCGTTACTATACGGACCAGTACTATCCCAATGTACGCCGGCACATGGCACTGGGAGGGATTACTCCCAATGCCTATGCGGCGGCTGCTTAATCATTAGGTGTCTACTAAATCGGGGCCACTCCAAGCTATTAATTATTCATTATTAACTATTAATTCCCCGCTAAGCTGCTCCACCCAGATCAACGTCCCCGCAATCACCGCCACTGGCATGATGAACAGGTTCACCAGCGGCAGCATGGTCAGGCCCATGACGATGGCGCCGAAGGTGAGTACCAGCCAGCGCTTGGTTTTCAGGCGCTCGAGCATGACCTCGAAAGGCACCTGGCGGTTATCCGCGCCGAAGTCGATGTACTGCATGCCCAGCAGCCAGCCGGACCACAGGAACCAGATTACCGAGGCGAATACATTCACCACCGGGATGAAGTAGATCACCATCACCACGAACAGGATCAGCACCGCCCGCCACAGCCAGTACCAGGTCTTGCGGATTTCCCGCTTGAAGGTGCGGATGATCATGGCCGGGATGGATTCGTCGTGCATGGGCTGGCCGGTGACCTGGATATCCACCTTCTCGGCCAGAAACCCCATGAAAGGCGCGGCGATCAGCTGCACGCCGATGGAGAAGATGCTGGCAAACAGGGCCAGCAGCAGAATCCACACCAGGATCACCGCCGCGTCGATCAGGAAATGCAGGGCTTCATTGAGGAAGCTGAGCGAGCCAGTCAGCGCCCAGTCCGCCGTGGCCGAGGCGATCCAGCCGGCGATCCAGCTACCACTGGCCCAGTACAGCCCGCCGAACACCACGATATTGAAGATCAGCGGGACGATCACATAAAGGCGCAACTCGCGGCTTTTGGCCAGCGAGAGACTGCGTTTCAGGTAGCTGATGGCGTCGGCGATCTGGGACACGGCAAATCCTTGTCGTTAAAGGCAGCTACAAGCTACAAGCAGAAAGCCGAAAGGGAAACCCCCCTCACGCGACCGGATTGCCGTTGGCGTGGGGCAACGCGCCAACGGTGGGGCCAGGGGAGGCAGCGACAGTGTGACCCGGGCCCGGCTTTTGCATTTATTTTCAATTCGCTGCTGACCCTGTTGAAGCCCATGCCTGCATGGCAAACGGACCCCCGCTGGCAAGATTGCCGTGTGCCTGGGCACCCGGAAAGCCCCGCTGGTTCTTGGCCTTATTGTAATCAGGGCGCTCTGGCTGATGAATTCGGCCCGGGTTGTCGCTAGACTTACCCCTTTTATTGGCTCAGGCCCTTTGCCGGTGGCCCCTCAACCCTGCCATCGGCCGTGAGACACAGACACTATGCGACTGAAATCCATAAAACTGGCCGGGTTCAAATCCTTTGTGGACCCTACCACCACCAATTTCCCGGAAAACCTTACCGCCGTGGTAGGGCCCAACGGGTGTGGGAAGTCCAACATCATTGATGCCGTTCGCTGGGTGATGGGGGAATCCTCCGCCAAGCACCTGCGCGGTGAATCCATGGCCGACGTGATCTTCAACGGCTCCAATGCCCGCAAACCCGTGGCGCAGGCCTCCATCGAGCTGGTTTTCGACAACTCTGACGCCTCGGTAAAGGGGGAGTACGGCAAGTTCAACGAGATCTCGGTGAAGCGCCAGGTCACCCGTGACGGCCAGTCCAACTACTACCTGAACGGCGCCAAGTGTCGCCGCAAGGACATTGCCGATATCTTCATGGGCACCGGTCTGGGGCCGCGCAGCTACGCCATCATCGAACAGGGCATGATCTCCCGGCTGATTGAGGCCAAGCCGGAAGAGCTGCGGGTCTACATTGAGGAAGCGGCGGGGATCTCCAAGTACAAGGCCCGCCGTCGCGAGACCGAAAACCGCATCCGCCGTACCCGCGAGAATCTGGAGCGCCTGACCGATATTCGCGAGGAGCTGGAACGCCAGCTCGAGCGTCTCAGCCGCCAGGCCAGCGCTGCCGAGAAGTACAAGCAATACAAGGAAGAAGAGCGCCTGAAGGGCGCCCAGCTCAAGGCCCTGCGCTGGAAAGGGCTGGATACCCAGGTCAAGCAGCTTGATCACGTGATCGGCGAGCTGGACGTGTCCATGGAAGCCAAGGTGGCCGAACAGCGCCACGTGGATGCGGAAATGGAACGCCTGCGCGAGAAGCACCATGAGGTGCAGGAGCACTTCAACGAGGTTCAGCAACACTTCTACGCCCTGGGGGCGGAAGTGGCCCGGCTGGAACAGAACATCCAGAACCAGCGCGAGCGCAAGCAGCAGCTCTACGAAGAGCTGGACCAGATCAATGCCAGCTGGAAGGAAGCCGACGAGCACCTGCGCGTAGACAGCGAAAAGGTGGCCGAGCTGGACGCCATTCTGGCCGAACGCGAGCCGGAACTGGAAATGGTCAGCGAGCAGCAGGAAGCCTCCAGTGAGGCCCTGGCGCTGGCCGAAGAAGCCATGCAGGCCTGGCAGCAGGAGTGGGAAGAGTTCAACGGCAAGTCCGGCGAGTCCCGCCGCCAGGCCGAGGTGGAGCAGTCCCGTATCCAGCACCTGGAGAAATCCCAGGAGCGTCTGCGCGACCGCATCGAACGCCTCAAAAAAGAGCAGGAATCCCTGGATTCCGGTCCCCTGGCCCAGGAAATGCGCCAACTGGAAGAGCAGGTGGAGCAGTTTCGCGGCCAGGCGGAAGAGAGCGAACTGCGCAGCGAATCCCTGCAGGAAGAGATCAACCAGCTACGTCGCGACAACGGTGACCGGGGCCGCCAGCTGGATGATGCCCGCGAGAAATTGCAGACCCTGAAAGGCCGCCGTACCTCCCTGGAAGCGTTGCAGAAAGCCGCCATGGGCGATGACGGCGCGGTCAGCGACTGGCTGAACCGCCATGAACTGGATGCCGAACCGCGCCTGGCCGACCAGGTGCAGGTGGACGAAGGTTGGGAAAAAGCCCTGGAAGCGGTGCTGGGCGACAGCCTGCAGGCCGTGGCAATCAGCGGGTTCGAGCAGGTCAGCGACTGGCTGGGCGATCTGTCCCACGGCCGGCTGGCGCTGGTCAGCACCGGGTCGGTAAAAGGCGAGGGCAGCAAAGGCACCCTGCTGCGCGACAAGGTGCAGGGGCAGGCCCCGGAAGGCCTGCTGGCCGGGGTCTATGTGGCGGACAACCTGGACGCGGCCCTGACCCTGCGCGGTCAACTGGATGCCCACGAGTCCGTGGTCACCCGCGACGGTATCTGGCTGGGTCCGGACTGGCTGAAAGTGGCCAAGGAAGAAGACCAGGAAGCCGGCATTCTGGAACGTCGCCGGGAGCTGGACTCCCTGGAGGGCGAGATCGAGACGCTGCAGGCCACCGTGGATGACCTGAAGGAACAGTTGGAAAGCACCCGCGAACAGATCGGCGAACTGGAAGAAGAGCGCGAGGACGTGCAGCGCCAGGCCAGCCGCATCAACCGGGAACTGGGTGAAATCAACGCCCAGGTCAGCGCCCGCCAGGTCCGCCTGGAACAGATCACCATGCGCCGCGAGCGCCTGGGCAAGGAGCTGGACGAAGCCAACGAACAGCTCGAGCAGGAACAGGAACAGATGAAAGAGGCCCGGGCGGTGCTGGCGGAAGCGCTGGACGCCATGGAGGCCGACAGTGGTGAACGGGAAACCCTGTTGTCCCGCCGGGACGAGCTGCGTCTGCGGCTGGACGAGGCCCGCCAGAAAGCCCGCCACGACCGCGACCAGTCCCACCAACTGGCCATGGAAGTGCAGGGGGCCAAAACCCAGGCCGATTCCCTGCGCCAGACCCTGACCCGGCTGGAATCCCAGGTGCAGGCCATGAGCGAGCGCAAGGCCCTGCTGGAAGAACAGACCCGCGAAGGGGACGAGCCCGGCGCCGAGTTGCAGATGCAGCTCGAGGAAAAGCTGGAAGTGCGACTCGAGGCAGAGCAGAAGCTCACCGAAGCCCGCCGCGAACTGGAGGCCGTGGACCACGAAATGCGCAACCTGGAAGGTCAGCGTGGCCAGTTCGAGCGCCAGGCGCAGGAAATCCGCAGCACCATGGACCAGAAGCGGATGCAGTGGCAGGACCTGACTACCCGCCGCCAGACCGTGGCGGAACAGCTTGGCGAGCAGAACTTCGACCTGGATACCATCCTGGAAAACCTGCCCGAAGAGGCCAACGAACAGCAGTGGGCCCAGGAAATGGACCAGATCGGCCAGCGGATTTCCCGCCTTGGCCAGATCAACCTGGCGGCCATCGAGGAATACCAGCAGCAGTCCGAGCGGAAGAGTTACCTGGACAGCCAGAACGACGACCTGGAAGACGCCCTGGGCACCCTGGAAAATGCCATCCGCAAGATCGACCGGGAAACCCGGGCACGCTTCAAGGAGTACTTCGACCGCATCAACCGGGGCCTGCAGGAGCTGTTCCCGAAAGTCTTCGGGGGCGGCCATGCCTACCTGGAACTGACCGGCGAAGATCTGCTTGATACTGGCGTGGCGATCATGGCGCGCCCGCCGGGCAAGCGGAACAGCACCATCCACCTGTTGTCCGGTGGGGAGAAGGCGCTAACGGCGTTGTCGCTGGTGTTCAGCATCTTCCAGCTCAACCCGGCCCCGTTCTGTCTGCTCGATGAGGTGGATGCGCCACTGGATGACGCCAACGTGGGGCGTTTCTGTAACCTGGTGTCGGAAATGTCTGCAAAAGTGCAATTTATTTACATCACGCACAACAAGATCGCGATGGAAATGGCTGCTACCCTGATGGGGGTCACCATGCATGAACCCGGTGTGTCCCGTCTGGTATCGGTGGATGTGGAAGAAGCCGCTGAAATGGCGGCCATGTGAGATTCGGTAGCGCCGGTGATGGCGCTACCCCAGCGTAAGCAAGGAAGACGAGGCAATGGGCCTGAACCTGGAAACTCTGATTGGCATTCTGGTTATCCTGATCCTGCTGATCCTGGCCGACGGTGTGCGTCGGATGATTCGGGAGCGGCAGGGCAGGCTGCGCATGCGTATCGACCCCCGTTACCGGGATCCGCAGGATGAGGAAGAGAAAGATGATTACAACCCGGAGCTGATCGGCTCCGCCCGGGTGATTCGCCGTTCCGTGGAGCAGGACAATGCGGTGGCCCGCGAGGAGCCGGAAGAGGCCCCGCCGACCATGATGGAGCCGGACGAAACCACGCCGGAGCCCCAGACCGCAGAACAGCAGAACCTGTTCGAAAGTGGCGAGGAGCCCCCCGCCGAACCGGCACCGGCGAACAAGCCGGAAGTGGCCGAGCCTGTGGAGCCCGCTCCGGCCGAGCCTGCGCCGCGCCGCGAAACCCGCCCGGCCCCAGAGCCGGTGGCGGCCAGGGAAAAGGCCCCGGAAAGAATGCCCGAGCGCAAGCCGGATCGCCCCCGCGAGCCCCAGCCAGTGCTGGAAGTGATCGTGGTACACCTGATCGCCCGCCGCGGTGAGCCCTTCGACGGCAGCGACCTGCTACGCCTGTTGCTGGAATCCGGCCTGCGCTATGGCCAGATGAACATCTTCCACCGTCATGTGAATGCCGGTGGAACGGACGAATTGCAGTTTTCCATGGCCAATGCGGTGGAGCCGGGCACCTTCGACCTGGATACCATGGAAGAAAAGACCTTTGCCGGCGTTACCTTCTTCCTGAAACTGCCCGGCCCGTCGGATGCCCTGGGGGCGCTGGACAAGATGCTGTCCATCTGCCGCCACCTGTCCAGCGAACTGGACGGCGAACTGAAAGACGAACAGCACAGCGTGCTGACCCCGCAGACCATGGAACACCTGCGCCAGCGCGTCCAGGAATTCGAACGCCGCCAGCGGGTGCCCAGCGCGTAAAGAGCAGTTGCAAGTTGAAAGTTTAAAGTTGCAAAGGAAAAGCCACCCGATTGCGGGCTGGAGCGTAGGGTGCACTGAGCCTAAGCGAACTGCACCGTTCGGCCTTTGCATGGTGCAGTTCGCTTAGGCTCAGTGCACCCTGCGTTTAACATGGCGCCGTAGGAGCGCCGCTTGAGGCGCGAAGCGTTGGAAAGGCGGCAACACCGATACCGCGCCGGCTCGAACCTCAAGCAGCCTCCTATAGAAGACAAGACACAGGAAAACCCCGTCCCGTGAGCCAGCCTTCCGAAGACATCGCCCAGAAAGCCCAATCCCTTCGCGACCAGCTCAATGACTGGTCCTACCGCTACTATGTGCTGGATGACCCGGCGGTGCCGGATGCGGAATACGATCGTCTGTTCCGCGAACTGAAAGCCCTGGAAGACAAACACCCTGAACTGATCACAGCGGATTCGCCTACCCAGCGGGTGGGCGATGCGCCGTTGGTGGCGTTTGATCAGGTCCGGCACGAAGTGCCCATGCTGAGCCTGGATAATGCTTTCGATGACGAGGAACTGCGGGCTTTCGACAAGCGGGTCCGTGAGCGTCTGGATGTGGCGGGGCCGGTGGATTACGTGGCCGAGCCCAAACTCGATGGCCTGGCCATTTCCCTGCTGTATGAAAATGGCGAACTGGTCCGCGCCGCCACCCGGGGTGATGGCCAGGTGGGGGAGAATATCACTGGCAATGCCCGCACTATCCGTTCCGTGCCACTGAAACTGCGGGGCGACAGGGTGCCGGCCAGACTGGAGGTGCGCGGCGAGGTGGTGATGCCCCACGGTGGCTTTGCAGAACTCAACGCCCGCCAGGAAGCCGCTGGCCAGAAAATCTTTGCCAACCCCCGCAACGCCGCCGCCGGCAGCCTGCGACAACTGGATTCCCGGATTACCGCTGAACGCCCGCTGGAGTTCTATGCCTACTCCATGGCCCAGCTTGAGGGGGACGATGCCCCCGAGACGCACTGGGACATGCTGGAAGCCCTGCGAGGCTGGGGGCTGCGAGTGAACCCGGAAGTGCGGGTTTGTGGCGGGGTCGAGGCCCTGCTGGACTTTTACCGGGGCATTCTCGACAAGCGGGATGCGCTGGACTACGACATCGACGGCGTGGTCTACAAGGTCAACCGTTTCGACTGGCAGCGCGATCTGGGTTTTGTCAGCCGAGCCCCGCGCTGGGCCATCGCCCACAAGTTTCCCGCCCAGGAAGAACTCACCGTGCTCAACGGCGTGGACTGGCAGGTGGGCCGCACCGGTGCCCTGACCCCGGTGGCGCGGCTGGAGCCGGTACTGGTGGGCGGTGTCACCGTCAGCAACGCGACGCTGCACAATATTGATGAAATCCATCGCCTGGATATCCGTATCGGCGATACCGTGGTGGTGTACCGGGCCGGGGATGTGATTCCCAAGGTGGTGCGTCCGATACCGGAACGTCGCCCGGACAACGCTGAAGACATTCACATGCCGTCCCAGTGCCCGGTCTGCGGCAGCGACATTTTCCGGGATGAGGATCAGGCCATTGCCCGCTGTACCGGCGGCCTGATTTGCGGCGCCCAGCAGCGCGAAGCCATCAAGCACTTCGCCTCGCGCAAGGCCATGGATATCGACGGCCTGGGCACCAAGTTGGTGGATGCCTTTGTGGACCAGGGACTGGTGCAGACGGTGGCGGATCTTTACAGGCTCGAAGCGGAACAGATCGCTGGCCTGGAACGCATGGGGGAAAAATCCGCGGAGAACCTGATCCGGGCGCTGGACGTTTCCCGGGATGTGGAACTGGCGCGCTTCCTGTTTGCCCTGGGGATCCTGCAGACCGGCGAGGAAACCGCCCGCAGTCTGGCCACCTGTTTCGGCTCTCTGCAGGCGATCCGTCAGGCGCCGTTGATATTGCTGCTGGCGGTGCCGGATGTGGGGCAGGAAGTGGCCAGGGCCATTGCTGCCTTCTTCGCCGAGGAACACAACGAGAAGGTGATTGATGGCTTACTGGAGGTGGGCGTCACCCCCCGGGCCAGCGGTCAGCCCTCGGCAGCCTTCGTGGCCGGCCTGAACCTGGCGTTTTTCCTCAAGGCGGCCAAGCGGTTGGGGATGGCGCTGGACGGGGTAGGGGAAAAGTCCCTGGAAACCCTGGGGCGTCACTACCGCACCGTGGCCGAGCTGGCCGCCGCCGACCCCGAGGACGCACCGGTAAAAGCCGCCATGCTCCGCCAGGTACAACAGGCCCTGGAGCAGGATGGCTGGCGGGAAACGCTGGAAACCGTGGAGCGCCAAGCCGCCGAGCTGGCGGCGAAAGCCCCGGCCCAGCAAGCCAGCCAGCCCCTGGAAGGGCAGACCTGGGTGCTCACCGGGACGCTGGAAACCCTGACCCGGGATCAGGCCAAAAACGGCCTGCAGCAACTGGGCGCCAAGGTGGCCGGTTCCGTCTCGAAAAAGACCGCCTGTGTGGTGGCCGGCGAGGCAGCCGGTTCCAAACTGGCCAAGGCGGAGTCACTGGGAGTTGAGGTGCGTGATGAAGCTGCGCTACTGTCCCTGTTCAAAGAACACGGCATGGACCCGGGAGCATTATGAAAGCGTGGTGGGGATTGATTCTGATCGTACTGGTATTGACCGGCTGTGCCGGAACCCCCACTCAAACCGATGATGTCTGCGCCGTCTTTGATCAGCGTGGCGGCTGGTTCAACAACTGGTACAAGTACGCCAAGAACACGGAAAAGGAATACGGCGTTCCGGTCCCGGTGCTGATGGCCACGATCTACAAGGAATCCGGCTTCAATGCCAAGGCCAAACCGCCGCGTACCAAGCTGCTGGGCTTTATCCCCTGGAAGCGGCCGTCCAGTGCCTATGGTTACCCCCAGGCCCTGGACTCTACCTGGGAATGGTACCAGGAAGAAACCGGCCGCCACGGGGCGGACCGGGATGATTTCAAGGATGCCGTCCAGTTTGTTGGCTGGTATCACTACCAGAGCTACAAGAAAAACGGCGTCGCCCGCAACGATACCTACAATCTCTACCTTAACTATTATGCCGGCCATGGCGGCTACGCCCGGGGCACCTGGAAAAACAACCAGTGGATGAAAGGCGCCGCCCGCCGCACCGCGGACATGGCCAACCGCTACGCCGCCCAGATGCGCCAGTGCGGTCGCTAGCCCATCAGAACTTGTAGGGTGGATTAGCCGCAGGCGTAATCCACCTCCGTTTCAACGTAGAGGTAATTCGGAATGGAAGGCTGGTGGATTACGCCTGCGGCTAATCCACCCTACGTTTCTAGCTGCGCCTGATTAAATCGGAACAAGCTTTTTGCCGTTGGAGCTTTGCTTGCAAAGCGAATGTTGCAGAGATCACGCGGAATCGGATTGGGCCCTTCGCCTTGCGAGCGAGGCTCCAACGGTGCTCCCCAGGCGGGTTTTCCTGCGCAAGGGACAGGGATGATGGGCCATTTGTCCGCGCAAACCTGGAAGCCAGTCCCTGTATTTTTAGGTGCTTGTCCTTGTAAGCTAGGCGATTGTGGCTGTTAGCTGATTCTCGGGGTGTTTTCTTGGATAACGAATCCATCGTTTACGGCTGTATCAAGCATTTGCCGTTCGGCTCCATCCAGGAGCGCAAGACAAGCTGCTTTCATAACCGCCGGGCCATCCGGCAACTGCCGCAGGCGGATGAATGGCCGTTCCTGTGCCGGGAAATGTTTTCCGTGCCCGGCGATGACCTGATGGGGGGCACCTTCCAGACCCAGGTGATTCACTTCGGCATGTCCTACCGGGCGGTGGAATACGAGTGGGAACACTGGATCGCCAAGTTCGAGTCCCTGCTCAAAAACATGTACTGGGTCAATGCGGTGGTCCACCTGGAAACTGAACTGTCTGGCTTCCACACCTTCGTCTGGGAAAGCGCGGATGTCTGCCACGAGCCTTCACAAGCCCCGTTGCGGGTGCGGTGTGAATGGGCGCGGGAAGGGGCGATTTCGTGAGGCAATGAATAGTTAATAATGAATAATTAATAGTTGCGCGAGCAGCATAATCGCATTTTCAAATGCACGAGGCCGCGCCCATGATTTTGGGCGCGGCCTCGTGCATTTCAGAATCTGAGAGATGGGCTTGCGACGTTATTAATTATTCATTATTAACTATTCATTGCATTTCCCACCTGCTCCTTCCCCATCACCGATACGCTCTCGGTCACCTCATCGAACACCACAAACGCTTCCTGCTGCTTCAGTTGCGCACGCACCTGCTCCACCTTGGTGGCGGTGGCGATTTCCTGTTCGCCATAGTCGGTGCCGTCACGGGTGACGAACTCCTCGATCAGGTTGGTGAGGGTGTCGGTGTCGATGTCTTGCCAGGGGACGATGATGGGCATAGAAACCAATTAATAGTTAACAGTGAATAGTTAAGGAGCCTCTGAATAACTCCTTGCGTGCTCAGCGTGGCCTGAAGCGTGCAGCTGTTGTGTCTTGTCTCGACGGGCAGGGTGGTTCCCTTTCCTAGAGGCAAGGCGCAGCAGATGTGCGCTTCAGGCCTCGCCCTCCGGGTCTTCCAGGCTGGCCCGTACTCGTCGTTACAATTTCTCGATGGATGGACATACACCTTCAAAATTGTGCCTAGATTACGGACCAGCCTGAAAGACTGAGCATGCAAGGAGTTATTCAGAGGCTCCTTAATAGCAAAAACACGGTGCGATAGCAGGTGATGGAGCCCGCAGGCACAAGCTTCAGGCTGCAAGCTACAACGTGGGTAGAGTCTGAGGCTTCTTTAAAGTCCGTGCCCGCGCTTTACTTCCGGGCGCGGGTACGGAGCATCAGAAAATGAAAAGCTGTCTCGCGCCTTGCAGCTTGAGGCTTGTAGCTTGCAGCTAAATCACCAGCAACTGAACCCCGGCACCCAGAATCACCAGCCAGGACGTTACTACGCCAAGCTGACGGGGCAGGTTGGCGCTGCTTTTGGGGACCAGCAGGCCGTAGCCGTAGAGCAGGCGGCCACCGACCAGCAGGATGCCGTAGAGATGCAGGGCGGTATCGCCGCCACCGTTGAGTTCCAGCAGGGCCATGAGGATCAGGGCCAGGGGAATGTATTCCACGGTGTTACCGTGGGCGCGGATGGCTCGGGTGACTTCCTTGTGGCCGCCATCACCCAGGGACACTTTCTTCCCCAGGCGGTAGCGCACCACGTTGGCGGCCAGGGCAATGACAAGAAAGCCGCTGAGGGCGGCGTAAAGGGCGGTGATCGGCAAGCTGACTAGTTGCATGGTTTCCACTCGGGTTGTTTTCGACGTTGGCGAACAATAAACCGGGCCGGGTCCAGGGCGTCAACCAATTGTTGATCGGCGGGCAAGGGAGCGTCACAAATCCGGTCTGCCAGCAGGTCGGCGCACAGAGGGGTACCGGTGATCCCCCGGCTGCCATGGGCGATGTTCAGGTACAGGCCCTGCGCCGGGCGGTGCGGGTTTTCCATGGCCAGCGGTAGCGGGCCGCACAGGGGCAGGAAGTCCGTGCTCTGGCAGCGGAAGGCCACGCGCCGGTCGGCGATCTGGATGTCATCGCCTCCCAGCTCTTGCCACTGTTGTGGCAGATAGCGTTTCAACTGCGCCAGGTTTTCCTGGTCGTCCTGGTCGCGGGGCTGATCGTCCAGGGTGTGAAGATCGAAGGTGGCTCCCACGCAGTGCAGCCCGTCCAGCGCCGGGGTGAGGTAGCCGCCGTGGCAGCGGGCCTGCTGCCAGCGTTCTGACGCTTCGGTGGCACGGCAGTAACTGACCTGCCCGCGAATAAGCTTGAGCGGTAGCCAGGCCAGGCCCGGGAGTTGCCGGGTAGCGCCGGCGGTGCAGAGAATCACGGCGTCAGCATTCAGCGTTTCGCCACTGTCCAGTACCACCCTTGCGGGACTGCCTTCGTGGCAGTCCGTCATGCGTCCGGTGACCAGCTGGATGCCGGGGTGCGCCAGCAACTGCTGGCACCAGCGGGCCGGGCGCAGATAACCGCCGCCTGCCAGGGTGACGGCATCTCCGACCGCTGGGTGCAGCAGAGGAGCGGGCCAGGCTCCGCTGTCCATGGCTTGCTGCAATTTGTCCCGTTGCTTGTCGTTGACGATGTGTTGCACCACATCATTCAGGGCGCCGTCTTCCCGGGAGGCGGGAAAACGGTAGCGATGCAGCCAGCGCAGGGCGTGCTGGTAGCTTTGTTGGTAAAAGCGGTTCTGTGCTGTCAGGTGGGCGCTGGGGGTGCTGTAAACCACGCCGGCCAGGTTGCCGGAGGCATGGCTGGCGATGCCGTCCGGGTCCACCACGGTGACCTTGCAGCCCCTTTCGGCCAGGGCGCGGGCCGTGGTGGCGCCGGCCAGTCCGGCGCCAATCACGATGGTGGAAGGGGTGCTTCGCGGGGCAGGGGTGTGGGCCGTATCACCGAAATGGCCGGTTAGCATATGGCGCTTGTGACCGAAGCCATCGCGCTTGTGCATCACAAACCCGGCGTCGATCAGGCCCCGGCGGACAAAGCCGGCGGCGGTGAAGGTGGCCACTGTGGCTCCGGGCCGGCTCAGGCGTGCAAGCTGGGCAAACAGGGGCGGTTGCCACAGGTCCGGGTTGCGGGCCGGGGCAAAGCCATCCAGAAACCAGGCATCGACCGGGTGGTGAAATAGCGGCAGCAGGGCCATGGCATCGCCGTAGAGCAAGGTCAGGGTAACGCGCGGGTGAAGCTGGAGACGGTGGAAACCGGGGGTGGCAGCCGGGTATTCGTCCAGCAACGGGTCTGACAGTGGTGCCAGCGTTGGCCAGTGCTGAAGGGCCTGTTCCAGGTCCCGCTTTTGCAGGGGGTGTTTTTCCACGGAGACCAGGTGCAGCCGGGCACCGTGGTCGGCATGGTCCAGAAAACAGCGGGCGGCCAGCAGGCAGTTCAGCCCGGTGCCGAATCCGGTTTCCGCAATGACAAAGTCCTGGCTGGGCCGCAGGGCCTGGAAGCGTGCCGCGAGCTGGTTGCCTTGCAGGAACACATAGTCGCTTTCCGCCATGCCGTCCTGGCGGGAAAAATAAGGGTCGTCGTAGTCAATGGCGACCGGGGTGGTTTCCTGCCAGTGGATGTTGGCGGGCTGGATTGGCGAGAAGGTGGGAGTGGTCATGGTAATTAGCTACAAGCCTCAAGCTACAAGCTGCAACGCGGTTCCGGGGGCGTCGTGTCTGGAATGCCTGCGCCGCGACGAAAGGTGAGGGAGGAGTGTCCAAATTAGAAGATGAAATATACAGGCCAGCGGCTTGGGCTGCGAGCTGCAAGCCTGCGCTTGGATGGGAAAGGCCTGAAAAGTTTCCTGCTCTTTTTGAAGCGAGACGCTGAAGCGGAATGTGCTTCAGCGCGGAGTGAAACCGTGATTCGCAGGCGTTGAGACTACTTCGTGTTGCAGCTTGTAGCTTGAGGCTTGCACCTCTCATTGAGGCTTGAGGGGAAGGCAGGATAGCTCGCTGGCCTTGCCATTAACAGCAGGCACAGGAGGCAGTTGACAGTTGATAGGGACAGTTGACAGCGCCGCGGAATGGCTCACCAGGTTCTGAAACGTAAGAGGCCGCGTTCATGGTTTGGGCGCGGCCTCTTACGTTTTAGTTAACCACGGAGTTTCCGTCGCGTAGCTGTCAACTGTCCATTATCAATTATCAATTGCCTTTTGTGCTGCCTTGAACTCGGCCAGGGCGCGTTTGGCCTGTTGCAACAGCCAGCGCGAGTTCTGTTTGTAGCTGGCATTGCTGATACGGATAAAGGCGTCATCCAGTCGGGTCACCAGCAGGGACTGGTTCTGTATCGGCTTGCCCGCTTCCACCCAGCGCAATTGTGCCTGGGCGGAGGGCTGGCCTTCCAGGTCCATGAGTTGCTCACTGATGATGGTCAGGGCATTGGCGCTGTCGCTCAGGGCCCGGTTGACCCGGCGCTGGCGCACTTCACTGTAATAACTGGCCACGGCCCGTTCGGCAGCCATGTTGTCCCAGCCGGCGGGGATCGCGGTAATCACCAGGTACAGGGATTCCTGTTTGCCTTCATCCTGATATTGGAGGGTAATCGCCTTTGCCGAGCTGATTTCCCCCTTGAGTTTCAGTCCTGCCAGGTTTGGCGGCACCTGGTAATGGTCCAGGGAAACCGGGTTGGCGGGAACGGCCTTGGGAAGGTCTTCAGGGGAGGAATACTGCGGGAGTTTTCCGGCCTTGAGCGTGGATGACCCCGCCGCGTCATCCTGCTGCGCCGTGGTGCTGCAACCGGCCAAGGCTAGAACGAGGCACAAGAGATAGCAAACTTTTACATTCATGCGGTTCGGCATAAGGCAAGGTATTGTTTTCATTTGTATTGCCGTAACAAACGGATGTCGTGACGCAACAGCAGTGGCAGAATACCAGCATAGCCTTTTTCGGGGCAGGCCGATGGAAAGACCATCACACAATGGTTTGAGGACAGGCGTGGCAATGGCAATGCTGTTTGTCATTATCACCGTTCCTTTTGTCATTGCCTCGGCTCTGCTGATCCAGCACCGTCTGCAACTGCTGGATACCTACGACACCATGGCCAGCGATCTTCAGTTGTTCGAGGACGGGCTGGCCGCCATTTCTCCCCTCAATGATATGCGTGACCTGGCGCCGGTGGCCATTCATACCCAGGAGCCGGAAATCCTCTCGCACTTCGAGATGAGCCGTGCGCGGGCTGACAGCCGCCTGCAACGGTTTCTGGAAAAGGTGCGTCGGCGGGACATGGCTGGCCTGACAGATCAGGCAGGCCTGCTCAGTGAAGCCTGGAGCGGGCTGACCGTGAAAACCGGTATTCCCGTGGAGGATGTGATCGGTCCCTACGACAACGTGAATCAGGTGACCGAAAGGCTGGTCACGGCATTGTCCACGGTGCTGTTTGTGTCTGACATGGCCATCGGCGAAAGGCTGGAGCCCAACGAAGTGCTGTCCTTGCCGCTGGGCTCATTCCGCCAGGCCCAGGATGATATTGGTGTGATTCGCGCGCTGGCTCTGTATGTCAGCCTGCGGGGTGGCTATTTGGCGGATAATGACGCCCGGCGATTGGAAACGGCCTGGCACCGTCTCAGCCATCAACTGTACCTGAGCGACAGCGAGGTCAAGGCGCTGGTCAGTCGTACCGGTGCGATTCAGCTGCAACAGCAGTGGCGCCTTGTGAAAGGCGAGCTGCAGCGCTTTCTCGACTGGAGCGAGGAGGCGCTGATTCTGGCGCCACGGATTACCCTGTCCTGGCAAGAGGCGTACGACCGTAGCCATCACGCCATGCAGTCACTGGATGGCATGTCCGCGTCACTGGTGCAACTGGCGGACCGACTGTTGGGGAGCGCCGCGCAGCGACAAGTGCGCAATACGGTGTGGATGATTCTGGGCGTACTCCTGTTGTATGTGCTGGTCATGGGGCTGGCCATGCTGGTGTATCGCTCAAACTCCCGGGCTATCAGCGCCAAGGCGGAAAGCCAGGCCAAGGGGCAGTTTCTCGCCCGGATGAGCCATGAAATTCGCACTCCGCTCAATGGCGTGCTCGGGCTGGCGGAACTGTTGCGCGAAACCGGACCCACACCACGGCAACAGGAATATATCGGCCTGATCGACAGTGCCGGGCGGACGCTCAATGCGCTGATCAATGATGTGCTCGATTACGCCAAGATCGAAGCCGGCAAGCTGACCTTGGTGAACGAGCCCTTTGATTTGCCCGCCCTGCTGGTGGAATGCGCCCAGATGTTCAACCTGCCCGCCAGTGACAATGACACCCTGGTGTTGCTGGATGTGGACAGCCATACCCCGGCCTGTGTACAGGGCGATGCCACCCGGCTGCGCCAGGTCCTGATCAACCTGCTCGGCAACGCGGTGAAATTCACCCGCAATGGCCGGGTGGTGCTGTCCCTGACCTGTCGCCGTCACTACAACGAAATGCCGTTGCTGACCTTCGCGGTCAGCGATACCGGGATCGGCCTGAGCCTGGAGGAACAGGCGGGTTTGTTCGAGCGTTTCAGCCAGGCCTCCGCGGATACCGCCAAGCGCTTTGGCGGGACCGGGTTGGGGCTGTCCATCAGCCGGGAGTTGGTGGAGCTGATGGGCGGCGACATCCACGTGCACAGTGCACCGGGCAAGGGGGCGCGTTTCAGTTTCAGTATCCAGTTGCCGGTGGAGCGCGACGCTGTACCCATGATGGAGCAGGAACCGCCGCCGGCCTGGCTGTGGGATGTACAGGGCAACCTGGCCGAGTGGATCAGGCAGGATGAGCGTTTTCAGTCGGTGCGGATTCTGGAAAGCCTGTCCCGGCTCAGTGGCGAAACCGATACCACGGCGGGGGTGCTGCTGATCAATGGCTTGCCGGAGCAGGGGCTGCTGGAGGAAGCCGTGCAACTGGCGCGGGTGAGTCGCCCGCCACTGAAAGTGGTAGTGCTGACCGGCATGCGCAGTGAACCCCCGGCCTGGCTGCCGCCCGGTGCCCGACTATTGCGCCGCTCGGTGCTGACGGTTGATGAAATCCGCCACCTGCTCATGGCTGGTACGCCGGAGGCCGTGCCCCTGGTCACCGAGTCAGACAGCGAGGAAGCCGTGGCCACACTGCGGGTGCTGATCGCCGAAGATAATCCGGTCAACCAGATGGTCACCAAGGGCTATCTGGAACGGCTGGGCATCAGCCAGGTGGACATCGCCGAAAACGGGGCCGCTGCGCTGGCGGCGTTTGAAGAGGCGGACGGCGAGTATGATCTGGTGTTGATGGACCTGGACATGCCGATCATGGACGGCTTTACCAGTGCGGCCCGTATGCGTGAACTGGAAACCCGGCACCAGTGGCCGGCCTGCCGGATTCTGGCACTCAGTGCCCATGGTGTTGCCGAGCAGAGCCGGGCCGTGCAGCGGGCAGGCATGGATGGGCAGCTGATCAAGCCCCTTTCCCTGACGGCCATGCGAACGGCCCTGTCGGATTATCTGGCCTAAGGCATCAGGTATTCCATCACATCCTGGCAGGGGGCGGGCAGCGCCGGGTCCAACACCAACAGCATGGCCAGGGTGGCAAGCACCGCCAGCTCCGTTCGCCAGGCTTGTTGTCGTCGTATGGCATGAAAGCAGAGCGCCAGGGCCGTCAGGACGATGCCAGCGTGGAAGCTGGCCATGCTGACCAGTTGCCACTGGATGTCCCGGAAAGCCAGGGCCAGGCCACACAGCAGCAGAAACAGGGCGGAGCCGGTCAGGGGACTGATCCGGCGTTGTGCAGCAGTTGATTGCATCAGCAGCTCTCCATCATGGAGGCCTTCCTGGCGTAGGATCTCGGCCGATTCATCCTGTCGGTCGAACTTCACCATTCCCCAAGCAAGCCTCGTGCCTTACTGGCAAATGCACTTTTTTGGTTATTGGTCGAATGGATAGGGTCGACCCTAAGCCGTTCCTGTTAAAAAAATGTGACGTCAGTCAGACGGGCTGGCTGGCATTTGTCATTTTTTATCAATCTTTATGACCTAGAATAGTTAACTTACGTAACCATTTGTTCGTATAATTGGCCGCTAAAGCGACAACCTGTCCGGCCTGTGGGAAGAGGTAACATCATGCGAAATCTGGTTTTGGTCCTGGCTGCCTTGCTGGCGCTGCCTGTCCACGCGGCCCAGATCAGTCCGTCTACGGCAGACCGCCTGTGTGCCGCCGCCGCGCGCGACAGCGCCTTTGGCGTGGTGATGGATGAGCTGATCGAAAGTGGCGAACTGGCGCTGACCGCCGGTGAGGATGTACTGTCCCTTTCCTGCACAGGGGGCAGCTCTGTGCTGGGTATCATGGTGACCGACATGCAGGCGGAAAACCTGGAATATGCGGTGATCGACCTGGGGCTCAGCCTGACGCGGTCCCGGGTGAACCTGGCTGGCCAGACGTTGACACTGAAAGAGGCGCTGAGCCAGCTTGCCGCCCAGGGGGGCGCTGAAACCCGTGATTTCGTGCAGAGCTACCTGAATGACCTGACGGATGAGGATTTCAATCCCAACCTGCGCGTCAGCCTGAAGTAGGCAGCCGGGCAAGAG
>JAKSCQ010000021.1 GCA_022360555.1 Pseudomonadales bacterium
TATTAATTATTCATTATTAACTATTAATTGCCTCTCTCACCACTCTTCCAAATACCCCACACAATGCTCCACCAGCTCGCTGACCCGAGTGGCCGCGTCGGCCAGGCGTTCCAGGTCGCCGTCGGCCAGGGGGGCGTAGCGGTCCTCTGTCATCAGGTTGAGGGCATTGGCTTCGCTGGGTGGCGCGGGTCGCCGTGCCAGACCAGCGGCTCCGAGAGCAGCCTGCATTTCACCGTCCAGCCAGGCCACCAGATCGCTCCGGTCGTTCCGGGCCTGGGACAACATGGCGATTTCCGGGGCCTCCACCTCGGCGGACCGAAAGGCGTTTTCCAGCGCCGCCAGGCTGAACAGGGTGTCAGCACCGGGGACCTGGTAGGTTTTGGCGGATTGTCGGGCCAGCCCGACCAGAGCCGAATAAAGGTGGAACACCACCGCGCCACGCAGGGCCAAGCGCACCGTGGGCGTGGCCTGGGCCTGTTCGCCAGTCAACTGGCGAAGCATGGCCTGGGCGAAGTAGATACGCTCACGCAGGCCACTGACAGTGTTTTCGCGAACCATTCGGGACATGGCATTCTCGCTTGCACGCAACACGCCTGCACGCAACACGCGGGCAGGCACAGGACATCAGGATTTCTTGGCGGCGGCTTTTTTCTTTGCCGGAGCCTTCTTCCTTGCTGCCGCCTTTTTCTTCGCCGGCGCTTTCTTTTTGGTCTGTTCCTCGACCCACTTGCCGTCCCGGTAGAACGCCATCCAGCCGGTGGCCTTGCCGTCCACCTCGCTCATGACGTACTGCTCCTTGGCCTTGCGGCTGTAGCGCAGTACCGCCGGGTTGCCATCGGGGTCCTTGGCCGGCGCCTCTGCCAGGTATTTGTGTTTCGGGTCCAACTTGTCGGCCACCGACTGGACTTCCTCAATCAGCGGCGCCCGGGTTTCCCGGTTCTTGGGAAACTTGCTGGCCGCCAGGAACAGGCCGGAAGCACCATCGCGCAGCAGATAATGGTCGTCATCGTATTTTTCGCACTGCAGGTGCGGCATGGGGATCGGGTCCGCCCGCGGCGGTGCCGGCTCGCCGTTTTTCAGCAGTTTGCGGGTGTTGCCGCAATCCTCATTGGTGCACTTGAAGAACTTGCCGAAACGGCCGGTGCGTAGCTGCATTTCGCTGCCGCATTTTTCACACTCCAGGGTGGGGCCATCGTAGCCCTTGATGCGGAACTCGCCCTGCTCCACCAGGTAGCCGTCACAGTCCGGGTTGTTCCCGCAGATGTGCAGCTTGCGCTTCTCGTCGATGAGATAGTTTTCCATGGCGGTGCCACACTTCTGGCAGCGCTTTTTCTTGCGCAATTCCTTGGCTTCTGCTTCTTCATCGTCATTATTGACGGCCACTGCCTCTTCACCGGGCAGCAGGTTCATGGTGGCGGTGCAGCGCTCCTTCGGCGGCAGGCTGTAGCCGGAGCAACCCAGGAAAACACCGGTGGAACCGGTGCGGATCTGCATGGGACGGCCACACTTGGGGCACGCGATATCGGTGTCCGTGGGCAGGTTGGCACGCATGCCACCAATGGCCTGCTTGCCGCTACCTTCGCCCTGGGCGGCTTCCAGTTTGGCGACAAAGTCCCGGTAGAATTCGTCGAGCACATCTTTCCAGTTGCGCTTGCCTTCGGCGATTTCGTCGAGGGTTTCCTCCATGCGGGCGGTGAACCCGTAATCCATCAGGTTGGGGAAGTTCTCCGCCAGCCTGTCGGTGACGATATCGCCCATTTTCTCCGCGTAGAAACGGCGGTTTTCCTGGCGGACATAGCCCCGGTCCTGGATGGTGGAGATGATGGCCGCATAGGTGGAAGGCCGGCCGATACCGCGCTTTTCCAGTTCTTTCACCAGGCTGGCTTCGGTGTACCGGGCCGGCGGCTTGGTGAAGTGCTGTTCGGTGTCTACCTGGTCAATGGCCAGGCTGTCACCCTCTTTCACGTCGGGCAGCAGGGTATCTTCCTGCCCCTTGCGCGAGGCCGGCGGCTGGATGCGGGTCCAGCCATCGAATTTCATAATGCGGCCCTTGGCCTTCAGCTCGTAGCCGTTGCCGGTGGCGGTGAGCGTGGTGCTCAGGTATTCCGCCGGCGGCATCTGGCAGGCGATGAACTGGCGGCGAATCAGCTCGTACAGGCGCTGGGCATCGCGCTCCATATCCCGCAGGGACTCGGAAGTGCGGTTCACGTCGGAAGGACGGATCGCTTCGTGGGCTTCCTGGGCGCCTTCCTTGCTGGAATAGGAAATCGGCTTTTCCGGCAAGTACTTGTCGCCCAGCTTCTCACCGATCCACTCCCGGCAGGCGGTTACGGCATCCGCGCTCAGGTTGGTGGAGTCGGTACGCATGTAGGTAATGTGGCCGGCCTCGTAAAGGCGCTGGGCCATCATCATGGTCTTTTTCACCCCGAAGCCCAGACGCGTACTGGCCGCCTGTTGCAGGGTGGAGGTAATAAAAGGCGCCGATGGCTTGGAGCGGGTGGGCCGTTGCTCGCGCTGGGTAATGGTGAGCTTGCCGGCCTGCAGCAAGGCCTGGCGGTGCTTTTCGGCATCGTCGCCATTGTCCGGCCGAAACGTCTGGCCGTTGTACTTGACCGTCTGCAGGCGCAGGGCCTCACCAGCGTCGCTATGGGTATCGCTGTACATTTCCCAGAACTCTTCCGGGATAAAGGCACGGATTTCCCGTTCACGCTCGACCACCAGCTCCACGGCCACAGACTGGACGCGGCCGGCGGACAGCCCCCGGGCAATCTTTTCCCACAGCAGGGGCGAGATCATGAACCCCACCACCCGGTCCAGGAAACGGCGGGCCTGCTGGGCTTCCACCCGGCTCAGGTCCAGCTTGCCGGGCTCTTCAAAGGCAGCCTGAATGGCCTTCTTGGTAATTTCATTGAACACCACCCGGTCGAACCGGGTGTCTTCGCCACCGATCACTTCCCGCAGGTGCCAGGCAATGGCCTCCCCTTCGCGGTCCAAGTCAGTGGCGAGGTAGATGCGATCAGCCTTGGCGGCCAACCGCTTGAGTTCGTCGATGACCTTTTCCTTGCCCGGCAGGATCTCATAGTGCGCGTCCCAGACGTTTTCCGGGTTCACCCCCATACGGTTGATCAGCTGGGCCTTGGCCTTCTTCTTTTTATAGGCTTCGCGCTCTTCCTTGGGCAGAGAGCGGGTGTAGGCTGCTTCCTTGGCCCGTTCCTGAGGGGTGCTCTTTTTGGAGCCGCCACTGACCGGCAGGTCCCGCACATGGCCGACACTGGACTTCACAATGAAGTCGTCTCCCAGGTAGCGGTTGATGGTCTTGGCCTTGGCAGGCGACTCCACAATGACAAGAGATTTTCCCATTCTCAGGTCTCATTCCAGGACGGTTACTGACGATGGGCGCTATTTAGACAGCGCCGGTATGGCCGGGTCAAGCACGGTTTGCCCCCGATTCCCTTTTTTTAGTACTAGTACAGGCTGGGGTCATTGGGCAAGCCCCGGGAGCCGTTGAATAGCACCCAGCCCAACAAAACCCGCTCTGGCAACCGGCTCAAAGCGAGCTATACTGCCAGAAAGTCCCTGTTTTCATGGAGAGAATCGTGCCCTGTCCCTATCGAAAGATTCTGGTCGCCATTGATGGCAGCGATGAGTCTGCCCAGGTCCTGTCCCGCGCTGCCGGGGTGCTGTCCGGCAACGAGGGCGAGCTCCACCTGATCCATGTGATCGAACCGCTGGCCCTGGCCTACGGTGCCGATGTGCCCATGGATGTGACGGACCTGCAAACCGGGCTGGTCGAGCAGGCGAAAGAAATGGCCGCCACCTATGCCCGCCGCTATGACATTCCGTCGGACAACATTCATGTGGAGCTGGGTTCCATCGAGAAAACCATCCTGGACAAGGCGGACAAGCTGGGCGCCGACCTGATCGTGGCAGGCAGCCACACGCGCAGCGGCCTGGCCCTGCTACTGGGGTCCACCGCCCGCGGATTGGTGCCGGGCGCGCATTGTGATGTGTTGGCGGTGAAGGTGGATCAGAAAGGCAATTAATAGTTAATAATGAATAGTTAATAATTTCGCGGAACAGGTTTTTTGTTTTGTGAACGAAAGAGGCCGCGCCCAGAGCATGGACGCGGCTTCTTTCGTTTCAATGACTTATACTCCAGCACGCGCACTATTAATTATTCATTATTAACTATTAATTGCCTTCAAGTGAGCTGCAACGCCCCCGTCCCCTCCTGACCGTCCTCATTCCAGCGGCACAGCAGTTCGGCCAGCCCCTGGGCCTGCTCCTTGAGCGACATCAGTTCCGCTTCACTGCCCTTTTCGCCGTGAAACACCGGCAGCTTGCGCATGGACTGGACCAGTTCGTGGTCCGGGTTCTGCATGCGTTTGACTTCCAGGGTCCAGCGCACGTGGTGCACGATCATGTGGAAAAATGCCAACCGCGTGGACAGGGAATACGGGCTGTCCGTATCATTGAAAGGATTGAAATCCAGGCTGGCCAACACCGCTTCACGGGCATTGTCCGCCACCCGGATGGTGGCACTGCGCGGTGTGCCCAGCAGCATGGAAAGGGTGCCGAACACTTCCCCCGGAGACACATAATAAAGGGGCGGATCGCCTGGCTGTTCCGCCAGCACTTCCAGTTGGCCGCGAAGCAGGAAATAGAGTGTGGAATCCACATCGCCGGCGCGAATCACTTCGTCGCCGGAATCGGCAACCCAAAGGCGGGTATTGCACTCAAGCTGAGCAAATTCTTCCTGATTGTCACGGGCAATTTCATTGAAAAACGGCACGCCGGAAAGCAACTGCCGGGTCCGTTCCTGGCCGAAGTCGTTATTATTGGCCTGCTCCATCGATTATCCCCACTGTCCTGATGGATCGAAATCCCTGGCAGGCTGCTGAAAGATCCGTTGCGCGCTTCAGGCCACGCTGAGCACGCAAGGAGTTATTCAGAGGCTCCCTTGTACCGAAGGACGAGCCAGCCTGAAAGACCGGGCATGCAACGGGTTTTTCAGCAACCAGCCAAACCCGGTTACATGCTAGAGGCAGTCCCCACACAGGGCAACGAGAAGCGGTCAAAAAGGCACAATCAGCACCTCTGACAACTGGCCAAATAGCACTGTTCATATTATCAGTACCTGTGCTAGCATCGGTTTTGTAGGACGGCTTGTCAGCCTTGGCTGACAGCCACTATCCGCAACTGCCAGGCCGCAGCCCCGTTCATGGAAGGGCCGGCCAACATGGAGAAGGTTATGAGCAGCAAACTCACTGAACGTCAGCAACAAGTGCTCGATTGCATTCGCGAGTGCCTGGCCGATACCGGCATGGCACCGACCCGTGCGGAGATTGCCGACATCATGGGCTTTCAGTCCAAGAATGCCGCCTCTGACCATCTCCGTGCCCTGGAGCGCAAGGGGTTCATCAAGCTTCACAGCGACCGCTCCCGGGGTATCCAGTTGCTGGACAATGCCTATTGGTCGGAAGAGGAACTGCCAGTAGTGGGCAAGGTGGCCGCAGGGGTCCCCATCGAGGCCATTGAGAATGTGGAACGTACCGTCCCCGTCCCCCAGGGCCTGTTTCGCCAGCGCCCCACCTACCTGCTCAAGGTACAGGGCGACAGTATGGTCGATGCGGGCATCTTCGATGGCGACCTGATCGCGGTACGCAAGTCCAACGTGGCCCGTTCCGGTGAAATCGTGGTGGCCCGCATTGACGAAGAAGTCACGGTAAAGACCCTAAAGTTAAACAAGTCCAGTGCCACCCTGTTACCGGCGAACGAAGCCTATTCGCCCATCAAGGTGCCCGCTGACCAGCTCATTATCGAAGGGATTTTCGTGGGGTTGATCCGTGATCCGAATTCTTATCACTAGTGTCTTACTGTTCGTGAGCGCAATCACCATGGCCGATACCCATTTGCTCGCCCCCTGTCCGGACTCGCCCAACTGCGTATCCAGCCTGGCAACGGATGACAGTCACCGGGTGGAGCCACTGACAGTGGCCGACAACCGTGAAGCCAGCATGGCAAGGCTACAGGCCCTGCTGAAGGCGTTGCCACGGGTGGAATTCGATGTGGTGGGCCAGTCGCGCATTCAGGCCCGCTTTACCAGCCGATTATTGCGATTTGTTGACGACGTGACCTTCTACGTGCGGGAAAACGGCATGGTGGAGGTGCGCTCAGCCTCGCGGGTGGGCTACTGGGATTTAGGTGCCAACCGTCGTCGGGTAGAATCCCTGCGCGAACAACTGGCAGAGCAGGCCCCTGATGACAGCACCGCACAGCACTTCCACCGACAAGGCTCCCGTTCATTGGGCTGATATCGGCGTCAATCTGACCGACAAACAGTTCCGGGATGACCGCAGTGAGGTCATCCAGCGTGCCGAAGCCGCCGGCGTGGTCTGGCAGCTTCTTACCGGAACCAATGTGGAAGAGTCCCGCCAGGCCATTGAGCTGGCCCGTGATCATGACGGCCTGCAAGCCACGGCCGGCCTGCACCCCCACAGCGCCCGTTTCTATTCCGGTTCGCTGGAGAACGAATTGCGCGAACTGCTCGCCCGGCCCGGCGTAAAGGCCGCCGGAGAAATGGGGCTGGACTTCAACCGGGATTTCTCCCCCCGTCCCGACCAGGAGCGCGCCTTCGAAGCGCAACTGGCCCTGGCAACGGAATTCGGGCTACCGGTCTTCCTGCATGAGCGTGATGCCCATGACCGTTTCTACCCCATTCTGAAAGCCCACCGCGATGCGCTCCCCGGCGCGGTGGTGCACTGTTTTACCGGTTCCCGCAAGGCCCTGTTCGACTACCTGGACCTGGATTGTCATATTGGCATCACTGGCTGGGTCTGCGATGAAAGACGCGGCAAGCCGCTGGCCGAGCTGCTGCACAACATTCCGGATAACCGGCTGCTGCTGGAAACCGACGCCCCCTACCTGCTTCCCCGAGACCTGCCGGAACCGCCACCGAAGAAGCGACGCAACGAGCCATCACTACTTCCCTGGATTGGCCAACGGGTCGCCCAGTGGCGTGGCCAGAAGGTGGAACAGGTGGCGGATATGACCTACCGGAATGCGCGAGCGTTGTTCGGGTAACCTCCGCCGCAAACCGTTGGAGCTTTGCTCGCAAAGCTCCAACGGGGGCTCAACCTGCCAGAAATTGCTGCACATCCAGCAGCCCAAATGGCCAGGCCAACTCCCGGCCATCACACATCAATACCGGAATACGCTCACCGTAGCGGGCCAGCAGATCATCATCCTCCGCCACATCCACCAGAGTCAGCACCAGAGACGGGTCAACCATGCCGACCAGCTCGCGGGCCTGCTCGCACAGGTGACAACCAACGGTGGTGTAAAGTACGACACTCATACGTCCTCCACATGCCGGATGGCATAGCAGACATGAATCTTGTCGTTGCGACGAAAATCCTCCGGAATGCTCCAGCGAGTGATGTCCTCCACGTGGTACCACTTGGTAATGGAAGGATCGAGCTGGAAGCGCCGGAAGTTGCAGGAAAAATACAGCACACCGCCCGGTTCAAGCCGGCGCATGATCTTGCGAATCAGGTCCGCGTGATGCTCTTCCACCACGAAGTCACTGCGTGACTTGTTGTTGGAAAAGGTGGGTGGGTCACAGAACACCAGATCAAACTGCTCCTGGCAGGTATCCAGCCAGCGCATGGTGTCCTCACGGACCAGTTCGTGCTGGTCGGTAGCGAAGCCGTTGGCGGCCAGATTGCACGCCGCCCATTCCAGATAACGCTTGGAGGCATCCACGGTGACGGTCCGTTTGGCGCCGCCCACGGCAGCATGGACCGTGGCGGAACCGGTGTAGGCAAACAGGTTGAGAAAACGCTTGCCGGCTGCCTCTTCGGCGATGCGCAAGCGCACCGGGCGGTGGTCCAGGAACAGGCCGGTATCAAGATAGTCCTGCAAGTTAACCAGCAGGTGCGCCCGCCCTTCCCTTACCAGGTTGTACTGCCCACGGGTGTCCAGCTTCTGATACTGCCGGCTGCCCTTCTGCCGTTCACGGGTGCGCAGGTGACCCTGCTCACGGTGCACGCCCAGGGCCGCGCGCACGCCCGTCACGGCCAGATCGCGGCGCTGTTTGGCCTTGTCCGGGTCCACACTTTTCGGCGCCTTGAATTCCTGCACCAGCACCTGGTCGCCATAAATATCCACGGCCACATTGAATTCCGGCAGGTCACGGTCATAAAGGCGATAGCACTGGATATCCTCACGCTCCAGCCAGCGCCGCAAATGCTTGCCGTTCTTGCGCAGGCGGTTCACCAGTGGGCGGGCCGCTTCGGGAATATCGAAGGCGGTATCATCGGCGATCCGTACCACCTCCGCCGGGCTGATCTTGCGCGGGCGGTACAGGCGGATGAAGTTGTTGAAGGGGCCGTTCTTCAGGCGCCACTGGTGATCCAGCTGCATGGCGGAACGGTCCATTACCTGGGCATCCGCCCCCAGCAGCAAGGCCTGCCAGTGCGGTGCATGCCGGGCGAGCACCTGGCCGAGGGCATAGTGCAACCAGCCAGCCTGTTCCTGTTCGTCCAACCGTTCCCCCCAGGGCGGATTGGCAATCAGCAGGCCACCATCGGCAAAATCCCGGGCGCGAAGCAGCCCCAGCTCACGGCGTTCGAAGTGAATGGCCTGACGGACCCCGGCCCGTTCCGCATTCTGCTGGGCCAGTTGAATCGCCCGGTGGTCCGCATCAAAGCCTTTTAGTGACAGGGTCGGCACCGCGTTCTCAGCGCTGGCCGCCGCCTCGTCCATGGCCTGCTGCCACAACTGCCTGCGGCAGCCGCGCCAGTACTGGAAACCATAATGACGACGGCGGGCGCCGGCTGCCTGCCCGGCGGCCATCTGCGCGGCTTCGATCAGCAAGGTGCCGGAGCCACAGAAGGGATCCAGCAGCGCCGCCGGACGCTGTTTGCCGCCCCACCCGGCCGCCCACAGCATGGCCGCGGCCAGGGTTTCACGCAGCGGCGCCCGGCCACCGGCCAGGCGGTAGCCGCGCCGGTGCAGGGGATCGCCGGCCAGGTCCAGCCACAGGTGAGCTTCATTGAGATCCAGCCGGGCCCGGATACAGCAGCTTCCCCGGGGTTCACGGGAAATGGACAGACTCTCCGGCAAGGCCTGGGCGAAACGCTTGGCACTGATACGGTTATCACCACGCACCCCGGCACCATGCTCCACATGGATATGAACCGGGGCATCATTGGCCACCAACGCCCGCCAGTCCTGGCTGCGGGCCAGCTTTTCCGGTGCGATATCCGGGGTCAGCCCCAGGGTCGCCAGGGACATCAGCACACGCTCCGAAAGTCGCGACCAGAGGCAGACTTTCAGTGCATCGGCACTGCCCCCGGAAAAACTTACATGGGCGCGGCCGGTTTCTGTTACCGATATGCCCAGTGAGGTCAGTTCATCGGCCAGCAGCTCGGCAAGCCCGGGCATGCTGGTGGCCACAAATTCCATTCTCGGATCCTCGTAAGTGACTGTTTTATGCCTAGCGCAAAAATTTAACGTCTTTCATTTCAATGCGTTACACAAACTGTCATCAAGATGCCCTATATTCGTCATATGCTTAACAGGCACCCACCATATTGCTACATGGTATTCGACACCACCCTGACGCTTTCCCATACTGAATTCGTGACCCTGCCACATACCTTGTTCCGGCACGGCAGGGTGTCTATTTCTGTACCGCTATCTGTGAAAGGGAAAGCGTCTATGAAGCGACAAAAACGAAACAGAGACGACCGCGCTTACAACCGGGGATACAACGCCGGCCTTGATGGAAAATCCCGCGAAGACTGCCCCTTCGGCAGCCTCAATGCCCGCACCAACTGGATGGGAGGATGGCGCGAAGGTCGCACCGATTTCGCACAAGGCATGCTGGGCATTGCCAGCATCCAGAATCTGAAAGATATCGGATAAAATTCTACCCGTTTTTCACCGCGCCGACGCGTACTGCGCGCCGACCTACAGGGCCCCTCCAGGGCCCTTTTTAATGCCAGTTACAAGTTGAAAGTTGAAAAGCGCGCATCAGGGCCGTGCCAAATTGAACGACCGTTCCCGCGACCTGACCTCCAGTGACAAACCCAAAACACACTTAGCATAAGAGCCCTATTCCTGCGGCGCGGCGTCTGGTCCATCAGCAAGCAAGGGCATTCCCCGGGCTTTTCAACTTGTAACTCATATTCCCTTCGGCCAGGTCCGGGCGATATCACCGATCAGGGCTGGCCCCTGGTAGATCAGGCCGCTGTAGATCTGCACCAGATCCGCACCCAGGCGCTGTTTTTCCAGGGCGTCTTCCGCACTGTTGATACCACCGACGCCGATAATCGGGATACGGCCGTTGAGGGCCTGGCTCATGGTCTTCAGGGCACGGTTGGCAATGGGGGTGAGCGGCGCACCACTCAGGCCACCCTGCTCGTCAGCGTGGCACAGCCCTTCTACCCCTTCCCGTGACAGGGTGGTGTTGCCCACACAGACCCCGTCGATGCCGTGCTGTACAAAAGCTTCAGCCATTGCCTGCAATTCTTCCGCGCTGTTGTCCGGGGCGATCTTGATCACCAGCGGCACCCGGCGACGGTGCTGCTGGTCCAGGCGGCTCTGAGCTTCACGCAGGGTCCCCAGCAGCTCGTTCAGAGCATCGCCGTGCTGCAAGGTGCGCAACCCCGGGGTATTCGGCGAAGACACGTTTACCACCAGGTAGGAAGCATAGGCGTGCACTTTCTGCTGGCAAGTCAGGTAGTCCTGGACGGCATCTTCTACCGGCGTGTCCTTGTTCTTGCCGATGTTGATCCCCAGCACGCCCCGGTAGGCACTTTTCTTGACCGCCCCCACCAGGTATTCCACCCCGAGATTGTTGAAGCCCATACGATTGACCAGGGCGTTGGCCTTGGGAATGCGAAACAGGCGGGGTTGCGGGTTGCCCGGCTGGGGACGCGGCGTCACCGTGCCCACCTCGATAAAACCGAAGCCCAGGTCGGCCAGGCCATCGATGCAGTCGCCGTTCTTGTCCAGCCCGGCAGACAACCCCACCGGGTTGGGGAACTCAATGCCCATGACCTCCCGGCGACAGGCAGGAACACGCCCGGGCCACAGCTTGCCGGCGCGCTTGCGCAGCATGGCAAGCGTTAGCTCGTGGGAATGTTCTTCGGACAGGGAAAACAGCAGGGGGCGAGCAAGGGAATACAGCATGAATCGGCCTGGGTCTGAGTAATCCGCGGCATTATAAGCCAAGCGGGGGCCCCACTTCGATGGTTTGTGTCAGACAGGAATTCCAGGCGAGCCGGCATCCCCCTGGCCAGGCGGGCAATGCCCGCCCTACTCGACTCATCCTGCGCGACAAGCACAAAAAAAGCCCGGCGAAGCCGGGCTTGAAAATAACCAACGAAACCAGCGCGTCAGTTAGCTGCGTTGACGGGCGCGGGCAGCATCGGGCTTGAGCAGGAAACGGCCCAGTGCTGGCAGCAGCCAGAGCGCGCCGATCATGTTCCACAGGAACATGAAGGTCAGCAGGATGCCCATGTCCGCCTGGAACTTGATGGAACTGAATACCCAGAAGATCACGCCTACGGCCAGGGTAATGCCGGTGAAGGCCACCGCCTTGCCAGTGGTCTTAAGGGTTTCCTTGTAGGCCTCTTCCAGGTCCATGCCCTGTTTCAGGTACTCGGACAACTTGCTGTAAATGTAGATACCGTAGTCCACGCCAATACCCACACCCAGCGCGATCACCGGTAGGGTCGCGACTTTCACGCCGATGCCCAGGTGCGCCATGAGCGCCTGACAGAGAATCGAGGTGAGCCCCAGCGGCACGATGATACAGATCACCGCCCGGATGGAGCGGAAGGCAATCAGCACCAGGATGGAGACCACCGCATAGACCAGCGCCAACATCGGGTACTGGTTGGCGGCAATGGTCTGGTTGGTGGCCGCTTCCACACCTGCGTTGCCGGAGGCCAGCTTGAACTCGATGACATCCGGGTTGTTACGGGTTTTGGCAAAATCGGCCACGGCCGCGGTGACCCGGTCCAGGGTTTCCGCCTTGTGATCATCCAGGAATACGTAAATCGGTGTCAGGGAACAGTTCAGGTTGTACAGACTGTCCGGCATGTAGGTCATGGCGTTGTTCAGCGCGAACTGGTCACGGGAGATGGTCGCCCACTTCATGGAACCTTCGTTCATGTTGGTGGCGATCCTCTTGGTGACAGACGCGATGGTGGTGACGTCCTGCACCCCTTCCACATTGCGCAGGGTCCAGGCCAGATCATCCACGGTCTGCAAGGCCGGGTAGGTATTGCACGACTCCACCGGTGTCTTGCCCATGACCACCAGCACGTCGGCACTCACCGAGTAGTTGGACACCAGGAAGTTCACGTCATGGTTATAGCGGTAACGGGGCTTGGGCTCGTAACCGCGCGGGCAGTCCATCTCTTCACACGGGTCCGGCCAGAGTTCCGGCGCCCCCTTGTCCAGGTCACCGATTTTCAGGTCCTGGCTCAGGTAGATACCCACACCATAACCACCCAGAGCAATAATGATGGACAGTGCCGCCAGGGGGGTGCGGGTAAAGCGGGCAAACAGACCTGCCAGCGGGTGATCCTTGTTCTCGCCTGCCTGAATCTTGCGCACCGCGGCGCCGCTCACCCCGAGGTAGGACAGCAGCATGGGCACGATGATCAGGTTGGTGATGATGATCACCGCCACACCGATACTGGCTGCCATGGCCAGCTCACGAATCACACCTACATCGATGATGTACAGGGTCAGGAAACCGATGGCGTCGGACACCAGCGCCACCATGCCCGGTACATACAGGGACTCGAAGGTGGAGCGTGCCGACTCGAGTGGCGTTCGCCCGGCGGCGGCATAATTGGCCAGGGTGTTGACGATCTGCACCCCGTGAGACACCGCGATGGCGAATACCAGGAACGGCACCAGCATGGAATAGGGATCAATGGTGAAGCCCAGCATGCTGACGATACCGAGCTGCCAGATCACCGCGATAAAGGAGCAAGCCGTCACCGTCAGGGCACTGCGCAGGCAGCGGGTATCGATCAGCAGCAGAAAGGCGATCAACCCCAGGGTGAAGAAGAAGAACATGGCCACTTCTTCGGCCGCGGCCATTACATCACCGGCCTTTTTAGCCAGGCCGACAATGTGAATGCGGACATTGGGGTACTTGTCCTGGTAGGTCTCGCGGATTTCCTCCAGGCGAGCCGACAGGGCGGGAATATCCACCCCCTCCTCGCCCAGGGCATCCAGCAGATGCGCATGAACAACGCTGGACTGGAAGTTATCCGCCACCAGGCGGCCTACCTGGCCAGAGCGCAGCACATTGGTACGCAGCTCCTCCAGTTTTTGCTCTGACCCATCAAAACCGGCAGGAATTACTTCCCCGCCCTGGAAACCCTGTTCAGTCACCTCGTTCCAGCGGACATTACTGGTCCACAGCGAGCTGATTTTGCTGGGATCAACGCCTTCCAGTGCAAAGACTTCGTCGGTGACTTCCTTCAACGCCGTCATGTAGTCGTCGTTGAAAATGTCCTCGCTTTTCGTTTCGGCAACGATGACACGAATATCATTGCCCAGGCTCAGATCATTCTTGTGTTCAAAAAAGTTCTGGATATAAGGATGGTCCAGCGGGACCATCTTGCGGATGTCCGTATTCAGTGCGATCTTGCTGGCCTGCAAGCCAAGGAACACGGTGGCTGCCACAAACAGCAGCAGCACAACGGGACGCACGCGGAACAGCCCGTCGGCAATGGTTTTTGAAATTCGACCTGACATGCTGTGCCCCTTTATTTCACGTCTTCAATCACGCGCACACCACCCTGGCCGGCAATCAGAATGCCGCCCTGTTCACGAGGCAGTACCGCGGAGATGGATTCACGGTCCGGCAGGAACCGCAGGGAGAAGGACTGACCACCATCGTGGCTGGTGAGAATGCCACCGGCATTGGTAACCAGCACCACGGTGCCGTCTTCCAGTACCGCGCCGTCATTCACACCCCGGCTCAGCTTGCTGGGTACCTTGACCCAGCTACTGCCACGGTTGGCGGTTAACCACACATTGCCTTGCAGGCCGTAAGTCAGCACCTGGTAGTCGGAAACCGCCGTCGCACCGAACAGGGTCCCCGCGTAGGGGCTATCCAGGCTTTCCCAGGTCTTCCCCTTGTCAGAGGAACGGAAAATAACGCCCTTTTCACCGACGACATAGCGGTCGGCACTGTCTTTTGCCGCGGCGTAGCCATACAGGTGCCAGCCATCACGGTTGTTCAGACGCTCCAGATCCTTTTGCCAGGTGCTGCCACCGTCGGTGGTTTCCAGGAAATAACCGTAGCCGCCCACAGCAACCGCCCGTTCACGCCCCTCGCAATGCACATCCAGTAAAGGTGCGCCAGAGGTATCCACCGGTGCGGCAGCGGTATCCCCATAGGGGTCATCGCTGTACAGATCATCGCTATACAGGTCATCTGAATAGGGATCTTGCGCGTAGAGATCATCCATGGACAGGTCATCCAGGGATTCTTCCTCTCCGACCTCCTCTTCACCTTCACCGCCCAGCGGATCGCTGTATTGCAGCTCCCAGGTTTCACCACCGTCGTCAGTGCCAAGCACCACGGCATCATGGCCAACCGCCCAACCATGGCGTGCATCGGCAAAGCATACGGCGGTCAGCAGAACCTCCGACGGCGCCACAGCGGCTTTCCAGTGGCCGCCCTGGTCATCGGAGTAAAGAATTTTTCCACGGTCGCCCACTGCCACCACCCGGCTGCCGGCACTGGCCAGATCCAGGTAGCTGTTAGCGGTAACCAATGGAGCTTCATTATGAATAAACTCTGCCTGCAGGGGAGCAGACAGCATGGCTGTCGCAGCCATCAGTAACGTTCTTTTCATTGTCCCATCTCTTCCCGAGGGCCCAAAGCGGGCCGAGCACAAAACGACCGGGGGCCATGGGCGTCCCGGTCGTTTTGCCAGTGCTGCCGCTTAGACGGTCAGCATCTTCTTATCATTGCATTAGCGACCACGACGACGCAGAGCGGCCGGGTGGAAGTAACGGTCCCCTGGAACCGGCTGGCTGTAATCCAGGATGGACGCTTCTTCGTTATCCAGGAACTGTACGTGATAACGCTGGGCACGCAGATCGTGGAAGGTATCCAGCGCGGTCCACTGTGTGGGCACTTCGTAGTAGTTCTTGATATAGGCCAGGCTGACACGCCACAGCTCGCCACGGCGGTCATACTGGTCAACAGCGGCGATCTGCCAGGAATCGGCATCAATGTAGAAGCGACGCTTGGCATAGATATGACGCTCGCCATCTTTCAGGTTGGCTTCCACCACCCACACACGGTGCAGCTCCCAACGCTGGTAATCCGGGTTCACGTGACCTTTCTGCAGCAGGGTCTCGTACTTCACGTCCGGGCTGTCCAGCTTGTAGTTGTTGTAGGGGATGAACATTTCCACCGGCTTGGCGTGCACCAGCTTCCAGTTGTACTTGTCCGGCGCACCGTTATACATGTCGGTGTCATCGGCAGTACGCAGGCCATCGGCGGCGGCAATCGGGGTATCGTAGGCCAGGTTAGGCGCACGACGGACGCGACGCTGCCCGGCGTTATAGCCCCAGGCCTGACGCGGCATCTTCTTCTGGTCCAGCATCTCGTGCACCAGTACCGCCCCACCGGCCAGACGTGCCGGCGCCTTGGTGAAGGACAGGTAGTAGAAGATGATATTGTCCAGGCTGTCGAAGTTGTACTTCGGGTCGTAGTAGCGGAAGTACACTTCCTGCTGGGAAGTAATCAGCGAGTAGGCACCGCTGCGCTGCACTGCCACTTCGGAGGCACGACGCACGATGTAGAGCCCCCGCCAACGCAGGATATGGTTCCAGATCGCCTGCAGGGCCTTATCTTCATTGCTGCCGCTGAGAATCGGGAACGGCACGCCGCCAAACGCATTCTGCACCCCGGTCTCACCCAGGCTGGCCTTGGTGGCATTGCTCTTGGTGTTGTCGTAGACCCACTGCGGTGCAGAAGTGCTGCGACGGCTGGGATACACGTTCAGCTTGAAGGTGTCCGGGTACGTCTTGAGCATGGCCTGCACACCTTCGGGCACCTTGTCCGCGTATTTGGACAGGTTCTGGGCGGTAATGCTGAACACAACCTTGTCGCTGGCATACGGATCCGGATGGTGCTGCCCGGGACGGGTGTAGCTCTTGGGAATGTCCTTGCGCTGGATGCCTCCATCCCAGGCCGGGATACCCAGACCAGAACTGACATCCTTGCCATTACCCTGTATCTGCGCCCCGAACGGGGTCAGGCTCTTGCCCAGCTTGGCGGCTTCCTGGGCGGAAACCCCTGCCTGCACGTTGGCCGCTACGCTCAGAGACAGCGCTACGGCGCTGCCCAAGGCGGTCAATTTCTTCAACATGATTGCTCTCCGTAAAAACGGGCCGGTTCACCGGCCCGGAACAAATTAGAAAGAGTACTTGACGGAAACCGAAGCGTTGTTTCGGTCGGCCAGTTTGTTGGAGTAATTGGCACCCCAGAAGCTGGTGGCGGACATGGCCACTTCCAGGTTGTTCAAGTACACAAAATTCACGCCCAGCGTGGCAGCTTTACGGTCTTCCATAAAGTTGCCACCGATCGGCGAGTTGCCGCTCACATCATGTGCAACACGGACACTGGGGCTCACGGAAACACCAGCAAACACGTTGCTGTAATCCGCCTTCACAACAGCACGGTACCCCCAGGATGTTTCATCCATATAATACTTGTCTGGATCATCCGGGCTGAGGATCTGTGCTTCGCTGTCCAGAATCGCGGCGGTGGAGTTGTAGTTCAGGTCCGGGTTTTCCAGGCCATCGATGTGCTCGACACCCAGCTCCAGCAGGGCAACCAGGCCATCCGCACCAAAGGTCGGGCCAAAGTTGTAAATGCTGACCAGAGAACCGTTATAGCTGTCTACCTCGTCATAGAAATAGTACAGGTGCCCATCCTGGACTTCCGTGTCTCCAGAGAGACAACTCCCCCCCATTTCCGCACGCACACAGTGCTGTGTGAGGTCTTCCAGCCTGACAACAGTATCAGGCCCGGCAAGGCCGGATGCCTGGCCGGCAGCACCAGCCAGCGCGGAAATCAGGTTGTCACCGCCTTCATTGATGATCGCCCGATTGGGGCGGTAAGCCACTTCACCTGCCAAAGACAAATTGCCAAAGGCGGTGTTGAAGCTGGCACCGAACATGTCCTGATCCTCGGCATAGGCCATGGTGTATTCGGCAGTATCAATAATCAGCGGTATGGCTCCCGCACCACCACCACGTGCCGCTTGCACATTATTCAGACGCGAGCCAACAATGGGGGCACGTGCATGAGTACGAGTGTAATACAGGGCGAATTCGGTCCCGTTAAGCCCCTCTGCGAAGTAGCGATAGGCCAAGCCGAACTGGCCGCTGTCGCTGGCTTCCTGATCCCGAATACGGTCAACGGTTACCTGGGTCGCCTCATATTGGTAATCGGAAAATTGCGAGGTATAGGCAGAAAACGCACCTTCAAGACCTGGTGCACCAGCACCGAGGGCAACCACGCGACCATCAATGATCACGTTGTCCGCCCCTTTGCCGGGGAACGCATCGTGGGTCGAGAAGTAAGTCCCCGACGGCGCATCCTCTGAGTTTTTCCAATCGAACTGATAAAAAGCTTCAACCGTAGCGTTGAACGTCAGGCCGTAGGAGAAATACAGGCTGTTCAACGGAAGCAGTGCTTCCTTGATTTCAGAGCCCGGTAGACGCAGTGCGTTGAGATCAAAGTAGTTGGCGGTATTGATGCCGTTCTGCATGAACAGCGCCTCACCCCAGTTGATCACCTGCTGCCCCAGGCGCACATTCAGGGGGCGTTCAAAGAGATCGAAGTTACCCCATACGTATGCGTCCAACATACGGGCGCGCTGACCCGCATAGCGCTCGGCATCTCGAGTAAAATCGTCCCCCAAACCATTGTTGGCATAGTCTGAGTAGCTAGCGAAACGGGTAGAGGGGAAACCGTTGGAAGACACAACCAGATTGCCGCCATTTCGAGCCAGCATACCGCCATCATGGCCGCCCCCCATGATCACCTGATCATAGAAAGCGGTACCGCGCAGGAACATGCCATACTTGCCCTGCCAGCTTATATCCAGCTCCGGGGTGATCTTGTAGACCAGTGAAGCCAGACCCGTGTCGTAATTATTGTTGGCGTCATTCTTGTTGATCTGTGACCCGTAGCCATCGAGAGTCATTTCGATAACGTCGTCAGTCGCGGCCAACATGGAATCCTGCCCTTCGGTACGGAACAGGGCGCCCACGGAAATGGTGGTGTCCAGTCGACCGGACCAGTCGTAGTTGTCGAATTGCAACTGAACCGCTGAGGCAGGAAGTGAAAGCCCGGACAGGGCCGTGATACTGGCGACAGCCATCGCCAGCCTGGTTTTACGCAGGTGCTTGTTATTCATTAGCTACTCCGAGTTGCCATGCGCTTGGCTTTATTGTTCTTGCCGGGTGATGGACCTTCGCTCCCCAGATTCAGGTCCCATCATTCTGTCTGAGAATCAACACCACGCCGACTAATGCATTATTCTTACACAATAACGAGAAAAATAAATCCCCCGCTCCTGCCAATTGGCGACCGGCCGGTCACAGACCGAGAGGCATGCCACGGAAGCCACTGAACACCCATAATTTCAGGCCTGCCCTGACATTCAGGCGACTGACGGCGGAGACCCCCTGACGGGGATTTCCACCCTACGGCCTTGCACGCCGCCTCAGGACGCCAGGATTCGGCCCAGCACCTCGGCCAGGTTGTCAGAAGCCTTTTCCATCACCACCTTGAGCTCATCGACCAGCATGCCCTTCGGCTTCGCATCCAGCTTGGGCAGCCTGGCCGCACCGTTGGCCAGCCTGGCCGCCACCTGGGGATTGATGTCATCCAACCGGGATAGCGCCTGGGCGAACAATCGATACCCCTCCCCGTCCGCAGCGTGCAGCGCTGAGGGATTGCCATTCACGAAGGTCCCCACCAGCGCCCGCACCCGGTTTAGTGTTTTCCAGTCAAACGCGGGGTGCGCCATCAGCTCGCGAACCCGGGCCACGGTGGCTTCGCCGGGCACACTGGCCTGAGCGGCAAACCATTGATCCATCACCAGATCCTCATCACGCCAGCGTTGCTCGAACTGTGCCAGGGCCTTATCCGCGCCGGGCAAGTCGAAATGCACCAGCACCCGCAAGGCACCCAGTTCCTCGGACATGCAAAGCGGCAGCTCGAACAGTTCCACGGCCAGTCGCTGTACTTCTGAATGGCCCGCCGCTGCCAAATAATTCAGTGCCAGATTGCGTAGCTGCCGACGCCCCATGGCCCGGCCATCCATTTCCAGCGTCGTTGCCAGCAGGTTCTCGGCCATGGCCAACCAGTGTGGCTGCAGCGCCGTTCCCAGTGCCTGCAACAGGGACTGGCGGGCGTCGTGCACCCTGGCGGGGTTCAGGGGAACATGCCGGTCGCCCAAAGCCACTTCCCCGGGCAGCGTCAGCAACAAGGCCGCTTCAGCCGGGTCTTCGTCCGCCCGGGCAATCACCTGCTCCAGGGCCGGAGCCAGTTTTGCCGCCTCCTCCGTGGCAACGGTTTCCGCGCGGACCAGACGGTCCAGGGCTCCGAAGTATAGCTGCTGGGCGGCATTCCAGCGGCAGTAGCCATCATTGTCACTGGCCAGCAAGTGGGCCAACTGGTCGGCGGTGTAGTCGTACTCCAGCACCACCGGGGCAGAGAAACCACGCAGCAATGACGGAGTCACCGGCTCCGAGACCGGAAAGCTGACGGTCTGCTCTTTCTGGTCGATGATCAGCACGGTTTCACGCCGGCCCTCGCTATCCAGCACCACCGGTTCACCATCGGCATTCAGCAATGCCAGACGCACCGGGATCATCAGCGGAAGCTTCTCGGCCTGCCCCGGCGTTGGCGGCGTATGCTGCCGAAAGCTCAGGCGGTATTCGCCAGCATCCTGTGCATCACTGACCGACAGGATCGGCGTCCCAGCCTGGCTGTACCAGCGCTTGAACTGCCCCAGGTCCCTGCCGGAAATTTCCTCCATGCAGGCAACAAAATCGTCGCAGGTTACGGCCTGGCCATCGAAACGGGAAAAGTACAGATCCGTGGCCTTGCGAAAATCCTCGTGCCCCAGCAGGTGGTACTGCATGCGCACGATTTCCGCGCCCTTTTCATAGATGGTCAGCGTGTAGAAATTATCGATCTTCTGGTATTCCGCAGGACGGACCGGGTGGGCCATGGGCCCCTGGTCTTCCGGAAACTGGTGGTTAACCAGAAAATCCACGTTTTCCACCCGCTGTACCGCCGCCGAGTTCATGTCGGCGGAGAACTGCTGGTCGCGGAAGACCGTGAAGCCTTCCTTGAGGCTCAACTGGAACCAGTCGCGGCAGGTCACCCGGTTGCCCGACCAGTTATGGAAATACTCATGGGCCACCACGGATTCCACCCGCTGAAAACCGGCATCCGTGGTCGTCGAGGGATGCGCCAGCACACAGGCGGTATTGAAGATATTGAGGCCCTTGTTTTCCATGGCCCCCATATTGAAGTGGCTGACCGCCACGATCATGTAGATATCCAGATCGTACTCGCGACCGTAAGTTTCCTCGTCCCAGCGCATGGCATGCTTGAGAGACGCCATGGCATGGTCGAGCTTGTCCAGGTCACGATGTTCAGCATAAAGCCGCAACGCCACCTCCCGGCCCGAGGCGGTCACAAAGGTATCTTCCAGGCAGGCCAGATCGCCAGCCACCAGGGCAAAGAGATAGCAGGGTTTGGGGAAAGGGTCTTCCCAGGTGACCCAGTGGCGCTCCCCCTCTTCCCCGCTGGCCACCGGGTTGCCGTTGGACAACAACAAGGGGTACGCCTTGCGGTCGGCACGGATGGTGGTGGTGAAACGGGCCAGCACGTCCGGGCGATCCGGAAAGAAAGTGATACGGCGGAATCCTTCTGCTTCACACTGGGTACAGTACATGCCATTAGAGCGGTACAGTCCTTCCAGTGCCGTGTTCTTCTCCGGCTCGATATCCACCACCGTGGTCAACGAGCAGCTATCGGGTAGCCCCTCGATGGTTAGTACTCCGTTGGCGTAGTGATAGCGATCCGCCTCCAGCACCACGTCGTCCAGCGAGAGGGTCCTCAGCGTCAGCCCCTCGCCGTTGAACTGCATGGCCGTTACATCAGGCCGGTCGGGATTGCGGCGCAGGGCCAGTGTACTGGTCACCGTGGTAATGCCATCGTGGATATCCACATCCAGGTCCACACGGTCCACCAGATAGGCCGGTGGCTGGTAATCGGCCAGGCGGGTGGTCTTCACGGCGGCGTGGGCGGTTTCCATCAACTGCTACTCCTGAAAATACATTCGAAGGGCCATCTTAGTCGCTTCCCCAAAACGACAACACCCCGCCAGAGCGGGGTGTCGTACAGATTCCAGTCTTTTCAGACGGAAACTGTCAGGGTGCCATTTCCACATCTGCAGCCGATCCCGCACCCACCACAACACCGGGGAGATCCGGGTTCAGGAAAGTGGAAATCTGGGCCTGCATTTCCGTGGTGACACTCAGGCTTGCCGCCGGAGACAGCAGAGAGCTGTGCGCCCCGTTCACCATCTTGATGATGGCCGGCGAGTCAGCCTGCGGGCTTGCCGCCGGGTACAGCTGGGTAGCCCCCAACAAACCGGCAAGCCCCTCAGTACCACTCAGCGGAAACTCAGCGCTGCCATTGGGCACTACCGTGTCACCGTTTACCTGTTGCAGCAGCACCGGCACGGTCAAGCCCGCACCGGCCAGTTGGGCACCCATCTCACCCTCGCCTGCAAGGATGGGAGCAAAGCTGACCGGGTCACCGGAATCCACGGTGCTCTGGGCCACGTACAGGAACTTGTCAAAATCAGAGGTACCGGGCGACACACCGGCCGCGGACAGACCATTGGCAATCACGGGGCCAAAGGTATCAGAGGTATTCAGCAGATAGGACAGTTGCGAACCGCCCACGGAAACCGCCAGAGAAGACAGCGGGTTAAGGTTGCTTGCGAACTCGGGGTTCATGGCGCTGGACGCCAGCTGGCCATCAGCCGCATAGGCAAGCTGGTTAACCGTGGTAAACGTCGTACCAACGATCCCGCCCAGGGACGCACCAACGACGCTCACATTCCCGGTATCCAGGCTGATTCCGCGAGGGGCAAGCTGATCGTTGACCGCCGACAGGCTGGCATTCAGGTTCAACAGATCCATCACGCTCTGACGCAGGTTGTCACGGGTATTGGTGAGCGTATTAAGATTGATGAACTGCCCGCCCGAGCCGGCAGGATCATTGAAGTGACGCTCAGCCGGCGCATCTTCCCCATAGAGTTGGCTAAAGAGCGTTCCCAGCCCCTGGGCCGACATGTTCTCCACGTTCAATGCGTAGGTCGGGCTGCCAGTATCGTTCGTTACACCATGCAGAGGCAGGTCAATGGCCACGGTTGCCACACAGTCAGCAGCCAGCGTGTGTGCGAGCAGCGCCACGGAGGTGCGATCACTGGTGATACCGTGCACATAAATGGCCGTCTGGTAGGGCGATGCCTCAGCACAACCTTCGCTGGTTGGCAGAGTCAATTGCAGTGGTACCGACTCAAAGGACTGGCGCTGGGCAAAGGGATAGCGATAAGTGATGTTATAGCTGCCATCCACATCCGCCGGCGGCAAAGTCGGAGAGCCTTCCGGCAAGCTGGCACTTAGCAAACCGCCGAGAAGCTGATCCGGCTCCCAGGCATCCATGGTGTAGCTGGCCGATGCCGTGGTTTCCGGGGTGGTCAGATAGTAAGGCAGCTTGATGTAGCCGGTATAAAGGCTGGCGACACCGGCCTGCAATTGCGGAGAAAGCGCATTCAGGTCCACACCGAGATCGGTGGGCATGCCCTCCGGTTCCGATGGCGGCAACATGGTAACCATGCCGACTTCACGCTCGGCGGGTTTGGAAAGCTCCACCGCCGCGGAAAGTTGTTGCAGATTGCCAATCGCCTGCTGATCGGTGAAGCCCATGTCTTTCTGGGCCTGAACCAGCGCAGCACCGGGAGCCGCCATGGCAACCAGCGGGGCAACCGGATCAGTGGTTGTGAAGGTGTAGGAAATTACCACCGAATCCTTCGCTTGGTCCGGATCCGTAGCCAGCCCAGAGCCAAGCAATACGCCAGAGGCGATTGTCTCCCAGCCCTGAACCGCCTCTCGCACCGAGGCCAGAGACCCGGACAATTCAGGCTCATTGTCCCCGAGCAAGCGGTAACTCGCCGAACCACCAACGGCGCTGCCATTGGCAGCGGCCACGCCATCCGTCAGGAAAACCAGATATTTGGTTTTGGGTAGCAGCGGAGACAACGGAGTGACCCGCAGCACATTATTTTCGCCTCCATCGCGTGAAATCACGCTGGCTGTGAACGCCGTACTCTGGAAGGCCTCCATGTTAATCCCAACCACATTGGACGGGTCCAGAGCATCGTTATCACCGGTATCCAGAGGAACCAGGAAAATATTCGGCGCACAGGTGCCGCTCATTGCCGCCTGCATGGGGGTACAAAGACTTTCAGGGTCGATTGCCCCAGAAAAAGCAATATCAAATGGGGCATTCAAGGAAAAGCCGTCCAGGGCATTGATCCCCGCTTCTACAGGATTGCTGGCAACCCCGACATCGGCGGTTCCATCACTAGTGGCTGCAGCGGCGAAAACCAGATCCGTATTGAGAGGAAGATCCGAGGTAACCGGATTGAATTTCGGATGAGTGCCAAGAGGAACAGCATCCGCTGTCTGATCCGGCACCGTGTCACTTCCACCTCCACAGGCAGCCAGCGCCATCGCCACTGCTGCGGGCAGTACTTTCTTGTAGATATGCATGGGGTCTCCCAAACCGGTTGTTATCTAATTATTTGTCCCTGTCGGTGCAGGGGCGGGCAAAGCGGATATTCCGCATCCCGGAAAAGTGCTCAGCAAGCCTTCCTAGTACTCCGGCATGCCGACTAAGAACAATACAGTATGATCACTTTTATACCAATGCACTAAACGCCAGAACGGCCGCCAAAACAAGACGAAACCGCCTGTCGGCGACGACCCGCCGGTCACGATAACAAACTTACTGCAGTTGATCCGGAGCACGCAGGGTCACCGGCTGCTCCTCGGTCGGTTCATCCTGGCTCTTGCAGGCCTGCTCCATGTAACCGGTACGCTGCTCTTCAGGCAGGTTCCTTGCCTCCCAGGCCAACACCGCCTGCATGCAGAGCTCGCGCTGCTCCTTGCTCAGCACCCGACCATCCGGCCATTTGCCCAGCTCCACGGCACGACGCATGTTGTCGCAAATCTCCGGGGTCATGGTGGCAATCAGGTCTTCAAAGCTTTGGTAGGTCATATCGATAACTCACTTATAGGCGGACGTCTGGCGTATCACGGGGGGGCATTGCGACTGTAGGAGCTTATTTTGGTTCGGCTGCATGCCCCCTCCTACAGGCACGCCATTAACCGTTGTCGCCCGGACGGGTACTCCAGCCCAGTTTGGAGCGACAGGCCTGGTAGAAATCATGCCCGGGCGGATGGATCAGGTGCAGGCGATGGGGTTTCTTGCGAATGGCGATCACATCATCCACCTGCAGGCGAATCCCTGCCGTGCCATCGCAACTCACCAGCGGGCGCACCTTTTCGGTGGTGATCTGGATCTTGATCTCGCTGTCGCCGGCGACCACCAGCGGACGGCTGGTGAGCGTGTGGGGATTAAGCGGTACCAGCACCATGGCATCCAGCTTGGGGTGCATGATCGGGCCGCCACCGGACAGGGCATAGGCGGTGGAACCGGTGGGGGTGGAAATGATCAGA
>JAKSCQ010000020.1 GCA_022360555.1 Pseudomonadales bacterium
CAGGATGTACTTGTCGCCGGCCTGACGGTAGACGATGCGCGGTACATGGCCGTCTGCGTCTTTTTCCGCCAGCATGGTGGCGGAGGTAAAGCTGTCGCTGTGGTCGCGGATTTCCGGATTGACCACCGGAATCACGCCCAGATTTTCAATGGACGCATCCTGGGCTTCTTCCATGGCCTTGGCTTCGGCAAAGCTGATCGGCGAGAAGCGGATGCTGTCACCGGGCTTCAACTGGCCCACCTTCCACAGCTCGGATTTGGCAATGGTTACCGGGCAGACAAAGCCGCCCAGGCTAGGGCCGTCCTTGGTGAGGATCACCGGGAAGTCGCCGGTGAAGTTGATGGAGCCGATGGCGTATTCGTTGTCGTGCACGTTGGACGGGTGCAGGCCGGCCTCGCCGCCGTCGGTGCGGGTCCAGCTCGGCTTGGGGCCGACCAGGCGAATGCCCAGCCGGTTGGAGTTGTAGTGCACCTGCCAGTCGGCCTGGAAAAATGCTTCGATGGCGTCCTCGGTGAAAAAGTCCGGCGCACCGTGGGGGCCGTACAGTACCTTGATGCCCCATTGTTGCGGGTATGCGGGAATCAGGCCCTCTTCCACCGGGTGCGGTTCAGCTACCGGCGCCGGCGTGGGGCAGCCCGCCAGTTGTGGCTGGCAAATGGACAGCACGTCGCCCTTGCGCAGGGTGCGTCCCCCGTGGCCGCCGAACTGGCCCAGCACGAAGGTGGATTTGCTGCCCAGGTAATCGGGCACGTCGATGCCGTTGCGCACGGCGATATAGGTACGGCAGCCGCTGCACACCTTGCCGGTGGTCAGGGTCTGGCCGGCCTTGACGGTGACGGGCTCCCAGAAGGGTACCGGCTGGCCGTCCAGTGCCGCCTCGCAGGCGGCGCCGGTGAGCGCCACCACGGTGTCGCAATGAAATTTCAGACCGGGGCCCACCAGCGTGGCTTCCAGGCCGGCGGCGCTGTCGTGGTTGCCGACAATGCGGTTGGCCAGGCGGAAGGCGAAATCATCCATGGGGCCAGAGGGTGGCACGCCGATATCCCAGTAACCGGACCGGCCGGGGTAGTCCTGCACCGTGGTGTAGGTGCCCGGCTCCACGATCTCGAAGGCCATGGGGGTGTAGTCGAAGGTTTCCAGGTAACGGGTGGACACCTTGCCGGCAATCACGTTGTCGTCGCGCAGGATCTGGCGCAGGTAATCCAGGTTGGTGGCAATGCCGGACAGGCGGGTTTGCGCGAGAGCCGTCTGCATCTTTTCCAGCGCCTCGGCGCGGTCGTTGCCGTGCACGATCACCTTGGCAATCATCGGATCATAGTGGGGGCTGACCACGGTGCCGGTGTCCACCCAGCCGTCCAGGCGAATGTTGTCCGGGAAGAATACCTCGGTGAGTTCGCCGGGGCTGGGCTGAAAATCTTTTAACGCATCTTCGGCATAGATACGCACTTCCATGGAGGCGCCCTGGCTGGTGTAGGACGCGTCCAGCGGCGGACGCTCTCCGCCGGCCAGTTGCAGCATCCACTGCACCAGGTCCACGCCGAACACGGATTCGGTAACGCCGTGTTCCACCTGCAGGCGGGTGTTCACTTCCAGGAAATAGAATTCGTCGCGCTCGTCATCGTAGATGTATTCCACGGTGCCGGCGGAGCGGTATTTGACGGACTGGCCCAGACGCACGGCGCTGGCGTGGAGCTGTTCCCGGGTGGCCTGGGGCAGGTTGGGCGCGGGGGTTTCTTCCACCACTTTCTGGTTGCGGCGTTGCAGGGAACATTCCCGTTCGCCCAGGGCGAGGACGGTGCCTTCGCCGTCCCCGAAGATCTGTACTTCCACGTGGCGGGCGCGGGCCACGAAGCGTTCGATAAAGACGCCGCTGTCGGAAAAGAAACTTTCCCCAAGACGCTTTACCGATTCAAACGCGGCCACCAGTTCGTCTTCGTTATTGCAGCGCGACAGACCGATGCCGCCACCGCCGGCGGTGCTTTTCAGCATCACCGGGTAACCGATGTCGCTGGCAGCCTGTTTGGCTTCGTCCAGGCTTTGCAGCAGGTCGGTGCCGGGGGCCAGGGGCACGCCGGCTTTTTCGGCGATGGCCCGGGCCTCGTGCTTGAGGCCGAACTCGCGCAACTGTTTCGGTGTGGGGCCCACAAAGGCAATGCCGTTGGCATCGCAGGCTTCGGCAAACTCGGCATTTTCCGATAGGAAGCCGTAGCCGGGAATGATGGCGTCGGCGCCGGTGTCTTTCGCCGCCTGCAGAATCAGGTCGGTTTTCAGGTAGCTTTCCGCCGCGGTCTGGCCGCCCAGGGCCACGGCCTCATCGGCCACGCTGACATGCTGGCTGTTGCGGTCCGCATCGGAATACACGGCCACTGAGGCAATGCCCATCTGCTTCAGGGTGCGGCAGATACGTACGGCGATCTCGCCCCGATTGGCGATCAGCACTTTCTTCAACATCAGAGGGCTCCCTCTTTTTTCAATTGCGCGATGTAATGTCTCCAGCCACCCAGCTCGGTAATGTCGGTGGCGTCGTCGATGGCCCAGGGCTCGCAGATAAAGCCTTTCACCCAGCGGCCATCCACGGTTTCCAGGCTGCCGATGCCCAGCGGGGCGGGAATCAGGCCGACAAAGCTGCCGAAGTGTTCGATGGGCATCTGCCACAGTTCGATGGGAATGCTGTCGCCGCCGTCCTTGTTGTTGCGGATCAGGCCGGGCTTGGGCGGTACCGTGTTGGCCAGGGCATAGAGCCGGTAGCAGGGGGCGGTATGGGTGGCTTCCAGCAGGACGGCGTCACGTTCGGTGAGCTGGCTGTTGAGCGGCATGCCGGTGAGATGGGCGCCGACCACGGCCACGGTGATGGTGTCGTCACTGTCATCGGGAGCAGCGGCCTTTTTCGGTGCCGGCAGTGCCTGGCCGGTGGCGCCGGCCTGCCAGGGCTGGTGCTGTTGCCAGCGCTGGCCGAATTCGGCCAGGGCGTGGTCCTGCCAGGCCGGGGCGATCAGGGTGAAGCCGCCGGGCAGGCCGTCGTCGCGGAAGCCGCCGGGCAGGGCCAGGGCGCACAGGTCCAGCAGGTTGACGAAGTTGGTCCAGGTACCGAGCTGGCTGTTCAGGGTAATGGGATCGTTGCGCACCGCGTCGCGGGTGTAGATGCCCGGCGTGGTGGGCAGCAGCAGGGCGTCCACGCCGGCCAGCAGGGCCTCGGATTGACGCTTGAGTTCGGCCAGCCGGTATTGGGCGCGGAAACTGTCGGCGGCGCTGAGACCGGCGGCCGGTTCCAGAATGTCACGAATCACCGGCAATACGGCGTCGGGGTTTTCCTGCAACAGGGATTCGGTAACGGTGAAACGCTCGGCCACCCAGGGGCCCTGGTAGAGCAGGGCGGCAGCATCCTGCAGCACCATGGTGTCCACGGTGACCAGTTCGGCGATGGCCTTGAGGCTGTCCAGTTGCTGTTCCCACAGCGCCTTCGCCTGGGTATCACCGAACCAGGGCAGGTCTTTGGGAATGCCCAGTTTCGGCCGTGCCGGCAGCCCGGTTTTTTGCAGGGAGGGGGCTGGACGGCTGTAGGCGTCGTCACGATCAAACTGACCGATAAGGCGGTAAACCGTTTGAGCGTCTTCCACGTTCAGGGCAAAGATGCTGACACAATCCAGTGTGCGACAGGCCGGCACCACCCCTTGAGTGCTGATGGCGCCACGGGTGGGTTTCAGGCCCACGGTGTTGGTAAAGGCGGCGGGCACCCGGCCGGAACCGGCGGTGTCGGTGCCCAGGGAGAAGGGCACCAGGCCCAGACTGACGGCACAGGCAGAACCGGAGCTGGAGCCGCCACTGAGGTAAGCCGAATCGAAGGGATTGGGCACTTCGCCGTAGGGCGAGCGGGTGCCCACCAGGCCAGTGGCAAACTGGTCCAGGTTGGTCTTGCCCACCACGATGGCCCCGGCCTCGCGCAGCAGCCGCACGGCGGTGGCATCTTCCTCGGGGGTATAGGCAAAGTCCGGGCAGGCGGCGGTGGTGGGCAGGCCGGCCACATCAATGTTGTCTTTCACCACAAAGGGAACGCCGTATAAGGGCAGCGCCGGATCGGTGAGGGCCTTGGC
>JAKSCQ010000232.1 GCA_022360555.1 Pseudomonadales bacterium
GCTCCCTGTGCATGGGTAACCAGGCTCGCATCGCGCCCAAGTCCACGGCGGTATCCACTTCCACCCGTAACTTCCCGAACCGTCTGGGTCAGGGTGCGGATGTGTACCTGGCATCGGCTGAGCTGGCGTCCGTGGCATCCATTCTCGGCAAGCTGCCGACCGTGGAGGAATACATGGAATATGCGAACACTATCGACTCCATGTCTTCCGAAATTTACCGCTACCTGAACTTCGACCAGATGCCGGAGTACCAGGATGTGGCCGATACCGTGAAGATTCCGGTTGCCCAGTCCGTCTAAGGACGATGTAACCACTTCACCATGAAAAAGCCCGGCATTCGCCGGGCTTTTTTTGTTTTCCATTCCATCCTGAATATGGGACTTGCCGATTATTTCCCCGCCAGTCGCTTCTTGGTAAACGCGGTGGCTTCAGCATCGAGAGGATCGTCCGGCCAGGGATGCTTGGGATAGCGTCCTCTCAGGTCTTTGCGAACCGCCGCATAATTCTCTGCCCAGAAACGCGCCAGGTTATCCGTGATGGCTGCCGGACGGCCCGCCGGTGTCAACAAGTGGGCGGTGATGGACAGCTTGCCATCGGCCAGGGTCGGCAGGGTTTGCAGACCGAACAGTTCCTGAAGCTTGACGGCCAGCACAATGGCGTCACCCCTGTAGTCCAGCCTTGCCTTGCGGCCACTGGGTATGACCACCGATGAGGGCATGACCTGCTCCAGGCGTTGCTGTTGAGACAGCGTCAACAGGGTATTCAATGCTGTTTGCAATGGTAGGGATTGCAGGTCTTTCAGGGTGCGCATGCCGGCAAGGAAAGGGAGCAGCCAGTCTTCCAGGCTATCCAGCAACGCCGTGTCATCCACCGCCGGCCAGCCGTTTTCCACCCGTGCCAGCCTGATCACTCGGGCCTGCCATTGCCGGCAGTCGTCGCTCCAGGGGAGCAGTTGCAGCCCTTCGCTGCGCAAACCTTCCAACAGCCCCTGGCTTTGCTGTTCTGGGCTCAAAGCCCCCAGCGGCTGGCTTTGCAGCTCGATGCTGCCCAGGCGCAGCGACCGGCGGCCGGTCACCCGCTGTCGTTCGCTGTCCCAGCCCACCATTTCCTGCCAGTCGCCGTGCTGTTCTTTCGCCTCTGCCACCTCACCGGCCTCCAACGGCATGGCCAGGCGGATGCGGGCATCACGGGGCTGGCCATCGGTATCCAGAACCAGCAGCCATTCCCTGCCGACAAGCGCATCGCCAGGTGGCAGCATCACGCCCGGGCCATCCGCCATCTGGTAATGTCGCTCACGCCCCGGACGCAGGCGGGCCAGTTGCATGGGCCAGGTCGTGGCCAGCAAGGTGCCCAGATGCGACTGCCAATCCTGCCGGTCCCTGTCAGCCTGCTTTGCCAGTTTGCCAGCTTCCTCCAGCACGGTGGTGAAATCACGGGGCCGGGATTGCAGGGCATGCAGTCGCTGCCGCAAGTCCACGCCCTGACCGTTCAAAATATCCCGTTCGCCGAGCAGGGCCGCGACCCGGGCCGCCGTTGCGCCCAGTCCGGCGTTTTCGCCGGCAATGACCAGGGTGGCCAGCGCCGGCTCGATACCCAGCCGGGCAATGGCTTGCCCTTCACGGGTCAGGGCTCCCTGGTCGTCCAGTGCGCCACTGTGTCGCAACCGCTTCACCGCCCCTTGCCAGGCCGCCAGCGGCGGCGAGTCCAACCACTGCATCTGGTTGGGGTCCAGGCAGCCCCAACGGGCCAGATCCAGCACCAGCTGGTCCAGTCCCACCCGCAGGATTTCCGGTGTCTGGTGGGCCGCCATCACTTCATTTTCAGACCACAGGCGAGTGCAGCTGCCCGGCCCCAGACGCCCCGCCCGGCCACTACGCTGGCGGGCACTGGCGCTGCTGATCCGCCGCATGACCAGCCGGCTGCGGTGGCGCGCCGGATCGTAGACCGGCTCCCTGGCCAGGCCACTGTCCACCACCCGGGTAACGCCGTCGATAGTCAGGCTGGTTTCCGCCACATTGGTCGCCAGGATCACCAGTGGCCGCCCTTCCGCCGCCCGGTTCAGCACCTCCTGCTGTTTGGCCAACGGCAAGCCGCCGTGCAGTTCCAGTACGGGAATGTCCAGCCCGGCGCCTGCCAGGGCTCGAGCCACCCAGCGAATTTCCCCGCGCCCCGGCAGAAATACCAGGGTCACCTGCTCCCGGGGGGCCTGTTCAGCTACCACGGCGGCACAGTGGGTCCGCCAGTCCTGCCGGGCTGGCACCGGCCGGTATGTCACGTCCACGGGAAAACTGCGCCCTTCACTGCGCACCAGCGGCGCCGCTACGCGTTCCTGGAGGGGGCCGCAGTCCAGGGTGGCGGACATGATCAGCAGGCCCAGATCCGGCCGGAAGGCCTCACGAATCTCGCTGACCAGGGCCAGCCCCAGATCCGCCGCCAGAGAGCGTTCGTGGAATTCATCGAAGATCACCAGGCTGACGCCTTCCAGTTCCGGGTCGGACAGGGCCATGCGGGTCAGCACGCCTTCGGTGACCACTTCCAGACGGGTTGAGACGCTGACACGGGTATCGGTCCGGGTCCGGTACCCCACGGTCCTGCCCACTGGCTCCCCCAGCTGCGACGCCATGAAGCTGGCCACGGAACGGGCTGCCACCCGGCGCGGTTCCAGCATCAGAATCCTGCCCTGCCGACCCCAGCCGGCGTCCAGCAACCGCAAGGGAACCCGGGTGGATTTCCCTGCCCCCGGCGGGGCTTCAAGAATGGCCGCCCCCTGCGAAGACAGTGTCTCCAGGAGCGGCTCGATGACTTCATCCACAGGGAATTGAGACTGCATTCGTTACTTCCGTCGCCCAACCGGCGTGATCCTGATCACTCCTGGCCGAATCTATCAATCGTATTCGTTGGTAGTGCTGGTGGAGAGGTCCGGCTATGCTATATTCTGCCTACTAAGAATTAATAACTATGCCAGATAACCTTTTATGCTGAATGACTTGGGGATACCCGAACACCTTATCTGGAAACTGAGTCATTTCGACAACCACAAGCGGGCTGTCGATTTTATCAAACAGTTCCAGAACACGCTGTGTGTCTACAGTGCACCGGTGGAACAGCTGTATACCAACTACGATATCTCGCTGCCGGACGACGATGATCGCTCGCTGATCATCCTGCCCAACCCCTATGCCTATCACGACACTTTCAACGGCATTGGTGATCACAGTGTGCATGCCAGCGGCATGTATATTGTGCCTGGCGATCTGTTCGGCAAGGAAGGACTCTACCTGACGTTAAGGCTGCTGAAATACGGCAAGCGGGTAATCAAGCCGGTACCACTGAAAGTGGGTCTGTGGGCCCTGATGAAGAAGGAAACCAGCGATATCCCCTTCCTGCCGGTCATTACCAAGGGGGACCTGCGGGCGTTTCGCAAGGACTTTCCCTGTCTGCACCTGCACCGTATCCAGCCGTCCAAGCTTAGCGACCGTTCTCCCATGGAAATCAAGGCGATACAGCGCGTCATTCGCGACAAGCTGAAGGTTTATATGTGAGGAAAGCGCCGTTTGCACGCAACACGGCTCTGCTGCTGGATCGCCAAGCCTGTTGCGTGAAACGTGCTGTGCCTTTTAATCCACACTTTCCCAGCAGTGATCCAGCGCCAGAATGTAGTATTCCAATCCCTTGACCGCCGCGTTGAAGGCCTTTTCCCGGCTTTCCTCATCCACGCAGAGCAGCTTCACCAGCTCCATGGCTTCATGGGGATGATCATCATCGTAGGAAGCATGAGCCCGCAGCCAGGCCATGGAGTGGCGATTGATGGTGGCCACTCCGTTTTCCTGGTAGGCCTTCATGCCTTTCACCACACTCTGACTCCACTCGCCAGTCGCCCACTCAATGGCCAGGTTGGTAGCAGCTATGCCCTCCTCCAGGCTGCCTTGCCGCCCCATGGTCCAGAGGAAATGGTTGACCGCATCCATGGCTGCCGGAGGCTCTACAAATTCCAGTTCCTGCAGGGTCAGCCCGAAGCCCATGGCCCAGTCCTGGTACCAGTAAGCATGGCGTTGCTCGATCTTGATATTGCCGATCAGCCAGTTCTTGGCTTCCTCATGGCCGGGGAAACGACCCGGTCGGGTCTTGGCCAGGTTCAGCCCCATGTACTTGGGAAAGTTTTCCACCAGGGGGTAAAAATTCAGCAAGGCACACCGGAAACGGGGCAGGCTGAGGCTACCTGCCGCCATATCCATGAATACCGGGTGCTTTACCACCCTGTCTTTGAGCGGGACCAGGTCATCCCAGAATTGTTGAGCCCAGGGCCCATGTTCAGTGAGCTCAAGCGCTTTCTTATAGTTTGCGGCGCGCATGTCGTTCTCCATAACAACGTAAGTTCCACCCCGCTAGTAGCCCAGCCTTGGCTGGGACACTAGTCCAATAATTTGTATAAGCGATTTCGCAAGCTGCGTAAATGGCGAATTTGCTTATTTTCAGGTTTATGGTCCGGATCATAGTGCAACCGCTGGTAATAGCGGGCCCAATCCGTGGCGGCGCTGGCCGCCCGGGGCCACTGCTCGCCAATGGCGTGACTGAGCTGTTGCGGGGTCAAGCCTGTCGGTAGCGGGCGGCCCTTGTCACTGGCTTTACGATGGAGCCGCCAGTATTCCCGCTCCATGACGGTCAGGCTTTCCTGCCCCGCCTGCCATAGCAGAAACAGGGCATACACCGCCAGCAGGCCGGCCACCGTCAGCACCAGTGCCAGACCGACTCGCATGGGGGTTACCTCCCCCAGCACACTCGCAAGGAAGGCCGACTGAAAAGCACTGTCATAGCCCAACACCCAGGTCTGCCAGCGGAAATCCACATAGTCCGCCCACTGACTGAGTTTGCCGAGCACCCCCGAACCGGCAAAGCTGCTCAACTCCAGGTTATCTAGCACGGTGCCCTCTTCACTGTCTTGCAGCGCGCCGCGCAGGCCCAGCTCGATGCGTTCAGGGGCTACCGCCGCCGTGGGATCGACCCGGGTCCACCCCTGGCCTTGCAACCAGACTTCCGCCCAGGCGTGGGCATCGTACTGGCGGATCAGCAAGTGGTCGCCCAGCTCGTTACGCTCGCCGCCCTGGTAGCCCACCACCACCCGCGCCGGAACGCCGGCGGCCCGCATCAGGAAGGTAAAGCTGGAGGCATAATGCTCACAGAACCCCCTGCGGGTGCGGAACAGGAAATCATCCACCGGATCGGTCACCAGTCGGGGCGGCCGCAGGGTGTAGTGAAAGGGATTGTCGCGAAAATGGCGCAGAGCCCGCTCGACAATGGCCCGGTCTGACGTGCTCTCCAGCCGCCATTGCTGGGCCAGTCCACGGGCCTTGCCGCCGGCTTCCGGAGGCAGGGACAGCATCAGATCACGCTCCCGGCCATCCAGTGCCATGGCTGGCCTGGCGGCGGGTACGCTCTCAACCTGGTAGGCAAAGCGTTGCGACACCGGCTTGTCGGCCACCAGACGCATATCGCGCGCCAGCCCCACCTCATTGCGAAAATCGGGAAACGGCACCGCAAGGGCAAACAGCCAGCGTCGCTGGGTCGGCTCGGCAATCACCTGGTAGCGGTAGCTCTGCCCTGCTGTCCGGGCCGAACGCAGCGCCTGAAACCAGTCGGGAATATTGCCGCCACCGGTATACAGGTAATCCGCTTCGGTCATCCCCCTGGGTATCCCCTGCTGCCAGGTTCGACCGTCGTAATGAGTCAGGGTCAGGCCCCGCCAGTAACGCTCCTGCGGCGGCGGCACCGCCCCCTCGAACGCCACACGAAAGGCCAACTCCGATGACTCCGACAAGTCACTGATCTCGCCCGGTGACATGCTGTCGGACATCCCCGTGCGGGCCTTGCCGCTATCCAGTTGCATATTCCAGAGCGGCGCCACACGGGGCACCAGAATGAACAGGGCAATGGTCAAGGGGATGGCCTGCAATACCATGGCGCCGGCCCGTCCCAGATGGCGGAAACGACTGGCTCGGGTATCGCTGTGGTTGATGCCGGCCAGGCAGGTTGTCAGCATCGTCATGCACAGCAGAACATAAGCGAACATCAGTGGCGTCATGGCAAACAGCAGGGCCGTGGCACAGACAAAATAGCCCAGAACCACCACCACATAGGCATCGCGTTGACGCACGACTTCCAGGTATTTCAGGGCAAACAGACTGACCAGCAGGGCCACCCCCGCCTCCGGCCCGTACAGCCGGCCAAAGCTGTAGAACGTCAGGGCCACGGCGACCACCAGCAGCAGGCTGCGGGTTATCCGCCCCGGCAGACTGAGCCGCTGACGGTCCACCAGCCAACGGATTCCCACCACCACGACCAGCAACAAGGCCTGCCATTCCGGCCCGCGTAGCAACTGCGGCAACGAGGCCATGACCACGGCCAGGGCCAGCCACAGCCGGGTATGGGAGGGCACCTGATAGACGCGCATCAGTTGAACTCCGGATAGCTGGCCAGGGCATCCAGGGCACGCCAGCGATGGGCATCGCCGCTGTCCGGCGCCAGTTTCAGGCCCGGCAGGGTCAACCCATAGGGTTGATGCTGCTGATCCAGCACCAGTACCCAGTGGCAGAGAATCGACAAGCGCCGTTCCTCGGGAATCCCTTGCAGACGGTCCCAGCGCAGCCAGAGTCGCCCGCCCACCGGTTCTTCAAACTGCTTGGTATTCAGTCCCCGGCCCCGGGCGTAGCCCTTCCAGTCGATCTTGCGCAGGGAGTCCCCGGGGACATAGTCCCGCAGGCCCATGTATTCTTCATTGCCACTGCGGCCGCTGCTGGCCGCCTGCTGGTTTTCCCTGCCGCCATCCGCCGGACAGTCCCGGGAGGTTTCCGGAACCGGCCAGGCCAGGCAATAGTGGTCCAGCGTCACGTAGGACCAGGCCCGCAACAGTCCCAGGGGAAAACGGCTTTGCACCTTCAGGCGTGGCGCAAACACCCGGCCCCGGGCAGCCAGAGGCAGGTTCAGCCAGAGACTGGTTTCTTCCCCGCCGTTGACACTGACCTGCTGCGCATCCTGCCCTTTCCACTGCAGCACAATGCAATGATGGTCACGGCGCCGGCTGAACAGCACCACTTCCAGCGCCCCCTCCTCCCCGGCGAAGCCGGACTCGCTGTCGCCGTTGCGCAGCCCCAGCCCGGACAGGTTTCGATAGGTGTGGAGGATGGCCACCATGAACAGGCTGGCCAGCAGAAAGGACAGGGCCAGGATCAGGTTGTTCTCGTAATTGATGCCGCCGATGAACAACAGCCCGGCAACCAGCAGATAGAAGAAACCGTAGCCGGTGGGAAAGATGAAGATGCGCTTCTGGTTCAACACCACCCGCCGTGCGGAGGGCAGCCGGCGAACCAGCCAGCGCTCGTAAGGAGCTCGCAGAGGTGCCGGGATACGCACGGCGTTAGCGCCGCACCACCGGTACGGACTGCAACAGGGACTGGGTAATCGCAGAGACGCTACCGCCCTGGCGTGCTGCCAGTCGGTGCTCCGCCACTGAGGGCCAGACCGCCTGCACGTCTTCCGGCAGAACATAGTCCCGGCCACTGACCAGCGCCCAGGCCCGCGACGCCTTGAGCAGCCCCAGCCCCGCCCGAGGCGACAGGCCTGCCACAAACCGGTCGTCGGAACGGGTGGCATCCAGCAGCCGCTGCACATAATCGAGCAGCTCATGGCTGGCCCGCACCTTGTGAACCACCCGGGTCAGCTTGACCAGACCGTCGCTGTTGATCACCGGTCCCAGGGATTTGACCTGTTCGCGCAGGTCTCCGCCAGCGAGCAGATCCAGCTCCACTTCCGGTGCCGGATAGCCCAGCGAGATACGCATCAAGAAACGGTCGAGCTGTGATTCTGGCAGAACGAAGGTCCCGGCCTGGTCCACCGGGTTCTGGGTGGCAACGACAAAGAAGGGGCTGGGCAGATCGCGGGTGACCCCATCGAGCGTGACCTGCCGTTCCTCCATGGCTTCCAGCAGCGCACTCTGGGTTTTGGGGGTGGCGCGGTTAACTTCATCGGCGAGCAGCAACTGGGTAAAGACCGGTCCTTCGCGCAGGGAGAACTGTTGCGTGGCCGGATCAAACACGGACACGCCGAGGATATCCGCCGGCAGCATATCGCTGGTGAACTGCACCCGGCGGTACTCCAGCTGGAATACCCGGGCCAGAGCATGGGCCAGAGTGGTCTTGCCCATGCCGGGAAGATCCTCGATCAGCAAATGGCCGTTGGCCAGCATGCAGGTCAGAGCCAGTTTCAGTTGTTCTTCTTTGCCCAATACAACACGGCCCACCTGGGCCAGGGCTTTATCCAGTGCCTGCATGATTCCCCTTGGTTTTCGCTGGCCGGGCAGCGGCGAACACGGTCAAAGAGATCGCTCTTCGTCATGCCCGCGCCCGGTGCTTGTTTCAAGCGCTGGCAAGTGCCTTGAGGCCACGTTCCAGATCGGCCTTGAGATCATCCACGGATTCCAGACCGATGGCCAGGCGGATCAGATTTTCGGTGATCCCGGAGCGCTCTTTTTCTTCTTCCTTGACCCGCCCATGCGTGGTGGACGCCGGATGGGTGACGGTGGTTTTAACATCTCCCAGGTTGGCGGTAATGGAAATCAGCCGAGTGGCATCAATAAACCGCCAGGCTGCCTGCCGGTCGCGCCGACCATCGGAATCTTCCACCTCGATGGACAGCACCGCCCCATAGGCAGACTGCTGCCTACTGGCCAGCTCATACTGGGGGTGGTTTTTCAGGCCGGCATAATGCACCCGTGCGATGCCCGGCTGGGTTTCCAGCCACTGGGCCAGCTCCAGCGTACGCGCACTCTGCGCCTGCATTCTCAGGTTCAAGGTTTCCAACCCCTTGAGGAACACCCAGGCGTTGAACGGGCTCATGCAGGAGCCTGCGGAACGGACAAAACCCAGCACCTCCTCCATTTCGGCCTTGGGGCCAACAACCGCGCCACCCAGGCAACGACCCTGCCCGTCCAGGTATTTGGTGGCACTGTGAATGATGATGTCCGCCCCCAACGCCAGGGGTTTTTGCAACGCCGGCGTGCAGAAGCAGTTGTCCACCACCAGCAGCGCATCGTTATCGTGAGCCAGCTTTGCCAGGGCGCGGATATCCCCCACTTCGGACAGCGGGTTGGACGGGGTTTCCAGGTAGAGAATCTTTGTCTCGGGACGGATTGCCGTCTCCCAGGCTTTCAGGTCACTCAGGTCCACCAGGGTGGTCTCGATACCGAACTTTTTCAGGTAACGGTCGAAAACCACATTGGTGGTACCGAACACACTGCGTGAACTGACGATATGATCGCCCGGTGCCAGCAGGGAGAAGAAGGTCCCACTGATGGCGGCCATGCCGGAGGCAAACGCCACGCAGGCTTCCCCCCCCTCCATGGCGGCCAGGCGCTGTTCGAACGAGCGCACCGTGGGGTTGGTGAAACGTGAATAGATGTTGCCCGGCTCTTCGCCGCCGAAGCGTGCCGCCGCCTGGGCCGCGTTTTCGTAAACGAAGCTGGAGGTCAGGAAAATCGGATCCGAGTGGGCCATTTCATCCGTACGCAACTGCGCGGTACGGATTGCCAGGGTTTCCACATCAAGTTCGTTCGGATCCAGATCAGCCATTCCTTAATCTCATCTCTCAGAGGCTCACGCTGTCCGCGTGTTGCGTCGCTTCAATTGGTATTATGCAGGTCAATGATTTCGTTGTCGGCCAGCGCCTGGGTCTTGTCACTGCCACCCTTGGCCGCATCATTGCGGCGGGCTTCCAGGCCAGCCAGATACTCTGCAGTAATGTTACCTGCCAGGTACTCCCCATTGAACACGGAAGTATCGAAAGACTCCACCGTGGGATTGCCTTCCCGGCAGGTTTCGACCAGATCTTCCAGGTCCTGATAGATAAGGCGATCGGCACCAATCAGCTCACAGATGTCATCCGTGGTGCGGTCGTGGGCGATCAGCTCCTTGGCCGCGGGCATATCGATACCATAGACATTCGGGTATTTCACCGCCGGCGCGGCGGAGGCGAAGTACACTTTCTTTGCCCCGGCCTCGCGAGCCATCTGGATGATTTCGTTGCAGGTGGTGCCGCGCACGATGGAGTCATCGACCAGCAAGACATTCTTGCCCTGGAATTCCAGCTCGATGGCGTTGAGCTTCTGGCGCACGGACTTCTTGCGCTGCTGCTGGCCCGGCATGATGAAGGTGCGGCCGATATAGCGGTTCTTGATGAAACCTTCGCGGTATTTCACGCCCAGATGATTGGCCATCTGCAGCGCCGAGGTACGGCTGGTGTCCGGGATCGGGATGACCACATCGATGTCATGGTCTGGCCATTCGCGCTCCACCTTCTCCGCCAGTTTCTCGCCCATGCGCAGCCGCGCCTTGTAAACGGAAATCCCGTCGATAATGGAATCCGGTCGGGCCAGGTAAACCTGTTCGAAAATACAGGGATGCAGGCTGGCATCTTTGGCGCACTGGCGGGTGAACATTTCCCCCTCGGCGCTGATGTAAATGGCCTCGCCCGGGGCCAGGTCGCGTACGATATGAAAGCCCAGCGAAGACAGCGCCACGGACTCAGAAGCCACCATGTACTCGGGGCCCTGAGGAGTGTCCTTGCGGCCGAAGCAGACCGGGCGGATGCCGTGGGGGTCGCGGAACGCCAGGATGCCATAACCGGTAATCATGGCCACCACGGCATAGGCTCCTTCCACCCGCTCGTGGACAGCGGCCACGGCATCGAAAATGTCATCCGGCTCGGGCTGCAGTTTGCCCCGGCTTTGCAGTTCGTGGGCAAAGACATTGAGCAGCACTTCGGAATCCGAGGTGGTATTGATGTGTCGCAGGTCCGCCCGGAAGATGTGCTCGGCCAGTGCTTCCGCGTTGGTCAGGTTACCGTTGTGGGCCAGGGTGATCCCGTAAGGGGAATTCACGTAGAACGGTTGGGCCTCGGCGGAACTGGAGCTGCCAGCGGTCGGGTAGCGCACATGGCCAATCCCCATGTTGCCCACCAGCCGGCGCATGTGACGTGTGCGAAACACGTCGCGAACCATGCCATTGTCCTTGCGCAGATAGAGGCGATCACCGTCACAGGTAACAATACCGGCGGCATCCTGCCCACGGTGCTGCAGAACGGTAAGCGCATCGTAGATGCCCTGATTCACATAACTATGGCCGACAATGCCCACAATGCCGCACATGGTAACTTTCCTCTAACTGCCGCTTACGTTCATGATCCAGGCGAGGAGACTCTCGCCCACTTGCCGTGTCCACGCTTCCATCATTACCAGATGGGGGACCAGGACGGATTCCTGCCACCAGCTATCGGCGGCAAACAGCTGCCGGCCCAGGGCCACCAGCACTATCATCAGCACCACGCCTCTCAAGGCGCCAAATACCATGCCCAACAGACGGTCTGTGCTGCTGAGGCCTGTGACACGAATCAGTTCGCCCAGCAGGTGGTTGATCAGGGCACCCACCACCAGGGTCAGGACGAAGAGCGAACCGAAAGCAACGGCAGTTCGCAGGCTGGGAGTCGAGATCTGGTCCTGAAGGAGGATTTCCAGGGCCGGGCTGAACAGGCGCGCGATAATAAAGGCAGCTACCCAGGTGAGCAATGAAAAGGCTTCGCGGGTGAATCCCCGGCGGACGCTAAGCAGCGCCGACACTGCGATTACGAACAGGATAATACCGTCTGCCAGATTCATGTAACGCGTGCTCTCGCCGGCGGTGAACGCATGCAACAGGAGGTAGCTGAGGAAAGACCGTCGCTGCCCGTTAATTCAGACGGCGCAGTTTAACAGAGGCGACCCCGCTTGCCCATGCATGGGCACGTCAGGGGGCATAAATCCGCACCAGGCCCTTGAGCTTGAAACGGCTATCGTCGGCCAGCGCCTGGCGGGTCTGTTCGGCATCCTGTTTGCGGATTTCCGGACCCACCATGACACGATGGATGGGTTTCCCGTCGTGCATATCGGCTTCGCTATAGGCCCGATAGCCTGCATCTTTCAGTTTCTCGACCAGGGATGTGGCATTGTCGGCATTGCCGTAGCTGCCCACCTGCACGACAAAGCCGGCCAGCACCGGGCTGTCGTTCGGTTCCTCCTGGGGAGGCACCGGGGCATCCGCTGTTTCTTGCGGCTCCTGGCCGGACTCTGTCAGCGCAGACTCGCCAGCCCCGGAATCGGCGGGGGCTTCATCGTCCAGGTGTTCGCGGGCGGCTTCTTCCACTGCCTGGCGGTCCGTTTCGATGCGCTCGTCAGCTTCCGCGGCCACCTCTTCCGAGACCACCGGCTCCACCGTCACGGCTTGATAATCGGGCGCGGCAGGGATACTCATATCCAGGGCATTGCGTATCTGCTCCGGTGACCGGAACACAAAAGGCGCCAGTACGGCGGCCAGAATCAGCAGCAGGACAATGCCGGTCAGGCGCTGGCGAGTTCGTTTATCCACCCTGGTCTCCATTCCCGTCAGGTCGGGCTTCTGCAACGGTAAAGAAAGACCCGAAGATTAGCACCTGATCCTCCGGCTTTGCAGCGGCAAGTGCCACATCCAGCGCCTCTTTCACCGAATTGCACTCCACTGACCTGGCCTGATCAGGCAATGCCTGGCGCAGGCGCGCCACTGTGGCGGCACGTGGTACCGCCGGCGCAGCCAGGTACCAGCGCACCCGCTGCCCGGCAAACAGCGCCACCACGTCCTTAATGGGTTTGTCGGCCATCATGCCGAAGACCAGATGGCGCTCCCCCTGGCTGGGGGGAAGTTGCGACAGAAAACGGGCCACGGCCGGGACGTTGTGCCCCACATCAAACCAGCAGGCCCGGTCATTCAGGGTAAACGACTCGCAGCGACCATAGAGCGACAGCCCTGCCACGGCCTGACAATCCGCTTCACTGACGGGAATGCCGGCAAGGGCCAGGGCCTGACAGGCCGTGGCCAGATTGTCATGTCCCAGCCTGATCGCCGGCGGTAATGTCAGGGATAAGCCGTTAGCCAGCGTCAGGCGCCCCCCCTGGTATTCGAATTCCCGCCCGGCCAGTACGCCGCTGGCGCCACTGGCCTCTATTAGCGACAGCAGGTTGGCGGGCCAGTCCGTTTCGCCGTAAACCAGTGGCCGATGGCGGCGGCCAATTCCGCATTTTTCCCGGGCGATGGCTTCCCGGGTATCGCCCAGCCAGTCCTGGTGATCCAGGCCCACCGAGGTCACCACGGCAACGTCGGCATCAATCAGGTTGACCGCATCGAGCCGCCCCCCCAGCCCCACTTCCAGCAGGAACAGGTCCGCCCCGCTCTGGCAAAACAGCCACAGGGCAGCCAGGGTGGTGAATTCGAAATAGGTCAGCGGGATATCGCCACGGGCCGCTTCCACCCGTTCGAAGGCCTCACAGAGCCGGGCATCCGGGGCAGGCCCGTCCGGCAGGCGAACCCGTTCATTAAAGCGGTGCAGATGGGGCGAGGTATAGACACAGACACGACGCCCCTGGCGTTCCGCCAGGGCCGTCATCAGGGCAACCGTGGAACCCTTGCCATTGGTGCCGGCGACCGTGACTACCGTGCCCGGCAAGCTGGCCACGCCCAGGCGGTCGGCAACCTGTCTGAGCCGGTCCAGCCCCAGTTCGATCTCGGCGGGATGCATGGACTCGATGCGTTCGAGCCATGCCGGCAAGGTGGCGGGAATCGGGATGTCAGTCATTCACCGCCAGGGCCCAGCCCATCATGTTGGCCAACAGACGATGCAGGGTATCGCGCATCTCATGGCGGCTGACAATCATGTCGATAGCGCCATGCTCAAGCAGAAACTCGCTGCGCTGAAAGCCTTCCGGCAATTTCTGGCGAACGGTCTGTTCGATCACACGCGGGCCGGCAAAGCCGATCAGCGCGTTGGGTTCGGCCACGTTCACATCCCCCAGCATGGCCAGGGATGCCGAGACCCCACCATAAACCGGATCGGTCATGACGGAAATGAAGGGCAGGCCCGCCTGACGCAGTTTCTCCAAAGCCGCACTGGTCTTGGCCATCTGCATCAGGGAAAACAGGGCTTCCTGCATGCGCGCTCCGCCGCTGGCGGAGAAGCAGATCAGGGGCAGTTCGTGCTCCAGGCACACGTTGACGGCACGCACAAAACGCTCGCCCACCACTGACCCCATGGAACCGCCCATGAAACTGAACTCAAAGGCACAGGCCACCACCGGCTCGCCCTTGAGTGTCCCTTTCAGGGCAATCAGGGCATCGTTTTCCTCGGTATCCTTCTGGGCCGCCGCCAGGCGGTCCTTGTACTTCTTGGAATCTTTGAATTTCAGACGGTCCACCGGTGCCAGGTCGGCACCGATTTCCCTCTGCGGGCCTTCATCCAGAAACAGCTTAAGACGGCGGCGCGCACTAATCCGCAGGTGATGATCACACTTGGGGCACACATCCATATTGCGATCCAGCTCGGGCCGGTACATCACGCCGTCGCAACGCGGACATTTTCGCCACAGGCCTTCAGGAATGTTGTTGCGCCGATTTTCCTGAGGACGACGGACGGCGGGGAGGATTTTCTCCAGCCAGTTACTGCTGCTCATGCAAAGGTCCCGTTACTTGTGATCCATGGCGTTGCGCATGTCTGAAAGGATACCGGCAATGGCCTTATTGATGGCGGCTGGGTTGTCCGGGTTTTCCGCTACCTGGTTCACCAGGGCGCTACCGACAACCACGCCATCTGCCACCCGGCTTACCGCCTGCGCAGATTCAGCGTCTTTGATACCAAAGCCGACCCCAATGGGCAATTGAGCAAGGTTGCGAATTGTTTCAACCCGGCTGGCGACTTCGTCCACATTCAGGGTCGCGGAGCCGGTCACCCCTTTCAGGGAAACATAGTACAGGTAGCCGGATCCGGCCTCGCCAATCAGCTTGATGCGGGCATCGGAGGTAGTCGGCGCGACCAGGAAAATCATGTCCAGCCCATGGGTATCCATGACCGGCTTGACGTCCAGGGCCTCTTCCGGCGGCAAGTCCACCAGCAAGACCCCGTCCACCCCGGCGTCGGCGGCCGCCCTGGCAAAGGTGTCGTAGCCCATGGCTTCCACCGGGTTCAGGTAGCCCATTAGCACCACCGGCGTCTCGGTGTCGGTTTCCCGGAACGCCTTGACCATGGTCAGCACATCGCGGGTGGAGGTGCCATGGGCCAGGGAGCGTTCACAGGCCAACTGAATCACCGGGCCATCGGCCATGGGGTCGGAAAACGGCACGCCAAGCTCGATGATATCGGCCCCCGCCTCCACCATGGCATGCATCAGAGGCACCGTGGCTTCCTTGCCGGGGTCCCCGGCAGTCACGAAGGGAATCAGGGCCTTGCGATTCTGATCGGTCAGCCGCCGAAAACAGCTTTCAATACGACGCATCTCTACTCCTTAAAACTCAATGCCGTCGATAGCGGCAACCGTCAGAATGTCCTTGTCACCACGGCCGGACAGGTTCACCACGATGTCCTGGTCCGGCGACATGGTCTGGGCCAGCTTGCGGGCATACGCCAGGGCGTGGGCGGATTCCAGTGCCGGCATGATGCCTTCCACCCGGGTCAGCTCCCGGAACGCGGCCAGTGCTTCGTTGTCATCCGCTGCCACATAGTTCACCCGCCCGAGATCCTTCAGCCAGGAATGTTCGGGGCCAACCCCGGGGTAATCCAGGCCGGCGGACACCGAATGGGTCTCGATGATCTGGCCGTGCTCGTCTTCCATGAGGTAGGTGCGGTTACCGTGCAGGACACCAGGGCGACCCGCACTCAGCGGCGCGGCATGACGACCGGTCTCAATGCCGTCACCGGCGGCTTCCACCCCGTACATGGCCACGGTTTCGTCATTGAGGAAGGGATGGAACAGACCGATGGCGTTGGAGCCCCCGCCGACACAGGCCACCAGCGCATCCGGCAGCTTGCCGGCCTGTTTCAGGCTCTGTTCGCGGGCTTCGCGACCGATCACGCACTGGAAGTCACGAACCAGCAGCGGGTACGGGTGCGGGCCGGCAACCGTACCGATGATGTAGAAGGTATCGTCCACATTGGTGACCCAATCGCGCATGGCTTCGTTCATGGCGTCTTTCAGTGTTTTGGAACCGGAGGTCACCGGAATCACTTCCGCGCCCAGCAGCTTCATGCGATAGACATTGAGCTTCTGCCGCTCCACGTCCTCGGCGCCCATGTACACCTGGCACTTGAGCCCCAGCCGCGCGGCCACAGTGGCGGATGCCACACCGTGCTGCCCTGCCCCGGTCTCGGCAATCACCCGCGGCTTGCCCATGTGCTTGGCCAACAGGGCCTGACCGATGGTGTTGTTCACCTTGTGGGCACCGGTGTGGTTGAGATCCTCACGCTTGAGCCAGATCTTTGCGCCGCCGAGCTGCTTCGACCATCGTTCCGCCAGATACAACGGAGACGGGCGGCCCACATAATGGGCCAGATCATAGTCAAAATCCGCACGGAACTGCGGATCATCCTTGAGACGCTGATACATAGCGGCCAGATCGTCCAGAGCCCCCATCAGGGTCTCGGAAACGAAACAGCCGCCAAACTGGCCGAAATGGCCACGGGCGTCAGGAAAAGCAGAAAAATCAGGGCGTTCAGACACCAGCTACTCCTCGCGTTTTCGCACGGTTGATAAAGGCGCGGATGGCCGACGGGTCCTTGATCCCGCCGAGGCGGCCGCCCTGAACAGTCTTCTGTTCAACGCCACCACTCACATCCACTGCCCATGGCCGTACCTGTGCAACGGCATCGGCCACATTGCCCGGGTCCAGGCCACCGGCCAGCACCACGGGAAGGGGCAGGTCCTTTGGCAACCTGCCCCAGTTGAAAGTTTCCCCGGTTCCACCCGGCACGCCGGGGACATAGCTGTCCACCAGCAGACCCGACGCTTCCCGGTAGGTGTCGGCACACTGGTACAGATCCACATCGTCCTTCATGCGCACCGCCTTGATCCAGGGCCTGGCAAAGGCGGCACAGTAATCCGCCGTTTCATCACCATGAAACTGCAGCAGATCCAGCGGCACCTCGCCCAGCACATGCTCGACTGTGGCTTGCGGGGCATTCACGAACAGCCCCACGGTGGTCACGAAAGGTGGCAGGCTGGCGCAGATGGCAGTCGCGCGGGCAATGGACACATAGCGCGGGCTGCGTTCGTAGAACACCAACCCGATGGCATCCGCCCCCGCACTGGCAGCAGCCAGACCGTCTTCAAGGCGGGTAATGCCACAGATTTTGACCCGGGGTGTGTTCATAGGGGGAACCTTGTCTGTCCAGTGTATCAAATGCCGGCGATTCGAGGGGGCCTATTATGCCTCAAGATGCGGCCAGATCGTCAGGGAGCCACAGCGGTCCCAACGGCTCCCGCGGGAGCTCGAACGCCTCCGGGTATTCAATCTCCACCAGATAGAGCCCGAAGGGAGGCGCCGTGGCAGCCCCCTTGCGGCGGTCTCTGGCCTCCAAAACCTGCTGCGCCCAGACCGGTGCCTGCTTGCCAGCCCCCACCGTCATCAGCATGCCGACAATATTACGCACCATGTGCATCAAGAAGGCGTCAGCATGGGCCTCCAGCACGAGAATCTGGCCATGCTCGTACAGTTTGAGGCTATGCATGGTCTTGTGGGGCGATTTGGCCTGGCAGTGGACGCTGCGGTAGGAGGTGAAGTCATGGCTGCCAATCAGGTACTGGCAGGCCTCGCGCATAGCCTCGACATCCAGCGGGCGATGATTCCAGGTCACATGGTTTCGGTACAACGCGGGCGGGCGGCGGTGGTTGTAAATCACATAGCGGTAACGGCGGCTGATTGCCGAAAACCGGGCATGGAATGCATCGGTCACCGGCACGGCCCAGCGCACGGAAATGTCCCCGGGCAGATTGGTATTGGTCCCCATGATCCAGCTTTTCATCTCCCGGGGCGCATCGGACTCGAAATGCACCACCTGGCCAGTGCCATGGACCCCGGCATCCGTGCGCCCGGCACAGATTACCGTCACCGGGTGGTTGGCCACCTTGGAAAGCGCCTTTTCCAGGCACTCCTGTACGGTTCTGACACCTGGCTGCTGGGTCTGCCAGCCGCGAAACTCGGTGCCATCGTACTCAATCCCCAGGGCAATTCTTGCCATTGAAACCTCGTCGAATCCGGCCGCCCACACTGCCCTTTAGCAGCAACTTGTGCATTCAGCCGCGCAATGTAGCCTTGCGGGAGCAAAAACAAAAGCATGGCGGGGATTTTTCGCCTGCGGTCGCTTCGCTGAACGCGTTCAGAAGCCGTGGGAGCCATGCTTGCAGGCGCATCGGGTAGTGAGTTTCGAAAAGCAGGCTGAAATAAGCTTCATCGCGCCTTTAAGGGAATCCAGAGCGGTCGGACGTCTGAGGTCGGACGTCTGACGCCAAAAAACAAAACCGGCCTGCTTTCAACGCTTTCGGCGGAGATCATGGGTCAGGGGAGCCTCAGAAAAGCGACAAGCCCCTGAGAAGACCCCGGAACCCAAGTACAGCGAATAACCCCAAAGTGATGGTGTCTCTCTGGGGTATCCAGCATAGATTCGATTCAGAGCCTGCAGATTTGCCGCTTGTAGCGTCAGACGTCTGACGTCCGACCTCAGACCCTGTACCTTTTTCCCTCTAATCCGCGATGAACCTTATATTTGTCTATCTTGTTTTCGCCATGGGCTAAGCGCGGAGACGGTGGTTTGTCGGTTGGCTACAGACCAGTCCGTGTTGCAGCTTGTAGCTTGCTGCTTTTCAGGGTCGCAGCAGCACCCCATCCAGCAATTCCCCGGCGAAGGCCGGCAGTTTCGGGTGGCGTCGGTGGGCGGCTTTGTTGAGCCGGAAACCGGCCTGTCGGAACACGCTGGCAGTATCGCGGGTTAATTGGCAGCCACAGGCCAGGTGCTTCCAGGCCGGGTTCATGCCCTTTTGCAGACGCTGGACCCAGCGCCGTTCACTAAGCACATGCTCCAGCGCCAGTAACTGGCCACCGGGTTTGAGTACACGGAAGGCCTCGGCGGCGGCCCGGTGAGGGTCGGGAATGGTGCAGAACACCAGGCAGGCGACCACGGTATCAAAGTGCTGGTCCGGGTAAGGCAATGCCTGGGCATCGCCGGTTTGCAGGTGAAAACGTTGTGGTCGGGAGCATTGGCTGGCCGATTCGCGGGCCAGGGCCAGCAGGCTTTCGCCGGGCTCTATCCCGTGGATTTCCGTGGCGGCATCCGTGTAGAGAGGAAAGTTGGTTCCAGTGCCCACGCCCAGTTCCAGTACCCGGCCGGTAGCCTGGGCCAGCAGGCGTTCCCGATCCCGGTAGACCGGGCGCGTGGCCCAGTCCAGCAGTATCGGGAAAACCCTGTCTTCATAGAGTGACATCGCGACTTACTTGCGTTCCGGCAGGACGTACTTTTCCGGGTTGTTCAGCTTGTCCATGCTGAGTGGGTCGCTGAGGATGCTGGTCAGGTTGCGGTCGGTTTTCTTGCTGTACTTGCGACGCAGCTTTTCGAATTTGCGGAAACTGCGGAAGTTCAGTGCATACAGGCGCACTTCCTGAAGGCGCTTGTAGGAATACATCACATCCAGCGCATCCATGGAAAATTCCGGGCGAATACGCATGGCTTTTTCCAGGTAGCTAATGGCCTCGTTGAGGTCGCGCTTGCGGTTCATGTAGATGAGGGCGTTGGCGTATTCGTAGTTGACGATGGGGATGTCCGGCGCCAGTTCCAGGGCTTCCGAGAAAGAGTCCTGCACGGTGGTGGTGCGCGCCCCGTAGGTCATGCGACCGGTGAACTTGCCCACCCGGCGCATGATCCCGGCGTCTACCCCGGCACGGAAGGCATGAGCCAGCGGTTGTTCCGGCATGATTTCCACGACTTCCTCGGCGCTGTTCTTGATCTTGCCGATATAGCGGCGGGCGACCACGATGGGCACCGGGGATTCTTCCGCGATGCGGGCGATGGCGTAGGCATAGCCCAGTTTCACCGTTGCCACGATGGGAGCCACTTCCGGGTCTTCGGCGGCTTCTGCCATCAGATCAAAGTAGTCTTCCGCCCGGTTTGCTACATCCTGCAGCATCATGTACTTGGTGCTCTGGCGGTCGGCCAGGTAAATGGCATACATGAGCTGGGAAAACAGGGCAGGGATTTCACCAATGGGACCCAGTTGCAGGCCCAGTTCCCGGGCTTGCTGGAAATCCCCGGCAAAAAACAGGCGCCATACTCGCAGGCTGCGGGCTTCCAGCGCCTGGTAATCCCCGTCCCAGTCGACAATACCCTCTTTCATGAAGGGGTATTTCTCGAACTGCTCCTGCATGTAGGCCGCAGACGGATAGGGCACCTTGAGGCCACGCATCAGGTAGTCCCACTTCTCACGGATCTGCTGGTCGGTGTAGGTGAAGTAGCTTTTCTTGTAGGGCACCTCGTTCCATTTTTCCTGGAAGATGCGCTCGTCTACCGGAATTTCTTGCATCTGCAGCTCTTCCGGAGTGACTTCGTCCATTTCATCATCGACTTCGTCATCGCGGTCGGCATACAGGTTCAGGCTGATCGCACACAGGGCGACCAGGCACAGGGTGCGCCAGTACGGTTGCGAATATGCTGCCATGGTATTTACAGCTCTTGTTGTTGTTGTGTGTTATTGGCGACGGGTGTCGCCGGGCCCCGATAGCCCAGTAATGGCTTAACAATGCCATGCACCGCAGCGGTGAACAAGTTCCACACGGTATGTATTTGGTTACATCCAGGATTTGGGAAAAGGGTGGTGCTGGCAGGCGGCAGCCCGCTGTCCAGCGCAGGGGGCGGGCTTTAAGGGGCGACGCCGCCCGGAACACCGGGCGGGTCAGCAGGTATGGAGGTTACTCGCTGCCACCTGCTTGACGCAGGGTGTTGGCATAGTCGGTGCTGCGCGGGTGTCGCTCGATGTGGGTCAGTAGGGTACGACCCTGAGGGTCGCGGGCGTTCAAGTCGCGGCCCTGATCTTTGAAAAACACCAGGAAACGCTCGAAATCCTCCACCCGCAGGGCCCGGTAGGCCTTTTCCAGTACGTGGAAATCCTCGTTTACCCCGTCTTCACTGGGAAAATCCAGGAAAACCTTGATTTGCTCGTCGGTCATCGGCTCGCCGATCACCTTCTTTTTGTCTTTACGCTCTGCCATGGGGGCTCCTTGATACGGTCAGCCACAGAAGCGGATTGGCATCTGTATAAATGGCGCGCAAAGGCATGGACTTAGGGTGTGTGCCAGCCGGCGCCGTGTATGGGGCGCGCATTATAGTAGCTAGCAGAGGCCGGGGGCCAGTGGAGAGACTGAGGGAGGGAAAGACCGCCGGGCAGGCCCGGCGGTCGGGGCCGAATCAGGAGGCCATGTCTTTCAGTTTCTTCAGCGGACGAATCTTGACCACGGTGCGGGCCGGCTTGGCCGCGAAGGTGGTTTCTTCGCCGGTGAACGGGTTGATGCCCTTGCGGGCCTTGGTGGCGGGTTTCTTCTGGGTCACGACCTTCATCAGGCCCGGCAGTGTGAACTGGCCGGCACCGCGCTTCTTGATGTGGCCTTCCATAATCACGGCCAGCTCGTCGAAGACGGCGTTGACGTCTTTCTTGGTCAGGCCGGTGGTGTCACTGATCTGGTTAACGATCTGGGTCTTGTTCATTGGTTCGGTGATGGTTTTCACCTTGCGAGCCGCGCTGGTGCTGGCGGATTTGGCAGCGGTCTTTTTCTTTGCAGCCATGGATTGCTTACCCCTTTTTTTGGTGTCTTCCTGAAAGTGTATGGCCAGTCTTGCGACGATGGCCGGTTTTGCTTCCCTGTCAGGTACGCCCCTGGACTGCATGACTCAGAGGGTCACTGATGTGGTTCGCACCTGTTATATGCCATGATTTTTTGCTGCACAAGCCGTCAAACCACTATTTTTTACGGTCTTTCGTGAATTTTTGTCCGTATGCGCCCTGTTTGGCACTGAATCGCCGCCCGGCATGGCTCGCAGGGCGTGGAATCGCTATACTGTGGCGCCTTTTTCAGCGGCCCGGCGCAGACCCGCTCCACAGGTCCGGTCAGCGCGGGGTGGCCCAATCAGAAATACAAGCGGAAGTTAAGCATGCGAAGCCATTATTGCGGTGATTTGCGAGCCTCCCACGATGGAGAAACAGTAGAGCTGTGCGGCTGGGTCCACCGTCGCCGTGATCACGGCGGGGTGATCTTTCTGGACCTGCGCGATCGTAATGGCCTGGTTCAGGTCGTGTTCGACCCGGATACCGAGGAAGCTTTCGCGCTGGCGGACAAGGTCCGCAGTGAGTATGTGGTCCGCCTGACGGGCCGGGTGCGTATGCGTGATGAAGCGGTGCGCAACGCCAGAATGGCCACCGGTGATATCGAGGTGCTGGGCAAGGACCTGACCATCCTCAACGAGGCCGCCACGCCCCCGTTCGAGCTGGACGAGTATTCCGCCGCCGGCGAGGAAGTGCGTCTCAAGTACCGTTATATGGACCTGCGCCGCCCGGACGTGCTGCGCAACTTCCAGTTCCGTTCCCGTCTGACTCACGCCGTGCGTGCCTTCCTGGAAGGCCAGGGCTTCATGGACGTGGAAACGCCCATCCTGACCCGCGCCACGCCGGAAGGGGCCCGTGACTACCTGGTGCCCAGCCGCACCCATCCCGGCAGCTTCTTCGCGCTGCCGCAGTCGCCGCAGCTGTTCAAGCAGCTGCTGATGGTGGCCGGCTTCGACCGCTACTACCAGATTGCCAAATGCTTCCGCGACGAAGACCTGCGTGCCGACCGTCAGCCGGAATTCACCCAGATCGATCTGGAGGCCTCTTTCGTGGAGGAAGAGGACATCATGGCCATTACCGAGAACATGGTGCGCTCCGTGTTCCGGGAATTGCTGGATGTGGAACTGCCGGACTTCCCGCGCATGCCCTTCTCCGAAGCCATGCGCCGCTTCGGTTCCGACAAGCCGGACCTGCGAATTCCGCTGGAGCTGGTCGATATTGCTGACCTGCTGGCCAACGTGGATTTCAAGGTCTTCGCTGGCCCGGCCAACGACCCGAAAGGGCGCGTGGCAGCCATGAAAGTGCCTGGTGGCTGCGAGCTGTCGCGCAAGGAAATCGACGAATACACCAAGTACGTGGGCATCTATGGCGCCAAGGGTCTGGCCTATATCAAGGTCAATGACCTGGATGCTGGCGCTGAAGGTCTGCAGTCGCCGATCCTCAAGTTCCTTACCGAAGAGGCGATCAAGGGGATTCTCGAACGCACGGATGCCCGCACCGGCGACCTGATCTTCTTCGGTGCTGACAAGGCGAAGATCGTCAACGAAGCCCTGGGGGCCCTGCGCGTGAAAGTGGGCCACGACCGGGGCCTGGTGGAAGGGGACTGGGCGCCGCTGTGGGTGGTGGACTTCCCCATGTTCGAAGAGGAAGACGGGCACTACCACGCGCTGCACCACCCCTTCACCATGCCCAGCTGCAGCCCGGAAGAGCTCAAGAGCAATCCGGAAGGCGCCCTGTCACGGGCCTACGACATGGTGCTCAACGGCACCGAGCTGGGTGGTGGCTCCATCCGTATCCACAACCCGTCCATGCAGCGGGCCGTGTTCGAGGCGCTGGGCATTTCCGACGAGGAAGCGGACGAGAAATTCGGCTTCCTGCTGGATGGTCTCAAGTACGGCGCACCGCCCCATGGCGGCCTGGCCTTTGGCCTGGATCGCATGGTGATGCTGATGACCGGTTGCGACTCCATCCGTGATGTCATCGCCTTCCCGAAAACCCAGACCGCCGCCTGCATGATGACCAACGCGCCGTCCCCCGTGGACAGCAAGCAGCTCCGGGAAGTGGGCGTGCAGGTGCGCAAGGAAGACAATTGAGTTAACGCTGGCACGCTCCACGCAGCACGCAGGACACGCCGATTCAGGCAGCGTGCAAGCGTGTTGCGTGTCAGCGCGCAAGCGGAGGAAATATGGCTGGACACAGTAAATGGGCCAATATCAAGCACCGCAAAGCGGCCCAGGATGCCAAACGCGGCAAGATCTTTACCAAGCTGATTCGTGAACTCACCGTGGCCGCCAGGATGGGTGGCCCGGAACCGGCGGACAACCCCCGTCTGCGTGCGGCGGTGGACAAGGCCCTGGGTCAGAACATGACCAAGGACACCATCGATCGGGCGATCAAGCGCGGCGCCGGCGGTGACGACGGCGGCAACATGGAAGAGATCACCTATGAAGGCTACGGCAAGAATGGTGTAGCGGTGCTGGTGGAAGCCATGACCGACAACGTCAATCGCACCGTGGCCGAGGTGCGCCACGCGTTTTCCAAGTTCGGCGGCAACCTGGGCACCAGCGGTTCCGTGGCCTTCCTGTTCACCAAGCGTGGCGAGATCTTCTTCGAGCCCGGTGCGGACGAGGAAAAACTGATGGAAGTGGCCCTGGAGGCTGGCGCCGAGGACGTGGAAGAAAACGAGGATGGCAGCTTCCTGGTTATCACCACCCCGGACAAGCAGTTTGGGGAAGTGGTGGATGCCCTGCGTGAGGCCAGCCTGGAATTCGCCGATGCGGAAGTGACCATGCACCCGTCTACCGAGGCGGAACTGGATGCGGACACCGCCGAAACCGTCCAGAAAATGATCGACATGCTGGAAGATCTGGACGACGTGCAGAACGTCTACACCAACGCCAGTTGGCCGGCGGAAGAAGAATAGTTAAAAGTGGAAAGTGGCAACGCGGACCTTGCCCGTTGCCATTCATCTGCCAAAGGAGCCGCACCGGGGTGATCGGGGCGGCTTTTTTGTGGCGTGCTGCGTCTGGCGTGTAGTGTGCTGCCTCTCTTTACTGGACATTTGGACAGCGCTTGGGTACAACTGGGCCAGATTTCCATTGGATCATCAGTAATTTATGGCACTTATTCTCGGCATCGATCCGGGCTCGCGGCGGACTGGCTACGGGCTGGTGGAGCAGGTGGGGAACCGTTCCCGGGCGGTGGCCTTTGGCACCATCTCCACCACCCACAAGGATATGCCGCCCCGCCTGGGGGAAATTTTCACTGGCATTGATCAGGTGGTCAGGGAATACGGCCCGGTGGAAGTCAGTGTTGAGAAGGTGTTCATGGCCCGCAATGCGGATTCCGCCCTGAAGCTGGGACAGGCCCGGGGGGCGGCCATCGCCGCCGTCATGCAGGCCTCGCTGCCGGTGTTCGAGTACTCCGCTCGCCAGGTCAAGCAGGCTGTGGTGGGGCGGGGTGGTGCCGAGAAAGTGCAGGTGGCGGAAATGGTCAAGCACCTGCTGGGTCTGGAAAAACGTCCCCAGGAGGATGCCGCCGACGCCCTGGCCATTGCCCTGTGCCATGCTCATATGCGCGTCTCCATGGCACGCATGGCCGGGGCCACGGCCGTGCGCCGCGGTCGAATTCGATAAGGTAACGTCAAATCATGATTGGACAACTGCGTGGAACCCTGCTGGAAAAACGGCCCCCCTTGCTGCTGCTGGACGTGAACGGCGTCGGTTATGAGGTGGAGGCGCCCATGACGGTGTTTTACGACCTGCCGGAAACCGGCCAGACAGTGACCTTGCACACCCATTTTGTGGTCCGCGAAGACGCCCAGTTGCTCTATGGCTTTGCCAGCCGCTATGAGCGTGAGCTGTTCCGGGCACTGATCAAGGTCAATGGCGTTGGCCCGAAAATGGGCCTGGCCATCCTCTCCGGCATCGAGGCGGATCGCCTGGCGCAATGCATCCAGAACCAGGATGCCGACACCTTGGTCAAGGTTCCCGGTATTGGCAAGAAAACCGCTGAGCGTCTGGTGATCGACATGAGCGACCGGCTGGACAAAATCGACGGAGCCCCCACCGGTCTGCCGGGGCAGGTGGCCGTGGCCGGGCCGGATGACGCCCGCAGCGATGCCATTGCCGCCCTGGAGGCACTGGGCTACCGCAACAAGGATGCCGCCGCCGCTGTGGGCAAGGTGGCGGAAGAGGGCGCAACCAGCGAACAGTTGATCCGCCTGGCACTCAAAAAACTGGCCCGGTGAGTAACTGGTGGCAGTGCGAGCGGGCCGGATTGCCAGCCGCCCCTTCCCGGCGGGGACGAACAGACGATACAAGCCGCAAAGGGTGCCGCAGGAGAGAAGAAAGGTTTTGCTTTTTGTGGGAGCTATGCTTGCATAGCGCAATCAGCAGTAAAACGCGGGCACAGGCCGTTTCATTTGGCACAGCACCGAATCGCGTTGAAACTTGCAACTTGCAACTTGCTTCCTGAGCCAACATGGAAAACGACCGTTTGATTTCCCCGGCTGCGGTGGGCAGCCAGGAAGACCAGCAGGACCGGGCCATCCGTCCGGCCAGTCTGACCGACTACCACGGCCAGCCCAAGGTACGCGAGCGCATGGAGATCTTCATCGACGCTGCCCGTGGCCGCCGTGAAGCCCTCGACCATACCCTTATCTTCGGCCCGCCCGGTCTGGGCAAGACCACCCTGGCGCACATCATTGCTCGGGAGATGGGCTGCCAGCTCAAGTCCACCTCCGGCCCGGTGCTGGAAAAGGCCGGGGACCTGGCCGCCATCCTTACCAACCTGGAAGAGGGGGATGTGCTGTTCGTGGACGAAATCCACCGCCTGTCACCGGTGGTGGAAGAGATTCTCTATCCCGCCATGGAAGACTACCAGCTCGATATCATGATCGGCGAAGGCCCGGCGGCACGTTCCATCAAGCTGGATCTCCCTCCCTTTACCCTGGTGGGGGCCACCACCCGAGCCGGCTTGCTGACGGCGCCACTGCGTGACCGTTTTGGCATTGTGCAACGTCTCGAGTTCTATTGCGTGGAAGATCTTGCCGGGATCGTGACACGGGCCTGCGACATTCTTGCCATTCCCATTGATGATAGCGGCGCTCTGGAAGTGGCGCGCCGTTCCCGGGGGACACCGCGGATTGCCAACCGGCTGCTGCGGCGGGTGCGCGACTTCGCCGAAGTGAAGGGGGATGGCCGTATTACCGAGGAGATGGCCCAGCGGGCATTGGACATGCTGGAAGTGGATAGCTGCGGCCTGGATGGGACCGACCGCCGTCTGCTCAACATGATAATGCACAAATTTGATGGTGGCCCGGTGGGCCTGGACTCACTGGGGGCCGCTCTCAATGAGGATGCCGGCACGCTGGAAGAAGTGGTGGAGCCCTATCTGATCCAGCAGGGCTTTATCCAGCGCACCCCCCGGGGGCGCATGGTCACCGGCCATGCCTGGCGACATTTTGGCCTGCAGCGCCCCCGCAGTGAGGGCGATTTGTTTAATGATTGAAAAAAAAGCGCAAAACAGGGAATTTACCCTGCCGGTCCGCGTCTACATCGAGGACACTGACGCCGGTGGCATCGTCTATTACGTGAATTA
>JAKSCQ010000074.1 GCA_022360555.1 Pseudomonadales bacterium
GTTTTGCAGGCTGTTTTCCCGCAATACCAGTTGTGGCTAATTAGCGGAAACATTGCCCCAGAAGCCGGGCAAACGAGCCCGGAATACGACGAAGCGAACGGTAAGTTGAAGCAACACGGACAGGGATAGCTCTCACACAGAGAGCCGCCGAAAGATGGTTCGGGAGGGATCGGCAATCATGAATAAAGCCATTAACGTTGCAGCAATTTTCGTACTGTGCACCGCAGCCAATGCAGGACCTAGCCAAAGTTACCTAAACAAATGGGAGCGAATTTGCTCTGACTCGAAGAACCGGAGCAAATACGTTGAGTGTTGGAGACCGCCTGGCGATTACCAAGCAGTCTATGAAATGACCGGCGCAAAAAAGAAAAGGGCAATGAAACAAGGGGAAAAAGCCCTCAGAATGAGTCGAGAAACTGACAGACATATGAACAAGAACCGAAGAACCAGATCATACCGATAATACATAGACTATTCGCCCAAACCCCCGGCAAATTGCATTTGCATGCATTGACTCATTACCCCAACCACACGTGGAAACGTGGGAATACGTGGTTATAGAAAGTAGCGAAACGGCTAAACATGGGCATTTGTGGGTTAATGTGCGCTAACGCACGGCCCTCATAATGCTGGGGTCGGCGGTTCAAGTCCGCCCCTTGCTACCAAATATAAAAAGGCCCGACGATGATTCGTCGGGCCTTTTTTATGGCTCGTCATTTTATCCCGCGATCACCCATTCAGTGTGCGGTCTCGACGTTGTGTTGTGAACGCAGTCCCTGAGGAGCCTCTAAACAACTCCTTGCGTGCTCAGCGAGGAGTTGTTCAGAGGCTCCCTAGTTAAAGGGATACTCCAGCCCCAAGGTGTAGGTTTCCACGTCGGCGTCATCAATTTCGTACCAGTCCACGCTGCCACGGAAGCGGAGTCTGTCGAGGCCGTAGCTGAAACCCAGGCCCCACAGGGGGTCCACGCCGTCGTCATCCTGACCATGGTCGGCATCCGCATCCCAGGCCAGGGCGCCGGCGCGCAGGAACAGGTCGGTGCCGGTGGCAACGCGGGCCTTGCCGATAAAAGCCGCTTCGATGCCGAACAGCTTCACGTCCTCGTATTCGCCCAACCAGGTGGCGCCGCCTTCAATGCCGGCGGAGAAGATTTCCCGGGTGACCGGGAAGTCCACCCCGGCCAGGGCAGAAAAGCTGTAGTCGGTGGTATCCACGCCAGACGGGATCTCGCGATAATCCAGATCGGTCCAGCCCCCCTTGAAGACACCGTAGAAGGTCGGGGAAGCCAGAGCAGGAGAAGAGAAGGTAATGACGCCTAGCGCCAGGGCGATTGGCAGGCCTGTTTTCATGGGTCGCTCCCTGCGATGAAAATAGTAGATCCTGCCCAGACTGTAGCACGGTTGATCCAGACTAGGCCTGTTCTGGTTACGGGCGGTCTCACCAGCACATTTGATACCCCGGGATTTCTCGTTTAGGGGGGCTTCAGGGACTGGAAGGGATAGCTATTCAGGGCCGAATAACAAAATAGAAATCGTCACTTAGCCTCAATCGCATACACCCCATTTCGTCCAGACGATCCGTTTCCCACTCCACATCCTGGACGCCCAGGTCAAAGGCGGCGGTGTTACGGGCAATGGACTTGAGCCGCTCGATATCATTGGACTCGGTGATGAGCACGGGCGGCTGTGTAGCGCGGCTTCCGCCCTTTTCACGAAACAGTTTCATCGTCTCTCCCTCGCTCGTTCAAAGCGACCGCTGTGCTGCTTTGAGATGACGACCGCCCGGGCTGTTTCCGGGCCGGTTTTTATTCGTGACTTTTCTTCTTGCTGTTCCTTGGTACCGGATTTTTTGGTAAACGGCAATGACCCTCTTTTCTCATATTCAAATAATGAAAGAGGAGAAAAATGCGTTTCGGGAATATTGAAAGAAAAGGCTGAAACCCGCGTGAATGGCGGGTTTCAGCCGTATGACAGCAGGTTCAGGGCACGGTGCCGGAAGGCGGCGATTTCTCACCCAGTACCGTGCCGTTCACGGTTTTTCCGTACTGGCTGTTGTGCTGGTGGAAGGCGTCTGCCGTCTCCTGGACCGAGCCATTGAAACGCGGGTCCTGGGGCCGTTCCTGGCTGTTGATATACAGCGCCACATCCCAGGCCTGCTGGGCGGTCAGGTCAGGCTTGCCCAGGGGCATGGCGGCCTTGATGAAGCGGGCGGCCTTGTCGATCTGGTGCATGCCGGCCCCCCAGTTGTAGGAGCGTGGTCCCCACAGGGGCGGGAACCCGGAGGCACCATCAACGGCAAGCTGTCCCTGCCCATCGGCACCGTGACAGAACGCACAATTGTCCATGAACACCGTTTCGCCCCGCTCATAGGATGGCGGCTGTTCCGGCTCGGCAATGTCCGGGAAGCCATGGGTGTCCAGCTCCACCCCGGTCCGGGTGCCCTGGGCCAGCCAGTAGGAGTAGGCTTCCAGCGCCTGGATCACCTCTCCTCCCCGTGGCGGCGCCTTGCCGTTCATGCTGTACATGAAGCAGCCCTGGAGCCGTTCCGCGAAGTCATTCACATGCTGGTTCTTGCTGCGATAGGCCGGATACATGGGCCAGGCAGACCGCATGGGGGCGGTCTTGTCGTAGCGCCCGTTATCCAGGTGGCAGTTGCCGCAGCTCAGGTCGTTCCCCACATAGGCACTGGCGTATTGGCCCGGGTCGGCAAAAATTTGCTCCCCCTTGCGGACCAGGTCCCCGAGCGGGCCTTCCGGGATCGCCGTTCTGGCCGGTGGGCCGGCATCGGCGGTATCGGCACCCTGCGTGGCGCTGGCAGGCTCCAAGGCCGGCTGGGGCTCGGGGTCGGCAGGGGCATCCGTCGTGGCTTCCCCAGTCGCCTTGTAATCCGGGCGATCCCCGGCCAGGAACACCCCCGCCTCCCAGGCAATACCGGCCATGAAAGCACAAACGACAATGACGATGATGACGAGCTTATTCATGGTCGGCCTCCTTCTTCGGCGACAGGGAGGCAAAATAGTCGGCAACCGGGGCCAGATCGTCACCCTTGAGCGACTTGGCCACCTGCTCCATCAACCCCAAGGGGTCCCCGGAACGTTTGCCTGAACGCCAGGCTTCAAGCTGATCCTGAATATAGCGTGATGGTTGGCCGGCCAGAGGCGGGAAGTCTTCGCCGATGCCCCGGCCTTCGGGGCCGTGGCACTGGACGCAGGCGGGGATGTCGTCTTCCCAGCGGCCAAGCTCCGCCAGTTTTTTGCCCGCCTCGTTGATGTCCGCAACCCCGCTGCCCTGTTGGGCCGCTTTGACGGGGAGCTGGCTGAAATGTTCGGCCAGGGCCTGCCGCTGGCTATCGGAAAAGCCGGCCACCAGTGGTTTCATGATGGCGTTTTCCCGCTTGCCGTTGGCAAACGCCTCAAGCTGTGCGACCAGGTAACTTTCCCCCAGCCCGGCCAGGCGGGGGAAATCGCCAACGCCCTGGCCCTCCGGGCCGTGGCAGGCCGCACAGGTCTGCACGAGAGCATCCAGTGATTGTGTGGTGGCCTGGCCGTCCTGTGCGGCCCCCACCGACGCCAGCAGCAACAGGCCAATGGTGGCCCCTGTCCTTGTCATGGTCCGGCACTCCTTCTCCCTGATTGGTATCAGGAATGACCATAGCACCAGCTATTCCCCCACTGCCAGCATGGAAATGTGATGCAGGCCGGGATCAGAGAATGACAAGGTGGTTGGGCAGCTCGTTTTTCTCCGTGGTAGCGGGCACATGGGTCGCCAGCTTGTCGCCGCAGGCCGCCACGCACTCCTGAAAACCTTCAGCCACCTGCCCGGCCTTCACCCGGCGGATAAAGGCATCCACGATGGTCTGCCATTCACCATCGTCCACATGTCGGGCAATGCCCTGGTCGGCCAGGATTTCCACGTAATGCTCCGCTTCGCTGACAAAGATCAGCAGCCCGGTGGCCCCCGCCGTACGGTGTAGCCCCTGTTGCAGGAATGCCTGGCGGGCCAACCCGGCAGCCCGCTGGCGTTGCAGCCGCCGAGGCACGATGCGGAACTGGACCGGATGGAGACGAAACAGTACCGCCAGCACCAGCAGCACGCCCCATTGCAGCAGCAGTGCCTCGAAGGCCGTCAGCCAGTGTGGCAGAAACAGCAATACCGCCGGCACCAGCAAGGACAGCAAGGCCGCCCACATCAGGGTCACATAGCGGTAGTCATCGGCCTGGCCAGCCAGCACGGTGACCAGTTCGGCATCGGTGCGTTTTTCCTGTTCGTTAATGGCCTTTGCCAAGGCATCCTGTGCCGCTTTGTCGAGTAACATCACCATCCTCCCGAGGCGCCACCGCCCCCGAAACCACCGCCGCCTCCGCCGAAGCCGCCGCCACCAAAACCGCCCCCGCCAAAGCCTCCCCCACCCATGGGCAGGGGCAGGAACATGAAGCCGCCACGACCGCCGCGACCGCCTCCGCCGCCGAAGGACAGCAGGAACGTCAGCACCACCAGACCGATCAGGATTAGCAAGGCCTTGAGCCCGGAGGGCTTCTGCCGCGGCTGGGCGGTGCCCTCGTATTCTCCCTGAATGGCGGCGAGGATGCCGGTGACACCGGCCTGGATACCGCCATAGAACTGCCCCTGGCGAAAGGCCGGCAGGATTTCCTGCTGGATGATCACGCTGGACAGGGCATCGGTGAGCACGCCTTCCAGGCCATAACCCACCTCGATGCGCACCTTGCGGTCGTTGGGCGCCACGATCAGCAGCACCCCATTGTCGAATTCCTTGCTGCCGATTCCCCAGTGGCGGCCCAGCTGGTAGCCATAATCGGCGATGTCATAGCCTTGCAGATCCGGCACGGTGACCACCACCACCTGGTTGGAGGTGTTCTGCTCGGCAGAGACCAGCGACTGGGCCAGGCTCTGACGCTGGGTCGCAGTGAGCAGGTTGGCCTGGTCCACCACCCGGCCGGAAAGTTCAGGAAATTCCGGCGCCGCCCACAGGGGCGACGCCAGCAGCAGCATGATCAGGGTAAACAAGCGCATCAGTCGAAGTTCACAGCCGGGGCCTGATCCGCGTCTTGCGCGGTGGCCTCGTAGGTTTCCCGTACTTCCATGTCGCTGTACAGAAGGCTGTGCCAGATACGACCGGGGAAGGTACGGATCTCGGTGTTGTACTGCTGGACCGCAGCAATATAGTCACGGCGCGCCACGCTGATGCGGTTTTCCGTGCCTTCCAGTTGCGATTGCAGGGCCAGGAAGTTCTGGTTGGCTTTCAGGTCCGGGTAGCGTTCGGCCACCACCATCAGCCGTTGCAAAGCGGAGCCGAGCTGACGCTGGGCCTGCTCGAACTGCTTGAGCTTTTCCGGGTTGTCCAGCAGATTGCCATCCACCTGGATGGAGCCCACCTTGGCCCGTGCCTGGGTCACGTCCACCAGCACTTCCTGCTCATGGCTGGCATAGCCCTTCACGGTATTGACCAGGTTGGGGATCAGATCCGCCCGGCGCTGGTACTGGTTTTCTACCTGTGACCAGGCCGCCTTGACCTGTTCGTCATAGCTGGGGATGTTGTTGATACCGCAGCCGCTCAACCAGCCGGCCAGCATGACCAGCACAAAACTACGCCAGAGGGTCATCGTGTTCATCTCCTTCCATCCAGATCGATAAGGGCTGGCGGCGTTTTTCCGCGCGCAGCGCAGCCAGCAGTTTGTCCTTGTTGGGCCGGCTCAGGCGTTTCAGCCCGGCCTCCAGCCGGCTCGCCGACGACTTGTCGCCGGCAGGCACCAGCAGCACCGGTGTCACCGGTCGCCGCGCCCGCGTATAGCGTGCCCCTCTGGGGCTATGGTTATGCTCATGAAAGCGTCGGGCAGGTTCGGTGCTGATACCGGTGTAAAGGGACTGGTCCGCACACCGCAGCATATACACCCACCACTGTTTCATGCTTTTACACTCTACGCCTTGCTGGCTGCTATGATGCCAGAGACGTTTCAGACAACAAGGATGAATAATGGTTACGTATCTCTACTGGTTCCTGGTTGCCGTTCTGGTGATCGGTGCACTGTTCGGTATCGGCGTACGTATGGGCAAGTGGAAACCCGCGCTGATCATTGCGGTACTGATCTGGCTGGTGGCCACCCTGACCTACTACTTCTGGCTGCAGCAGGTGTTCGTGAAACGCTTTGGCGGCACCATGAGCATTACCATCCCCGAGGAGCATTACCACCTGAATGCCACCTGGAAGGATGACAACCTGTGGATCGAGGACTACAACCCGGCAACCAATGAGTGCATCTTCCGCGAGTATTCCCGCGGCAACATGCTGCAGGGCCGGGTGGTACTGAAAAACTGTAATCCGCTGGGCGCCCGCAACCTGCCTGCTGCCCCTGCCGCCGCCCAATAAGGGACCGCCGGCCTTCCCCTGTTCCGGGGATAGCGCTACCCTTCTGCGCTTTGAACCGGAACAGGATTCCCCATGAGCAATTCCGTCGAAACCCTGCTGTTTGCCCTGAACCTGATGCCTGAAGTGGTGGCATTTGAGCAGGTCCAGGCCGCCATTGACGAGCACTATGACTACACCCCGACCCGCTTCACCAATGGCCGCGGTGACGACATGGTGATCAATGAAGCAGGGACCAATGAGGGCTCCTGCAAGATCTTCGCGTTCGCCAAGCTGCACAACCTGAACGACGAGCAGACCCTGGCCTGCTTTGGGCATTTCTTCCGCGACCATGTGCTGAGCAACCCGGAAGGCGACGACCATGCCAACATTCGCACCTTCATGCGCCATAGCCTCAAAGACGTCCACTTCGACGGCGAAGCCCTGAAGCCACGATAATGTGAAACTCTTCGCGCTATCTTTACTGGAATTCCGCGAAGCTCAGTGCATCCCGAATGGAGACGATCAATGATGATGCGATGGATCCCTGCCCTGTTCAGTCTGTTTCTGCTCAGCCCCGCCAGCCACGCGGAGCAAAGCTGCGCCGCGGCACTGGATGTCACGGTGCGCAAGCTGCACTCGGACAAGCAGCTTGATCTGTGCGAAATGACCCGCAACCGCACCACACTGGTCGTCAATACCGCCAGCCAATGTGGCTACACCGGGCAATTCAAAGGGCTGGAAGCCCTGTACAAGGCCTACAAGGAAGATGGCCTGGTGATCGTCGGCTTTCCGTCCAACGACTTTAACCAGGAGCTGGGCAGCGAATCCGCCGTCGCCGACATTTGCTATATCAACTACGGGGTCACCTTCCCCATGGCCGCCACCAGCTCGGTGAAAGGTGATCAGGCCAACGCCGTGTTCCAGGTACTTAATGCCGCCACGCAAGCGCCGGGCTGGAACTTCAACAAGTATCTGGTTTCTGCCAACGGTGACGTCATCACACACTTCCCCTCCTCTGCCCAACCCCGCGGAGGAGAGCTGGAAACCGCCATTCGCCAGGCACTCGGCAAACCACCCGAGGGCCAGTAGCCGCCTGCGGCGGACCCTGATATGGTGGATAATTCCACTCACAACCTGGGATCAGTCCCGTGAAGGTTCGTAATAGCAAGGAAATACAGCGTCATCGCCTGGAACGCGATATGCAACGATTCCTGGCAGAAGGTGGATCCATTCAGGAGGTCGCCTCCGGCGTCAGTGGTGCCGACCCCATCAGCGGCAAGGGCCACCAGACGGTGCTGTTCAACGGCCCCAAAGAGCCTCGTCGCACCGACCTGACCCAGGTTGCAGCCACCATTGATTCACGCAAGGAAGCGCGAAAACACAAGCCAAAACGCCAGCGTCTGGCCCCCCGGCCACGTCGCAAGCTGGTCTACGATGATTTTGGCGAACCCCTGCGCTGGGTATGGCAGGAAAACTGATTCAACCACTTTGTTAATCTTGAAAGAGGACAGGCAATGAAACGGCTAGGGCTGTGGTTCGTGCTATTGGTCTTGGGGCAAACCGTGCAGGCGGACATCATCGAAACGCAAATCACTCTCCCCGACAATCTGGGTACCGGGGTGATGTACCTGAACGACAAACAGAAAAATCCCTCCGCAGGCGTGATCGTTATCCACGAATGGTGGGGGCTGAACGACTACGCCCGTGCCCGTGCCCGCATGCTCGCCAAACA
>JAKSCQ010000019.1 GCA_022360555.1 Pseudomonadales bacterium
AGGTTTTCAGATTCTTTTTCTCGCCGAAAAACGAGCAGAATAATTATGCCACAGGCTGCAACAGAAACCGCAATTGCGAATAAATCTCCTACAGCGGCATATATTGTACTGCGTCTGTCAGTTTTAGTCGAGACTTTTAATACGCCTGCGACCATTGTATCTTTTCGGCCCGAATCGTCAACTGTCTCCAATACAGTTTCAATTTTTCCATTTGAGCTGATATCTGCACTTATTCCGGTGTTAACGGCACGAACAACGGGAACACGCGTTTCAATTGCCCTAAACACTGAATGAGAAAGATGTTGAGACTGTTCTGTTGTGCCAGTGTAATCAGAAATTTTACCTCTTGTAAGTGCAGATGAAGAGAAAAAACCTCCAATGCCTTTTAGGTGCGTAAACCATCCATCATTGGAAATATTTACCATGATAAGATTTTTTTTTGGCCCATCTGCAACCATTTTTCGGCAAACCTGCGGAATTGTACCTTCAAAACAGATTGGTGTTATAAGTTCGTATTGTTTTGCTCCATCGCGGCTGTCGAGCAAAATTCTATAAGAATCCCGACCTGGCTGAAGCTGAGGCATACTTTCAGGAACAACACTTCGTAAGAGTTCATAAGCCGGTGTAACACCATATTTTAGAGGAACTTCCTCACTAAAAGGTACCAAATGCTGCTTGGAATAACTTTTTTCCTGCAATCCATTTTTACGGAAAACAAGTACATCATTTCGCATGCACCAAATTTCACTATCATCAAGCGGGCGATCATTTTCTGCATATGCAGTGCCGCCGGCAATAATCGGACAATTGATCAAACGCACCAGCATTTCCATTAGCGCAACCTGTGCCCGCAAAGTATATACATATTGAGGCTGGCCATTAATTCGTTTTTGTCTGTTTTCGCAAAGCTGTTCAAGATCTGTCTGCGGGACAACCTCTCCAATAGGAACACGAGTTTGCTTGTGAAACTTTTTAACAAGCAACCATATATATTCAGGTGCATTTTTACGATTAGGCCCTGCCAGATCAGCTGCCGCGGCAGGATTTGAAGCCAATAAAATTTCCAGAGGCAAAACAC
>JAKSCQ010000018.1 GCA_022360555.1 Pseudomonadales bacterium
ACTGAAATGAACGAATACGTCCGCACCACCATCGTCCTGGGAGATGAAACCAAAACCCTTGGACTCGTTGAACCACTTCACAGTACCAGTAGCCATGTGAATCTATACCTCAAAAACTAAACTTAAGTGTTGCTTGCAAACCATGATGGGGGGTGTTCGGAGACAACTTCAGCTTCACGCAGGGAAGACAACTACCAAAACAATCCTCGGCCATAATTCGCAGCCACTTCCGACTGTACTCCCCTTTTTCAGCCAGCACCACCTATTTTTATCGCCGCATTTCCTGCAGTTATAACGCGCTTGTCATAAACCGCACGGCCATCTCATGACGCTGGCCCGGCGCCAGGGTCAGCACATCGTCCAGCACCCGGGCGGTCTCGATGCACAGCATGCGCTGCCAGGCATCCCCGGCGAACTGGCTGAGCGAGTCGCTCTTGGTGGTCCAGGGGTTCCAGATCACGGCGGAACGGCTGCCGGAAACGGCCAGGCTGATGCGTCGTTGCCACAACGGATCATCAATATGCAGCAGGTTGGGCAGCGCCAGATACAGCCGGTCGGTTTCCGCCTGCAGGGACAGGGCGCCATGCTGTTGGTGACGCCGCCAGTCATCCAGGGCATCCACATAGGGGCAGGCATCCAGCCCCTGAATGCGCACCTGACGGCTGTCGGCCACGGCAAAGTAACTGTGCAGAGCCTGGCTGAGGGTGACCGGTTCATGGCCGTGATTGTGATTGGTCAGCGACAGGGTCAGGGCTGTGTCGAGGGTGACAGTCAGTGTCGGGGTCACGGCGGGCAGGTCGTCGTGGCGGGGACCGGCCAACCGGAAGACCAGGGTTGCCGTGTCAGGGTCGAGTTGCTGGCTGAGCAGCTCCCAGGGGCGGTTGCGTACCAGGCCGTGGGCCGGTGGCTTGCGCAGGGAATACGGCTGACGCACGGCCTCCGGGTTGCGCTCCAGCGCGCCGAACCAGGGCCAGCATACCGGCACCCCGCCACGCACGGCTTGCCCGCTGTGGTATGCCGCCTGCTCGCTCAACCAGATCACCGGCGGCTCACCGTCATGCTGGTATTCCAGTACCTGGGCTCCCTGTTCGGCGATGACCAGGGTCTGGTTGCGGTGACGAATTTCCCAGCAGGGCAGCTCGCCGCGAAGGATGCGGTTCAGTTCGGTTGGCATGGGCAGGAGAGTTTCAAGTTGAAAGTTTCAAGTTACAAGGCGCGGGCATGGCCGTCATGTTCTGACTGGCCGTGCCCGCGAACCACTGGAGTTCTGTCGCGGAGTAAGCCTTTTCTGGCTGGTAATGTGTCTCCCGCGTTGAAACTTTTAACTTGCAACTTTCAACTCTATTTAATCCCCGCCGCAATCTCCAGCTCACGAATGGACTGCTCCAGATAATCCAGCAACCGCTGCATGGAAGGCAGGGTACGGCGGCAGGCGATGAGGCCGAATTCCAGTTGGTCCTGGTAACTGGTCAGGGTGATGTTGAGGGCAATGCGGTCCAGCACGATGGACACCGGATACATGCCCTTGAGTTTGGCGCCGTTCCAGTACAGGGGTTCCTTCGGGCCGGGCACATTGGAGATCACCACATTAAAGGCCCGCCAGTTGGGCGCCAGCCCGGTGAGCAGGTTGAGGCCGGTGGGGGCCATGGTCAGGGCGGTGAAGTTGAGGATTTCCTCCGGGCTCATCTGGGAAAAACGCTGTTTGGCTTCCTGTACGGAATCGTTCACCACCCGCAGCCGGTTGGCCGGGTCGCAGATATGGGTGCCCAGGTTGGCCAGGATCATGCCGATCTGGTTGCCACCGGCGCTGTCATCCTGACGCAGGCTCATGGGCACCATGGCAATCAGCGGCTCGTCGGGCAGGGCATTCTGGCTGATCATGTATTCACGCAACGCATGGCCGCACATGGCCAGCACCACGGTATTGATGGTGCAGTTGAAGGCCTTGGCGATAACCTTCAGCCGTGCCAGGGAATAGCTTTGCGCCGCAAAACGCCGGGAGCCGGTGATGGTCTGGTTGAGCATGGTGTCCGGGGCCTGAAAGATGGACACGTAGTTTTCGTCCTTCTTGGCCTTTTGGCTGACCTTGTAGATTTCGCGGGCTAGCCCCGGCACGGTGGCGGCCTGTTTGCTGATGCCGGCACCCAGGCGCGCCAGGCTGGAGGCCATGTCCACCGGATTGCTGGGCAGCGAGCGATTGCGCTTTTTGGGCTGATAGGCCCACACCGGCGGCAATTCGCGCTCCTCCGGGTCGGAGGACAGGGCTCGCATGCCCATGCGCATGGCGGAAATGCCGTCCATCATGGAATGGTGCACCTTGGTGTAAAGCGCAAACTGGCGACCGCGAATGCCCTCGATCAGGTGGGCTTCCCACATCGGCCGTTCCCGGTCCAGCAGGTTGGAGTGCTCGGCGGAGACCAGCGACAGCAGCTCGCGGATACGGCCGGGTTTGGGCAGCGCTTCGTGGCGGAAATGGTGATCAATGTCGAAATGCTTGTCCTCGGTCCAGTAATACTGGCCCAGCCGCCGGGTCAGCCGCTGGTTGAACGGGGCCACCGGGCAGCAGTAGTCACGCATCTGTTGAGCCAGCTCACTGACATACTTCGGGCCGGCATCCTCCGGAAAGGAAAACAGTTGCAGGCCGGCAACGTGCATGGGCTGTTGCCGTTTTTCCAGCCACAGAAACAACTGATCCACCGGGCTAAGCGCTTTCATAGATTCCCCTTCGTCATTTTTATCTCCCTGAACACAGCGGCTACCGAAAACGGTAATGCTCTCTCCATGCCAGCTGTGCAGGAATGATCATAGTAGCAAAGCGGTAATCGGGTCACTGTGTGCAAGGTGTAAATGCCTGGGCGTTTGGGTAAATGCTGATGGCTGTGACAGTGAGTAATGGCAGGGCCTTGCAAACCGGCTAATGACAAATACTGAGGTGACCGGCCAGCCATTTTTTGCATTCAGGTGGTGAATACCGAATATAGACCATATTGATTATGTTTATGGGCTCACTGGCACTAGAATGCGCCGCATCGGTAGACCGGCATGTGTCTGGCATGAGCAGGGTTGCCCCTCCCGGTATCGATAAACCAATTTGTTAATCAGAGGTTCACCATGTCATACACCAAAGACATCGAAGCACTGAGCTCCGTGATTGGTGCCAACAGCACCTGGAAAGACATCAATCCGGAATCTGCGGTCCGCATGCGTCTGCAAAACCGTTTCAAGACGCATCTGGACATCGCCAAGTACAACGCCAAGATCATGCGTGAAGACATGGCGGCCTACGATGCTGACAACAGCAAATACACCCAGTCCCTGGGTTGCTGGCACGGCTTCATTGGCCAGCAGAAGATGATCTCCATCAAGAAGTACTTCGGCGGCACCAAGCGCAAGTACCTCTACCTGTCCGGCTGGATGGTTGCTGCCCTGCGTTCCGAGTTCGGTCCGCTGCCCGACCAGTCCATGCACGAGAAGACTGCTGTCGCTGACCTGATCCGCGAACTGTACACCTTCCTGAAGCAGGCTGACGCCTGGGAACTGAACCACCTGTTCCGTGCCCTGGACGATGCCAAGGAAGCTGGCGACGAAGCCAAGCAGAAAGAAATCATCGAAAAGATCGACAACTTCGAAACCCACGTTGTGCCGATCATTGCCGACATCGACGCTGGCTTCGGTAACCCGGAAGCCACCTACCTGATGGCCAAGCAGATGATCGAAGCGGGTGCGTGCTGTATCCAGATCGAGAACCAGGTTTCCGACGAGAAGCAGTGTGGCCACCAGGACGGTAAAGTGACCGTTCCCCACGCCGACTTCCTGGCCAAGATCAACGCTGTACGTTACGCCTTCCTCGAGCTGGGCGTTGACGATGGTGTGATCGTTGCCCGTACCGACTCTGAAGGTGCCGGCCTGACCAAGCAGATCGCCGTAACCAACGAGCCGGGCGACCTGGGTGACCAGTACAACTCCTTCCTGGAAGGTGAGTACATCAACTCCGCTGACGAAATCAACAACGGCGACGTTGTGATCAAGTCCAACGGCAAGCTGCTCAAGCCGACCCGTCTGGCTTCCGGCCTGTTCCAGTTCCGTCGTGACACCAACATCGACCGTGTGGTTCTGGACTGTGTGACCAGCCTGCAGAACGGCGCTGACCTGCTGTGGATCGAGACTCCGACCCCGAATGTCGAGCACATCAAGCTGATGGTAGATCGCATCAAGGAACAAGAGCCGAACGCCAAGCTGGTTTACAACAACAGCCCGTCCTTCAACTGGACCCTGAACTTCCGTCAGCAGGTATTCGATGCCTGGGAGAAGGAAGGCAAGGACCTGTCCGCCTACGATCGCGACTCTCTGATGAGCGCCAAGTACGACGACAGCGAACTGGCTGAAGAAGCGGATCAGTGGGCCAAAGAGTTCCAGGCCAAGGCGTCTCGCGAAGCCGGTGTATTCCACCACCTGATCACCCTGCCGACCTATCACACCGCTGCTCTGTCCACCGACCAGCTGGTAGAAGGCTACTTCGGCGAAGAAGGCATGCTGGCCTACGCCAAAGGTGTTCAGCGTCAGGAAATCCGTCGCAACATCGCTACCGTGAAGCACCAGGACATGGCCGGTTCCAACATCGGTGATGACCACAAAGAGTACTTCTCTGGTGAAGCTGCGCTGAAAGCCGGCGGTAAAGACAACACCATGAACCAGTTCGAGAACAACTAAGTTCCGATCTGTTCAAGGTAAGTCTTGAAGAAGCGGCCCCCGAAAGGGGGCCGCTTTTTTTGTGCCTGTTTTTTTAAAACGGCCAGGTATTTCTATGCTACGTCGTGGAAGAGTAATTGGGTGCAAAGTGAAAGCGGGAAAAAATCAAAAGGGAAGAACTGAAAGTACAGTTTTTCCAAGGAAGGGGGGCGGTTGATTACAAGGCAATGGAGAGTCGCGAAGGCTGGCGGTTGGAGCCTCTGAATAACGCCATGGATACGCGCTATTCAGAGGTTTACCAATTCGATTGATTCAGAAATCAATCGGACAATCCAGACCACCAAATTTTTTCTTGGCCGTACTCAGACACAATTTCATGGCCATGCCAAAGGGGTCGCCAGGGATCTTTTCGCAGGCCTTGCGGGCTGCATACGCCTTGGAACATTCCGTCGCGGTATTGGTTATCAGATCTGTCGCGGTATCCGGTTGGTCAGCGGAAGCGGCCATGGTCGCGGCCGGCGCTGGCTCGGGTTCCGGTTCAGGGTGGTTGCTTTGCAGGGCGGCTAGTTGTTCGCGGAGGGCCACATTAGGATTCACCAAAACCCCATCCTGACCATATTCACTTTTGCTGACGGCAACACAGTCATACTTGCCTTCCCGTCGAAAATAATCCACGTGCTCGCCTTCATCATTGCAATAAATTTTCTCTGGTTGATTGGCGATGGGCATGGAATAAATACCGTGTTGCTTGCCATTCTTTTGTGACAGGACGGTGCCTTTGTTTGTCCAGGTGCGAGTCAGGATGTCATCGCCTTCTTTCCAGCGAAAAGTGATGTTGTTACCGGTCTTGTTAAGCAGGGTCTGCCGAAAAAGGGTGACGTCCATATAGCGGTCTGAAGAGGGGGCAAAGTAAGTCACCAGATACATGGGCTGTTCCTTGAACATGGACACATCGGTGTCGCCCTGACGCAGGGTCTCGGTTTGCTGCCACAGGGCTTCTGCGTAGGGGAAATCCGGAATGCCGGAGGCATCGCGGTAGCGTTTCAGTGAAATGCGCTTCAGGCCGTAATCCACCTCTTGCCAGTTTCCGTTAGTCTTGATCTGGTTTTTCAGGTCCAGCAGGTAGGCGGCATCGATATACACGGGGTAGTCGGTATCGTCGGGAAGCCGTTTGATGTTGGCGACCATATTGGGAACGATGTGGAGATCTGTGTTTTCGAGTGAGCGGCACCCTTCAGCTGTGCTACGAATGCGGATGCGCTCGTAGGTGACCGTGCTGTTATTGATCAGCTGTTCCGTTTTTGAAGGAGGGTTCACCATATCCGGTGAAATGCCGGCGATTTGTAGCGCACGCGCCTGGTCGAGCGGACATTCGGAAAGTTGCAGAAAAGCCGCATAGACTTCAGCCTGAGGGTAGTCCCGTTGATAGCGGGTAATGAAGTCCTGTTTGAGGGCAGAAATATCCCGCTGCTGTTGTGCGGGCCACTGACTTATCGGATCCGTTTCTACCGCATAAAGCTGTTGCATGATTGCACTGTTATGTACGCCGGAAGAGGCACAGGCGGTCAGGGCAAACAGCATGACGGCCCCCGCAAAGAGATTGAGTGATGGCATTTTCGTTCCCGATTTCCCCGTTGATGGGCGTATTGTGCGCAAACGGATTCACTCAGGCATCCCCTAAATGGGGGATAAGGGTGGGGTTGGCGAGAGGGGAAGGTGAAAACGAAGAAGGGCGGCCAGTTGGCCGCCCTTCTTCGTTTTCGGAGTCGCTTACTCGTAATCGAACGAGAAGTGCTCCGGCTTGAGCTGCATGGTGCTCTTGGTGGGCTTCAGCGCGGCTTCGGCGTGGGCCTTGGCGCTGGGCAGCATGCGCTCGAAGTAGAACTCGGCGGTGGCCAGCTTGGCCTTGTAGAACTCCGCCGGTTCGTTGCCGCCGTTTTCCAGCTTGTCCTTGGCAACGCCTGCCTGCAAGGCCCAGAAGTAGGCCATCATGGCGTAGCCGCTGTACATCAGGAAGTCATAGCTGGCAGTGGATACCACATCCCGATCCTTGGCCGCGATCAGCATGATGCGGGTGGTCAGGTAGTTCCACTCGGCGGCGATCTTCAGCAGCTTCCAAGCGTAGGGACGCAGCTTGGGATCACGCAGGTTCTTGGTGCCGAAATCCACCAGCTTCTTGCTGAAGTCACGCACACACTTGCCCTTGGTGAGCAGCAGCACTTTACGACCCAGCAGGTCCAGCGCCTGGATGCCGGTGGTGCCTTCGTACAGGGTGGAGATGCGTGCGTCACGGACAATCTGTTCCATGCCGTGCTCTTTAATGTAGCCGTGGCCACCGAATACCTGCATGCCATCGTTGGCCACTTCCAGACCTTTCTCGGTGAGGAAGCCTTTCAGGATCGGGGTCAAAAAGCCCAGCTCGTCATCCCACTTCTTGTATTCCTCGTCGTTGTCGGCCTGGGCGGCGCTGATCATCTTGTCCGCGTACTGGGCGGCAAAGTAGATCATGGCGCGCCCCCCTTCGGCGACGGCCTTCTGCTTGAGCAGCATACGGCGCACGTCACCGTGGTGGATCAGGCTGTCGGCGATGGCATCCGGTTCTTTCTTGCCAGACAGGGCGCGCATGGATTTACGCTCCTTGGCATAGGCCAGAGCTCCCTGATAGGACAGCTCGGCGTGGGCTAGGCCCTGGATTGAGGTACCGATACGGGCGGTGTTCATGAAGGTGAACATGCACTCCAGGCCCTTGTTTTCCGGGCCGATCAAAAAGCCGGTGGCCTCGTCGAAGTTCATCACACAGGTGGCGGAGGCCTTGATACCCATTTTCTTTTCCAGGGAACCACAGCTTACGCCGTTATCTTCACCGATCTTGCCCGGCAGGTACTTGGGCACGATGAACAGGGAAATGCCCTTGGTGCCTTTGGGGGCATCGGGCAGGCGGGCCAGCACGATGTGGACAATGTTTTCGGTCAGGTCGTGCTCACCGGAGGAGATGAAGATCTTGGTGCCGGAGATCTTGTAGGAGCCGTCTTCCTGGGGCTCGGCTTTGGTTTTCACCTGGCCCAGGTCGGTGCCGCACTGCGGCTCGGTGAGACACATGGTGCCGCCCCAGCGCCCTTCGGTCAGCGGCACCAGGTAGTCCTGGAGCTGTTGGTCGCTGCCGTGCATCTGGATGGTGTTCATGGCACCCATGGACAGGCCCGGGTACATGGTGAAGGACCAGTTGGCGGTGGCCATCATCTCAGACTTGATCAGGCCCAGGGATGCCGGCAGGCCCTGGCCGCCGAATTCCACCGGGTGGCTGAGACCCTGCCAGCCGCCGGCCACGAACTCGTCATAGGCTTCCTTGAAGCCTTTGGGGGTGGTGACAACGCCATCTTCGAGCTTGCAGCCTTCCTCATCACCGGTCTGGTAGAGCGGCGCCAGGGTGTTTTCACACAGCTTGGCCAGTTCACCAATAATGGCTTCCACCATATCCGGGGTGGCTTCCTCACCTTCCGGGATAGTCTTGTAGTGACCTTCGAAGTCGAACACTTCGTTCATCAAAAAGCGCATATCGCGCACGGGGGCCTTGTAAGTCGGCATGGCAATACCCTCGTCAGGCAAAAATCGATTCAACTGTCAGAAACGGACAGCGCAACAGGGCGGGCATTGTTGGTCAATTCAAGGGCAAAGGCATTGACTGCCAAGGCGGGCGCGGGCCGGCGTTAGGGTGAATGGGCGTAAACCTGACAGCCACCAGCAAAAGGAGGCGATTTCTACGAAGCAACCGTAGGAGTTCCCTTCCAGGGGACGAACCGAGCGACAGCGAGAAAAGCGGTGGAGGCCCTCGCCCAGCTCTCAGAAAGTCGTTCCAGAAACCCATACCCTCTGGTCGATTCCGCACTGCGTGCGGTTCGTCCCCTGGAAGGGAACTCCTACGGTCGCTTTGTTGTTAGGTTGTTCCCTAGTTCTTCCCCTTCCAGCTATACATGGAGGTAGACACGCCGGTGCGACGGGCCACTTCGTCCCAGATGCCCTGCGGCAGGATGGCCTTCATCAGCTCCACGGATTTGGCCATGGGCGGCTCGATCACGAAAGCGTCCTTCTTTTGCATGCCGCGGATGATGCTTTTCACCACCTTTTTGGGGGTCAGCATGGGAGAAAACAGCGGGGTCTTCACGCCGTCGAACATGCCGGTGGAAATGTAGCTGGGGCAGACGCTGGTGACATGCACATGGCGGATCTTGCGGACCGCCAGTTCCAGCCGCAGGGATTCGGAAAAGCCCACCACCGCCCACTTGCTGGCCGCATAGGTGCTGCCGTAGGGCAGGCCGATAAAGGCGGAGGCGCTGGCAATGTTGACCAGGTAGGCCTCTTTCGCCTGGATCAAGTCGTCCAGAAAGGCGTGGGTGGTGGCCATCAGGCCTTCGCTGTTCACCCGGAAGGTATTGAGGTGCTGGTCCAGCTCGACCTGTTCGAACTCGCCGCCGAATACCACCCCGGCGTTGTTGATCAGGCTGGTAATGGGACCGACCTCGTCATGCAGCCGGTCGCGGAATTTGGCAATCGAGGCCATCTTGCTCACGTCCAGGACATAGGGATGGGCCCGGCCACCGGCATCCTTGATGCGGTCCGCCACTTCCCGGGCCGCACTGATACGACGGGCGGTAACGATCACCTCGGCCCCCCGCGCCGCAAATTCCTCTGCCATCAGGGCACCAATACCGGCACCGGCGCCGGTGATCAGAATGCGATGATTTTCAAAACGGGCCATGTTCCATCCTTGTTTCAGTTGCAAGTTTCAAGTCCCAAGTTGCAACGCGATACAGGTTGAAGCGTTCTGTTGTGCGGTGCCCGCGATGAAACGCAGGGGCGCGGGCACGATGCTATGAGTCGGGTATATCCTGGCTCGCGCTTTGAAACTTTCAACTTGTAACTTGCAACTCTTTACCCCGGCAGTTTCAGTCCGGCCATGATCACCACGCCATCTTCCACCGACCGCGCCCGCAACCGCAGGCCACTGATACGTACCGTATCACCGACCACTGCCTGCTTCCCCACCTGTTTGGTAAACAGCTCGGCCACGGTCAGGCCCTGCCACAGGGGTGGGGGGGCCTCTACGCCGTATACGGCCACCAGTTGTGCCACCGGCGTCTGGCCCAGCACGGTGAAGTCACCGTAATAGCGCTTCTCGTCATGGCTGAGCTTGTGGCACAGGTCGGACAGGGCGGACTTGTGCGACAGGGGGGCCAGCCAGGCAATCAGGTCATGGGCCTCGATCACCGGATCGTCGTTGAGGCTCAGCACCTGCTGGTTGCGATACAGGATCAATGGGGTGCGTTCTGCCTCGGCCAGCTCCCCCAGTGCCTTGCCCACGGCCTTGGCCCCGTCCTCCACCTCGAATTGCATCAGGTAGCGGTCTCTCGGTGCGGCCAGCGGCACGGTCTGTTTGGGTTCCGTGGTAGGCGGCACCGAGACTTTCAGCCGGCGGGCCATGAAGCGCAGGCTGGCGCCCTGGCCAAGCAGGGAGATCAGTACCACCACCAGGGTGATATCGAACAGCAGGTAGGTCTGCTCCACCCCGGCCAGCAGCGGGAACACCGCCAGCACAATGGGCACGGCGCCGCGCAGCCCGGTCCAGGCAATAAAGGTCTGCTCCCGCCAGGTGAAACGGAACGGCAACAGGCTGACCCACACGGAGACCGGGCGCGCCAGCAGCATCAGAAAGGCCGCCACCGCCAGGGCCCAGGGCAGGTTGTCGGTGAGTCGGGAGGGCGTTACCAGCAGACCGAGAATCAGGAACATGCCCGACTGGGCCAGCCAGGCCATGGAATCCATGGATTTGAGCACGTTGTCGCCGGTGCCGCCGCGACGGTTGCCGGCCACCAGGCCGAGCAGATAAATGGCCAGAAAGCCCGAACCACCGGCCAGGTTGGTAATGGCGAACACCATGGCGCCGCCGCTGCACAGCAGCAGGGCGTGCAGCCCTTCATTACTGCGCACCCGCAGTAACAGCTCGCTGATCACCGCGCCCAGCAACAGGCCGAGCAGGGCCCCCAGGCCGAACTGCTGGAGCAGGGTCTGCAGCATGCCGAAGCCCCAGTCGGCCTGCGGGTCCACCAGCAGGCCCACCAGCATCAGGGTGATGAAGATGGCCATGGGATCGTTGAGCCCGGATTCGATCTCCAGGGTGCTGGCCACCCGCTCGTTGATGGTCACCCCGGCGCCCTTGATGACGCTGAATACCGCCGCCGCGTCGGTGGAGCCGATAATGCCCCCCAGCAGCAGCCCCACCCGCCAGTCCACGCCCATCATCCAGGTGGCAAAGGCCCCCACCAGGCCCGCGGAAATGGCTACGCCGAAGGTGGCCAGGCTCAGCGCCGGCTTCAGGCCCAGCTTAAAGGTGCTTAGCCGGGTGCGCAGGCCGCCATCCAGCAGGATCACCGCCAGGGCGATATTGCCGATCACATAGGCAGTGGAAAAGTCATCGAATTCGATGCCGCCGATACCGTCCTCGCCGGCGAGCATCCCCACCACCAGGAAAATCAGCAGCGACGGCACCCCGAACCGGGCACTCAGCGAGCCCAGCAGCAAACCGGAAAACATCAGGCCGGTGCCGATAAGAAGAAACAGGTTCAGAGAGTCCAAGCCGAATCCATGCCAAGAGAATCAGGGTTCTATAGTAAACTAGCTTACACGCAACGTGCTGCACGCTACATGACAAAGGCCCTTATCTTTAGCCTGTGAGACGAAGCCGCGCCCCATGATATCTACAGCGTCGCTGTAGGCGTTCCTCTTGAGGGACGAACCACGCGTCAGCGTGGAAATCGACCGGCAGGGCGATCAGGAATACCAACCCCGGGGCTCCCGCATGGCCTGCCTCCTCGCCCAAGCTCGGGTTCGTCCCTCAAGAGGAACTCCTACGGTAAATCGCGTGCGGGGTGCTTGCAGCGTGTGACGTTGCCTTTATACTAGCGCGCCCTTCTGGCTATATTTTGAACAGCAGACCCCTGCAAGAGAGTGTGAGATGGATTTTTCCCGGCGATTTGGCGTGATTGTGATCGGTGGCGGCCATGCCGGTACCGAGGCGGCACTGGCGTCCGCGCGTATGGGCGTCTCCACCCTGCTGCTCACCCACAATATCGAAACCCTGGGCCAGATGAGCTGTAACCCGGCCATCGGCGGTATCGGCAAGAGCCACCTGGTGCGCGAGATCGACGCCCTGGGCGGCGCCATGGCCCGCGCCACGGACAAAGGCGGCATCCAGTTCCGCGTGCTCAATGCCCGCAAGGGCCCGGCGGTGCGTGCCACCCGCGCCCAGGCGGATCGCATCCGCTACAAGGCCGCCATCCGCCACGTCCTGGAAAACCAGCCCAACCTGACCCTGTTCCAGCAGGCCGTTGATGACCTGATTGTGGAAAACGGTCGCTGTGTGGGCGCCGTGACCAATATGGGCCTGAGCTTCCACGCTGATGCCGTGGTGCTGTGCACCGGCACCTTCCTGGGGGGCGTCATCCATATCGGCATGGATAACCACCAGGGTGGCCGCGCCGGCGATCAGCCCTCCAATGCCCTGGCCCGCCGCCTGCGCGAGCTGCCGTTCCGTGTTGATCGCCTGAAAACCGGCACCCCGCCGCGTATCGACGGCAAGACCGTGGATTTCTCCGTGATGCAGGAGCAGTGGGGTGATACCCCGCTGCCGGTCATGAGCTATCTGGGCAAGGTGGAGGAGCACCCCGAACAGGTGTGCTGCTATATCACCCATACCAATGCCCGCACCCACGACATCATCCGCGGTGGTTTCGACCGCAGCCCCATGTTCACCGGTGTCATTGACGGGGTGGGGCCGCGCTACTGCCCGTCCATCGAGGACAAGGTCAGCCGTTACCCGGACAAGGACAGCCACCAGATTTTCGTGGAGCCGGAAGGCCTGGACACCCACGAGCTGTACCCCAACGGCATTTCCACCAGCCTGCCGTTCGATGTGCAGATGGAAGCGGTGCGTTCCATCCGTGGGTTCGAGAACGCCCATATCACCCGGCCGGGCTATGCCATCGAGTACGACTACTTTAACCCGCAGGATCTCAAGCACAGCCTGGAAACCAAGCACATGCCCGGGCTGTTCTTCGCCGGTCAGATCAATGGCACCACCGGCTACGAAGAGGCCGGCGCCCAGGGGTTGCTGGCGGGCCTGAACGCGGCATTGATGAGCCAGGAGCAAGACGCCTGGACCCCGCGCCGGGACGAGGCCTACATCGGCGTGCTGGTGGACGACCTGATCACCATGGGCACCCAGGAGCCCTACCGCATGTTCACCAGCCGGGCGGAATACCGCCTGCTGCTGCGCGAGGACAATGCCGACCTGCGCCTCACCGAAAAAGGCCGCGAACTGGGCCTGGTGGACGACGAACGCTGGGCGGCCTTCAACGCCAAGCGGGAAGGCATGGCGAAGGAAGAGCAGCGCCTGACAAGCACCTGGGTGCAGCCCAAATCGGCGCAGGCCGAGGCGGTCAACGCGCTGATCGAAAAGCCCCTGGCCCGGGAATACAGCCTGATGGACCTGCTCAAGCGCCCGGAGCTGAGCTACGCCAGCCTGGCCGATGCCGTGGCGCTGGAAGATCGTCCGGCGGCGGATGTGGTCGAGCAGATGGAAATCCTGGCCAAGTACGCCGGCTATATCGACCGCCAGACCGACGAGATCGAAAAACTGCGCGCGGCGGAAACCACCGCCCTGCCGGCGGACTTCGATTATGAGCAGGTCAAGGGCCTGTCCAACGAGGTAAAACAGAAGCTGGGTGAAGTGCGCCCGCAAACCCTGGGTCAGGCCGGGCGTATCCCGGGGGTGACCCCGGCGGCCATTTCCCTGCTGATGATCTACCTGAAGAAGCACCAGCATCAGCAGCAGAAGGCCGCCCAGCAAGCATGACTCTCGCCGACACCCTGGCCCGGGGCATCGACACCCTGGGCCTGTCCCTCACCGCTGACCAGCAGCGTCTGCTGCTCGAATACCAGGACCTGCTGGTCAAGTGGAACCAGGCCTACAATCTCACCGCCATCCGCGAGCCGGGGGACATGGTCACCCGCCACCTGCTCGATTCCCTGGCGGTGCTGCCCTTGGTGGACGACACCGACACCCTGGATGTGGGCACCGGCGCCGGTATCCCCGGCATCATCCTGGCGGTGGCCCGTCCCCGGCAGGCATTTACCCTGCTCGATTCCAACGGCAAGAAAACCCGCTTTGTGCGCCAGGCGCGGCGGGAACTGGGCCTGGACAACGTGGAGGTTGTACACGGTCGCGTGGAACAGTACCGTAAAGTTCCATCACAGATTATTTGTCGAGCCTTTGCCTCCTTGTCGGACATGCTGGCGCTCATGGCGCCGATAATGACGGACAATACCCGTCTGCTGGCCATGAAGGCGGCCAGCACGGAAGAGGAACTGGCGACGCTGCCTGCGCAGTGGCAGGGGCACCATCACACCCTGACGGTACCGGGACTGGATGAGCCGCGGACCCTGGTGGTGGTGAATAGGGCCTGATCCTGCCCCGGGCAGCGCAGAATGGATTGTGGGAGCTTGCTTGCAAGCGATGCCGTTCAGTGAGCCCTGAATGCCAGCAGGCCGGCCCCGCAGCGGCCAGATCTGCCCGTTGTGGCGGAGCCGCAATGTCTCAATAAGGAGAACACAGTGACCACCGTATTTGCCGTAGCGAACCAGAAAGGCGGCGTGGGGAAGACAACCAGCAGTGTGAACCTGGCGGCGTCGCTGGCCGCTACCCGCAAGAAAGTGCTGCTGGTGGACATTGACCCCCAGGGCAATGCGACCACCGGCTCCGGTGTGGACAAGTTCGAAACCGAGTACACCATCTACGATGTGCTCTGTGACGACGTGCCCATCGAGCAGGCCGTGACGGCGACCCCGGAAGACAGCGGCTTCAGCCTGATCAGCGCCAACGCCGACCTGACCGCCGCCGAAGTGCAGTTGCTGGAGATGAAATCCCGCGAGTTCCGCCTGCGCAATGCCCTGGCACGCATCCGCGAGCAGTACGACTACATTCTGGTGGACTGTCCGCCCTCGCTGAACATGCTCACCGTCAATGCCCTGACGGCGGCGGACTCGGTGATCGTGCCGATCCAGTGCGAGTACTACGCGCTGGAAGGGCTCACCGCCCTGATGAACACCATCGAAAAGATTCGCACGGTGCTCAATCCCAAGCTGCACATCGGCGGTCTGCTGCGCACCATGTACGATCCGCGCAACAGCCTGTCCAACGACGTGTCCAACCAGCTCATCAGCCACTTCGGTGACAAGGTCTATCGCACCATCATTCCCCGCAATGTACGGCTGGCGGAAGCCCCCAGCCACGGGGCGCCGGTGATTACCTACGACCCCAAATCCCGCGGGGCGGTGAGCTACCTGGCCTTGGCCGGTGAAATCCTGCGCCGTGAACAGGCGCTCAAGAACCAACCTGCCGCCGCTTCATGATGGCGTGGCAGGCGACTAGAATTTTCCGTGGGAGCGGTCGTTCGACCGCGATTCCCGGCGTGTTGCGAAGATCGCGGTCGAACGACCGCTCCCACTTCACAAGGAACAAACATGGCGGCAAAGCGTAAGCGTGGTCTCAGCAAAGGGCTGGATGCGCTGCTCAGCAGTAACGAATCCTACCAGCAACGTCACCAGGACGAAGTCCAGGTGCAGTCACACAGCGACGACACCATCGTGCACCCGCCGCAGGATGGCGAACTGCGCCACCTGCCGGTGGAATACATGGAGCGCGGCCGCTACCAGCCACGCCGGGACATGTCACCGGATGCCCTGGAAGAACTGGCCGAATCCATTCGTGCCCAGGGCGTCATGCAGCCCATCGTGGTGCGCCCGCTGGGGGAAAAGCGTTTCGAGATCATCGCCGGTGAACGCCGCTGGCGCGCCGCCCAGATGGCTGGCCTGGAAACCATCCCGGCGGTAATCCGGGAAGTCCCGGACGAAGCCGCCATCGCCATGGCGCTGATCGAAAACATCCAGCGCGAAAACCTCAACCCCATGGAAGAGGCGGTGGCCCTGGGTCGCCTGAAAGAAGAATTCGGCCTCACCCACCAGCAGGTGGCGGATGCCGTGGGCAAGTCCCGCGCCATGGTCACCAACCTGTTGCGGCTGATGAGCCTGGAGTCCGATGTCAAGAAGCTGCTCGAACACGGCGACCTGGAAATGGGCCATGCCCGCGCGCTGCTGGCGCTCACCGGCAACAAGCAGGTGGAAGCGGCCCGTACCGTAGTCGCCAAGGGCCTGTCCGTGCGCCAGACCGAAGAGCTGGTGCGCGATTTCGAGAAGGCCAAGCCCGCCAAACCGGCCCCGCCCAAGGAAGACCCCGATGTCCGTGCTCTGGTCGGCGACCTGTCGGACCGCCTCGGCGCACCGGTGCAGATCCAGCAGGGGCAGGGCGGCAAGGGCAAGCTGGTGATCAGCTATAACAACCTGGACGAGCTGGACGGCATCCTCGCCCATATCAAGTAAAAACCGCTCCGCAGTCATACCATGGAAGGCAAGATGGCACGCTTTATTTACCGGGCAAAAGCCGATGGCCGGCCGGTCTGCGGTATCCAGGATGCCGGCAGCGCCGCCGAGGCCATCGCCTTGCTCGAAGCCCGGGGATTGGCCGGCATCCACCTGCAGAATCATCTACTCAATGCCGTCATGCCGCTGGACACCCAGGGCCTGAGCGACACGCAATACGCCTGCACCTACCAGTATTTCCAGCAGCATTTCGGTTGGCGCGCCTTTTTCGCCATGTTCTTCCGCCGGACCTGGGGGCTCTGGCTGGGCTGTCTTGGCCTGGGGGCCTGGATGGCAATGAACGGCGACTGGCTGTGGATGGCGCTGGTGCTGGCGGCACCGCTGGGGATGCTGGCGCTGGGAGCCTGGAAGTTTCGTGATGCCCAGGCTTTCAACGCCCTGCTGGCAGATATCGCCCGCGGGGAGTGGCTTCAGGCGCAAGCCCGGATTCACCGGTTGCGGCGCAAGATTCACGATGAATCCGTGGCCATGGAACTGGACGTGCAGCAGGCCTGCCTGCTGGCCCGCCAGGGGGACATGGCGCAGGCCCGGGCGGTGCTGGATGTGTGGCAGCCGGTGATGGACCTGCTGATGCCGGGCATGTTCGCGGCGCACCTGGGCCGGGTGTTTCTGGCGGCCCGCGACCAACAGCAGGTGCTCACTTACTACCGACAGTCCATGGAACAGGCCGATGGCGATGCCGCCATGGCGCTGGACTGTGCCCTGATGGAAGCCCGCTACGGCTCCCCCGCCCGTGCCCACTGCCTGCTTCTCGACCTGGATGACGCCACCCTGCCCGAACAGGGCTATGCGTTCGTCCCCTGGGTCACCGGGATCATTGCCCTCCGCCAGGGCAGAAACGCGGACGCGGTCGATAATTTGCAACAAGCGGTCACCGGGCTGCAGCCACTGGCCGACAACCCTGCGGTCTGGCCCTCCCTGGCCATGATGGCCGGCGATCTGGCCTGTAGCCTGCTCGCGCTGGAACGGATCGAGCAGGCGGACCAGGCCGCCCGTCCGGTCTGGCCGGTATTGTCGGTGCACGGGGACCCGGATCAGTTGGCGGCGTTGCGTCGGGCAATCCCGGATTTACCATAAACGCTGTCTATGCAAAGCAGGTAAACAAAAGAATTTTTATGTTTACCTTTTTGTGTGAATCCGGTTCATAATTGCCCCTGTCGACGCCCCGCCCCTTCAGCGTTTATAAAACGCTCGTACTTTGACCAACAATCCACGCTATACGGTTGCCAGTAGCGTGCCAACTCCATATACTTCGCCGCGCTAACGATCAGGGGTGCCCAAGACCTTGCGCCTGGTGCGGCATCAACTTGCATCAGCCCAGAGGCCTCACGGTGACCAGCAACGACTTCCAGCCCGACAGAATCCTGTTCTGGGGCTTAATGCGCGCCCAGCTCTCTAGCATGGTGGCATTTGCACTGCTGGTAACCGGACTCGCCGGTACATTCGCCGGCCTGATGGCAGCCTGGGGAGGCACTATCAGCCTGATCGCTTACGCCTGGGGCGGCTTCCAGATATGGCTTCACCCGGGCAACCGTGCGCCAAAGCGCATGGCTACCGCGGCTGTACGGGCCGAGATGGGCAAGATCGCAATCATGTTATTGCTGTTCTGGCTCACTTTCGCCAAGGTGCCCGAGGCGCGGGAAATGAAAATCGCAATGGTCCTGTTGCTGGGTTTCCTGATCGCTCAGATCGTGGGGTGGGTCCAGGTAGCACGCCTGGAAGGCCGGGCAACAGGGCAAGACGACGGGCAAGACGACTGATACCACGGGTATTGGCTCTCTACAGAGGTTTGACATGGCAGCGAACTCCGCCGGCGAGTACATCAAGCACCACTTGGGTAATCTGACCTATGGCAAACTGCCCGAAGGGTATGTCCGTGAATGCCACGGTCACGCGGAGACGCTGACAGAGTCCACCTGGACCTTCGCCTGTAACGGCACCGAAGCCAAAGACATGGGCTTTGCCGCCTTCCACGTGGATTCCCTGGCTTGGTCCGGCGGCCTCGGCATCATCATGTGCCTGATGTTCTGGCTGGTGGCCCGCAAGGCGACCGCCGGCGTCCCCACCGGCTTCATGAACTTCATCGAATCCATCATCGAATTCATCGACACCCAGGTTCGCGACTCCTTCCACGGCAAGAGCAAACTGGTGGCGCCGCTGTCACTGGTGATCTTCTGCTGGGTCTTCCTGATGAACCTGATGGACCTGATCCCCGTGGACTTCATCCCGCAGACCTTTACCTGGGTGATGACCACCTTCTTCGGCTGGACCGCGCACGAAGCCTACTTCAAGATCGTGCCCAGCACCGACCCCAACATTACCCTGTCCATGTCTTTCTCCGTGATGCTGCTGGTGATCTTCTTCACCATCAAGGCAAAAGGTGTGGGCGGCTTTATCGGTACCCTGGCGCTGCATCCCTTCGAAGCCAGCAACCCGGTTATCAAGGTTCTGCTGATCCCGGTCAACCTGCTGCTGGAGACCATCGGTCTGCTGGCCAAGCCGGTGTCCCTGGGGCTGCGACTGTTCGGCAACATGTACGCCGGCGAATTCGTATTCATTCTGCTGGCCGCCATGATGGGCACCTGGCAGTTTATCGGTGCCTGGCCCTGGGCGGTATTCCACATCCTGGTTATCACCCTGCAGGCATTTATCTTCATGGTTCTCACCATCGTGTATCTGAGCATGGCGGTGGAAGACCACTAAATTTTCAAACCGGTTTTTTAAACCAACGTAAGCACTTAACGGGAGTGTAAAGATGGAAGGCATTCAATTTCTTGCTGCTGCTATCGTAGCTGGCCTGGCGGCCATCGGCGCAGGTCTGGGTTTCGGCATGATGGGCGGCCGTTTTCTGGAATCTGTAGCTCGTCAGCCGGAACTGGCTCCGATGCTGCAAACCCGCATGTTCATCATCGCCGGTCTGCTGGATGCTGTGCCGATTATCTGTATCGCTATCGCGTTCCTGCTGATTTTCCAGTAAATCGCGCTTTACTGTTTAAGCCCCGATTTTGGGAAATCTAAGCAACGCGGATTGAGGTGTTGGCATGAATATTAATGCGACACTAATTGGCCAGGCCATTTGGTTTGCCCTGTTTGTGTTCTTCTGCATGAAGTTCGTTTGGCCCCCGATTTCTCGGGCGCTGGAAGAGCGTAAGCAGAAGATTGCCGAAGGCCTGAGTGCCGCGGATCGGGCAGAGCGTGATCTGGAGCTGGCGCAGGAAAAGGCGACCGCCAATCTCAAAGAAGCAAAAGAGAAGGCGGCCGAAATTATCGATCAGGCCAATCGCCGGGCTAATCAGATTGTCGAAGAAGCCAAGGAAGATGCGCGCGCCGAAGGCGAGCGCCTCATTGCCAAGGCACAATCTGAGATTGACCAGGAGGTCAATCAGGCTCGTGAGCAGCTGCGCAAAGAAGTGGCAGCCCTGGCGCTGGGCGGTGCCGAGAAGGTACTGGGCAGCGAAGTAAACCAGGACGCGCACAAGCAGATGCTTGAGCAGCTGGCGGCTGAACTCTGAGACTACGGGTAACCCATGGCTGAACTGACCACCATCGCACGCCCCTACGCCAAGGCCGCCTTTGTTTTTGCAAAGGAACAGGGCGCCCTGGACAAGTGGGAAAAGATGCTGGGCCTGGCAGCAGCAGTGGCAGGTGATGCCACCATGCGTGCCTACCTTGACCAGCCGGAGCTGGATGACGCCACCAAGGTTTCTGCCTTTGCAGAAGTCTGTGGTGATGAACTGGACGAAAACGGCCGCAATTTTATTGCGCAGCTGGCGCACAACAAGCGCCTGCCGCTTTTGCCCATCATCCTGCAACTGTTCCACGAGCTTCTGGCCGAACAGCAGCAGTTCACCGATGTGGAACTGATCTCCGCATTCGAACTGGATGACGCTGCCACCGAGAAGCTGGTAGCGGCCCTGAAAAAACGCCTTGGCACGGACGTGAATGTCACCACGTCCGTGGACCAATCCCTGATTGGAGGCGTGCTGGTGCGAGCCGGCGATACCGTAATTGATGGCAGTGTGCGTGGCCGACTTAACCGTCTGGCAGAGCAACTGAACTCTTGAGTTTGAGGGATTAGAGATGCAGC
>JAKSCQ010000190.1 GCA_022360555.1 Pseudomonadales bacterium
GCTTTTAAACTTTCAACTTTGTACTTTTAACTCAATCCATCACGTCGACAGCGACGCATCCTGCGGATGGGTCTTTGTATAAAAAACAAAACCCCGCTTGAGCGGGGTTTTGCGTGTTGCGAGCAAGCGTGTAGCGTGCCTGCGCTATTTCCTTTTCATGGACTCGAAGAATTCCAGATTGGTCTTGGTCTGCTTCATGCGGTCGATGAGAAACTCCATGGCACCGATTTCGTCCATGGGGTGCAGGACCTTGCGCAGGATCCACATCTTCTGCAGTTCGTCCTCGCTCACCAGGCGCTCTTCGCGGCGGGTGCCGGACTTCTTGATGTTCATGGCCGGGAACACGCGCTTCTCAGAAACCTTGCGGTCCAGGTGCAGTTCCATGTTACCGGTGCCCTTGAATTCCTCGAAGATCACTTCGTCCATCTTGGAGCCGGTTTCCACCAGGGCAGTGGCGAGGATGGTCAGGCTGCCGCCTTCCTCGATGTTCCGGGCGGCGCCGAAGAAGCGCTTGGGCTTTTCCAGGGCGTGGGCGTCCACACCACCGGTGAGCACCTTGCCGGAGCTGGGCTGCACGGTGTTATAGGCGCGGGCCAGACGGGTGATGGAGTCCAGCAGGATAATCACGTCCTGCTTGTGTTCCACCAGACGCTTGGCCTTCTCGATGACCATTTCCGCTACCTGCACGTGACGGGCCGGCGGCTCGTCGAAGGTGGAGGCCACCACTTCGCCACGCACGGTCCGTGACATTTCCGTCACTTCTTCCGGGCGCTCGTCGATGAGCAGGACGATCATGTGGGATTCGGGGTTATTGCGGGCGACGGAGTGGGCGATGTTCTGGAGGAGCATGGTCTTGCCGGCTTTGGGCGGGGCCACGATCAGGCCGCGTTGCCCTTTGCCGATGGGGGCCACCAGATCAATCACCCGGGCGGTGATGTCCTCAGTGGAGCCGTTGCCGATTTCCATCACCAGACGTTCCGTGGGGAACAGCGGTGTCAGGTTTTCAAACAGGATTTTGTTCTTGGCGTTTTCCGGCTTGTCGAAGTTGATCTCGTTGACTTTGAGCATGGCGAAGTAACGCTCGCCATCCTTCGGGGGCCGGATCTTGCCGGCGATGGTATCACCGGTACGCAGGTTGAAACGGCGGATCTGGCTCGGCGATACATAGATGTCGTCCGGGCCGGCCAGGTAGGAGCCCTCGGCAGAACGAAGAAAGCCGAAACCGTCCTGCAGGATTTCGAGCACGCCATCGCCGTAGATGTCGGAGCCATTTTTGGCGGCGCGCTTGAGAATGGAAAAGATGACGTCCTGCTTGCGGGTTCTTGCCAGGTTCTCCAGTCCGAGTTCCTTGGCAATGTCCAGAAGTTCTCCAATCGGCTTCTGCTTCAGTTCAGAAAGATTCATTGGCGTCTAAGTTTGGTTTTGGATGAATTGAGAGGATGCACCACCTGCGGTGCCGCAGTTGTTCTGATAATCCGGTTATTTCGGAATCTGGCCCGGCAAGCCTAAGGGGGCCATCAGGAATAAAATGGTAACCAGAGGTTCCGAAGGACTAACTAAAGGGGGTGCTTAATTAAAGCTGGTTCTGGAATCTACCACCCAAGGGGCGGGCTGTCTAGCCCGTATGCAAGGGGGATGGAAACGAAACACCCCCGCCGGGCGGCGGGGGTGTTACAGGGTGTTTCCTGTGATTTAGAGCGTGCTGTCCAGGAAGGCGGTCAGTTGGCTCTTGGACAGGGCGCCGACCTTGGTGGCTTCCACGTTGCCGTTCTTGAACACGCTCAGGGTCGGGATGCCGCGAACGCCGTATTTCTTGGGCGTTTCCGGGTTGTCGTCGATGTTGATCTTGGCGATGGTGAGCTTGTCACCGTATTCGCCAGCCAGTTGCTCGAGGATCGGCGCGACCATTTTGCAGGGGCCACACCAGGGTGCCCAGTAGTCCACCAGCACCGGGCCGTCTGCGTTGATGACCTGGGCTTCGAAGTCCGCGTCGGTCACATTGATAATCTCGCCGCTCATTGAATTCTCCTGATACAAGGGGTTTCAGGCCGACGGGACGGCCCTCACTTCGCTGGGGAATAATATCAGGTTGAGGGTGTGGAATTTCAAGCGAAGGAAACAATTATCCCCGTAGGGGATAGCTATAGGCGGGTAACACCATGATTTGGCAGGCCGTTTTGGGCAGATGCCGGAAAGCGGGGCGCCCTTTGGCGGTGGACTTTGGCGTGTTGCATGGGCGATTTGTCGCAAAAAGGCACGGCTGTAGCTTTTTCAACACCAATGGAGGGTAGAATCGGGGGGCATTGCGACAGGAGACACTATGGAGCACGGCGAACATCTGGCCGCCATTGATTTGGGGTCCAACAGTTTTCACATGGTGGTGGCCCGCCAGGCCCACGGAGAAATACAGATTCTTGATGGTTTGTCCGAAAAGGTGCAATTGGGGGCGGGGCTGGACAAGGATAATCGGCTGGATGCGCCGACCCGGGAGCGGGCGCTGGACTGCTTGGGACGCTTTGCCCAGCGCATTGCCGGCATCCCCCGGGGCAGTGTGCGCGTGGTGGGCACCAACACCCTGCGTCAGGCCCGTAATGCCCGGGACTTTATCCGCCAGGCGGAAGCCATCCTCGGTCACGATATCGAAATCGTGGCCGGTCGCGAGGAGGCCCGGCTGATCTATCTGGGGGTGGCCCATACCCTGGCCGACGATGCCGGCCAGCGGCTGGTGGTGGATATTGGTGGCGGCTCCACCGAGCTGATCATCGGTGAGCGTTTCGAATCCACCGAGACCGAATCCCTGCACATGGGCTGTGTCAGTTTCGCCCAGCGTTTCTTCGGCGAGGGCGCGATCACCGAAAAATCCTTCGACCGGGCGGTGACCGCGGCCCGCCAGGAAGTGCTGTCGATCCATGCCAATTACCGGCGCATGGGCTGGCAGCAGGTGGTGGGAGCCTCCGGCACCATCAAGGCGATCAGCCAGGTGTGCGTGGACAATGGCTGGTCAGAGAGCGGCGTTACCATGGAAGGGCTGAAGAAGGCCCGCAAGAAGGTGGTCAAGGCCGGCCATGCCGACAAGCTGGACCTGAAAGGGTTGCGCGATGACCGCAAGCCCATCTTCCCGTCCGGCCTGGCGATCCTTTACGGCATCTTCGAGCAACTGGGCATCGAACAGATGGAAGTGTCCAGCGGTGCCCTGCGCGAAGGTCTGCTGTACGACCTGGTGGGGCGTTTCGCCCACGAGGATGTGCGTGAGCGCAGCATTCAGGCGCTGATGAACCGCAACCATGTGGAGCGCAGCCAGGCGGAGCGGGTCTGTGAAACCGCCTGCAATCTGTATCGTCAGGTGGCGGCGGACTGGGGGCTGGAAAACGACGAGCTGGCCGACACGCTACGCTGGGGCGCCTTGCTCCATGAGGTGGGGCTGGCGGTGTCCCACAGCCAGTTCCACAAGCATGGTGCCTACCTAGTGACCAACTCCGACCTGCCGGGGTTTTCCCGCCAGGAACAGCAGGCGGTGGCGGTGCTGGTACGTGGCCACCGGCGCAAGATTCCCCTGTCGGCCCTGAGCGATCTGCCCGAGGACGAGCAGACACCGCTGTTGCGGCTCTGTCTTGTGTTGCGACTGTCGGCCCGTCTGCACCATGCCCGCTGCGACGAACCGGCCCCTGCCATAACCATCAAGGCGAAGGACACGACCCTGACCCTGCAATTCCCCGCCGGCTGGCTGGAAGAGCACCCGCTGACGCTGGCGGATCTGGAGCAGGAACAGGACTATTTTCGTGCTGCAGGCTATGAGTTGAAGTTAATGGATAGTTGATAATTGAGAATTGATAACGCGTGAGGCAGGCCCCTGCATCGTTAAACGTGTAAGGCCGCGCCCAGTCCTTGGGCGCGGCCTTACACGTTTCAAACACGACACAACGTCATCGCGCGTTATCAATTATCCATTCTCAATTATCAATTCAATTCCCGCCCAGGGTTTCCAGCAGCGCCTGCTGGGCCACAAAGGGTTCCTCTCCGTCCTCTGGTTGGGCGCGCAGGTAGCTGCCATCCGGTTGCAGCAGCCAGGCGCGGCGGTTGTCGCGCAGATAGAAGTGCAGCCCCTGTTCGATCACCTGGGCCTTGAGGGCCGGGTCGGTCACCGGGAAACAGGTCTCCACCCGGTTGAACAGGTTGCGGTCCATCCAGTCGGCGCTGGAGCAGTACACCAGGTCGTCGCCGCCATGGTGAAAGTGGTAGATGCGGGTGTGCTCCAGGAAGCGGCCGATGACGGACCGCACCCGGATGTTTTCCGACAGCCCCGCCACCCCCGGTTTCAGGCAGCAGATGCCGCGCACGATCAGATCAATCTCCACCCCGGCCTGGCTGGCCCGGTACAGCGCCTGGATGATCTTCTCCTCAGTGAGTGAATTGAACTTGGCGATAATGCGCGCTGGCTTGCCGGCCATGGCCTGTTCGGTCTCGAATTCAATCCACTCGATCAGCGACGGATGCAGGGTGAAGGGCGAGTGCTTGAGCTGCTTGAGGCGGGCGGCCTTGCCCATGCCAGTGAGCTCCTGAAAGATCTTGTGAACGTCCTGGCCCACCGCCTTGTCACAGGTCATCAGGCCGTAGTCGGTGTACAGCTTGGTGGTCTTGGTGTGGTAGTTGCCGGTGCCCAGGTGTACATAGCGCTTGATGCCGTCACCTTCGCGGCGCACCACCAGCAGCATCTTGGCGTGGGTCTTGTAGCCCACCACCCCGTACACCACGATGGCGCCGGCTTCCTGCAGGCGCCGGGCCCCCTCGATGTTGGACTCCTCGTCGAAGCGCGCCCGCAATTCCACAATGGCGGTCACTTCCTTGCCGTTACGGGCGGCGGTTTCCAGATGATCGAGAATTTCCGACTGGGTGCCGGTGCGGTACAGGGTCTGCTTGATGGCCAGCACCCGCGGATCGCGGGCCGCTTCCGCCAGCAGGTTTACCACCGGTTGGAACGACTGGTAGGGGTGGTGCAGCAGCAGGTCGCCCTGGTCGATGGCATCGAAAATGGTGTCCGCTTTCTTCACGGTCGGGTGCACTTTGGGGGTGAACGGCGGGTAGTGCAGCCGGGGGCGATTCACGCTGGTGAACATGCGTGCCAGGTTCACCGGGCCGTTGACCTCGTAGAGGTCATCCTCGGTGAGTTCGAACTGCTCGAGCAGGTAATGGATCAGGTGCCGGGGGCAGTTGTCGGCCACTTCCAGACGTACCTCGTCGCCATAGCGCCGTGACAGCAGTTGCCCTTTCAGGGCGCTGGCCAGGTCTTCCACTTCCTCATCCACTTCCAGGTCCGCGTTGCGGGTGACCCGGAACTGGTAGCAGCCGGTGGCTTTCATGCCCGGGAACAGGTCGGACACATGGGCATGGATCATGGACGACAGGAACACGAAGTTGTCATCGCCGTCGCCGCTGATCTCGTCGGGAATGCGGATCAGGCGGGGCAGGGAACGGGGTGCCGGCACGATGGCCAGGCCGGTGGAGCGACCAAACGCATCCTTGCCTTCCAGCGGCACGATAAAGTTCAGGCTCTTGTTCACCAGTCGCGGGAAGGGGTGGGACGGGTCCAGCGCGATGGGGGTGAGGACCGGGTAGATCTGTTCGCGGAAGTATTTCTTTACCCATTCCGCCTGCTCTTCGGTCCAGTCCTCGCGACGCAGGAAGTCCACCCCTTCCTCACGCAGGGCCGGCAGCAGGATGTTGTTGAGAATGTGGTACTGACGATTGACCGCCTCATGGGTGATGGTGCTGATGGCGCGCAGCACTTCCTCGGCCAGCATGCCGTCGGGGCCGGGCTGGCCGGTGTTGGTTTCCAGCTTGTTTTTCAGGCCGGCCACGCGGATTTCGAAGAACTCGTCCATGTTGCTGGAAAAGATCAGCAGAAAATTCAGCCGCTCCATGAGCGGGTGGGTGTCGTCCATGGCCTGCTCAAGGACCCGCAGGTTGAACTGCAGCAGGCTCAGTTCCCGGTTGAAATAATAGTCCGGGTTGTTGAGGTCGATGGCGCTGTGTTCGCTGGCGATGTCATTCATGGGATGTCGTCCTGACCGGAACCATTCGGGTTCCCTATTCCATGACATTAATGTGACACGGCAATGACAGCCGGGGAATGATTTCGTGTCAGTACAGAATTGGCCAAGCGGGGCTGGCTGGCAAGGGGTGTGAATGAATTCCGTTCATCGGTTCGCGTGACAGGGAGATGACATCGGCTTCTCAGCGGTGATGCCGCATTGTTAGAATGCGAATCGTTCTTATTTTCTCTTTTGTTGTTTTTTTGTTTGGAGTTTGCAATGACTTGCCGAAATCGCGTGTGTTGGGGCACGCCGATGCTGGGGGCCACCTTGTTGGCTGCCGCATCCCTGCCTGTTCAGGCCGAGGAGGCCGAGGCCAATGTTATCCCGGTTGTTGAAGTCGGGGCTGAGACGCACAAGGACGAGGGCTATATCACGGAAGACCGTACGCCTCAGAGCGGCAAAATGAATGTGCCGGTGGAGGAAACGCCTTATGCGATTACCGTGGTGGACCAGGAGCAGATGAAAGATACCGGCGCCAAGAATATTCAGGACGCGCTGGTCTACAGCTCCGGTGTGTATTCTGGCGCATTTGGTGCGGATACCCGTGGCGACTGGGTCAAGGTTCGCGGTATGGATGCCTCTTTCTACCTGGATGGGTTGCGTTCCCTCTATGGCAGCTATAACAGCGTCCGGACCAATGTGTATGCCCTGGAACAGCTGGAGGTGCTCAAGGGGCCGTCATCTGTACTGTACGGTCAGTCCGAGCTCGGCGGCATTATCAATTCCGTATCCAAGTTGCCCAAGCCGGGTCAGGAAGGCGAAATCTGGGCGCAGGTAGGATCCTACGATCGCAAGCAGTTGGCGGCGGATGTGACAGGTCCCTTGTCCCAGGATGGCAAGCTGCTTTATCGCCTGGTAGCGCTCAAGCGTGACAGTGGCACCCAGGTGGATCATGTGGACGACAATGGGTTTCTGTTTGCTCCGTCCATTACCTGGCTGCCCACTGATGACACTTCCATCAGTCTGTTGGTCAATGCCCAGGAAAACAGTGGTGGGGTGACCGCCCAGTTCCTGCCAGCGGCGGGGACGATTGATCCTGGCGTAAAAGGGCCGGTGTCTTCCGATACCTTTGTGGGTGAGCCGGACTTTGATCGTTATGACCGTGAGAAGAATGAAGTCACGCTTTTCATTGACCACCGCCTGAACGATGACTGGGCATTGGCCGCCACTGCCAGCCATACCTCTTCCGAGGCAGAGACCCGGGAACACTGGACCACCATTGGTGCTCCTATTGATGCCGATGGCAACACGGTTCGGACTCTTTACATGGCGGATACGGGTACGGAAGTGTCCAATTTCGACGTTCGCCTTGAAGGGGATGTGGATCTGGGAATCACCCGCCATCGTCTGGCTGTGGGGGTGGATCGCCAGGATGCCCTGTGGGAACAGAGCAACTACTATTATGGTGCCGGTCAAGGTGGGGTTATCAATCTCTACAACCCGACCTATGGCAACGTGAATTACGCTGCTCTGAATCCGGTTGATCGCCCGGACAACGAAATCAAGCAAACAGGGGTTTATCTGATCGACCACATGGATATTGGCAACTTTGCCATCTCCGGTGCTGTGCGGCATGACAACTCCACCAACAAGACGCTGGCAGTGAGTGGCCCGGATACCAAGAGTGATGACGAGGAAACCACGGGTCGGCTTGGCATCATGTATCACTTCGATTTCGGCCTGTCGCCGTACCTGAGTTATGCCCAGTCCTTCACTCCCAACCTGGGAACGGATGGCTTCGGCAAAAGCCTGGACGCTTCCTCCGGTGAGCAGGAAGAAGCCGGTTTCAAGTACATGAACGAAAAGGGCGACTTCTCTGTAACCGCCGCTTATTTCTATATCGAAGAAACCAACCGTGTCATCCAGGGTTCACAGCCCCAGTCTGTTGAACAGACCGGAGCCAAATCCGAGGGTTGGGAAGTGGAAGTGAAGAAGCAGCTTGGCAACCTGGAGGTCCTGGCCAGCATGACCGACCTGCGTGCCATTGACGATGAAAGCGGTGTGCGTCTTCCGTATGTGGCGGACCGACTGGTTTCCGGTTGGGGCAAGTATGAACTGGAAAACGGCCTGCGTTTCGGAGCGGGTGTTCGCTATATCGGTGACAATGTTGGCTTCGGTGGAGGGCCCAAGGTGCCTTCCGAAACCCTGTACGACGCCATGATCGGTTATGGAATTGATAGCTGGGATTTCAGCATGAATATCCAGAACCTGACCGACGAGGAATATATTTCCTGGTGCCGTGGACCGGGTGCTGACTGCGGCTTCGGCGAGCGCCGCACCGTCACCGCCAACGCCCGTTACCGCTTCTGATCGGTTTCAGGCAACCACAAAAAAGCCGGCGCTTGCGCCGGCTTTTTTGTGTGCTGTGGACAGTCAGCCCTGGAAAATCCAGGACTGTGGAATCCTGTCCAGTTGTTGCATTTCTTCCTCAGTGGGGGCGCGGCCTTCGGCAAGCGCCAGGCAGGACAGCGACAGGGTCAGAATCAGCATCAAGGTACGCATAACAATTACTCCTCGGGGCCAGAGGCCCAATCAACAGAATCAGCAAAAGCGGCGGAATAATAACCGCTTTCTCATGCCGACCATTGGCTTGGCGGGCCTGCAGGGCTGCCTGTGGGGTCACAACGGTGGCGGCTGAGTGCTTGCTTTTTAATTTAAAGTGTAAATACACTAAAAGAAACCCCAAACGTCTCAACGAGACGGGTGGCAGCAATAAAGTGTATATGCATCAAGGAGGTGGGCATGAAACTTTTCCAGGCCGCAATGGCACTTTTCAGTCGTCTTTTTCCTCGCCGGGCCAGCCGGTTGGCCTTGTCGCTACTGACGACTCCCCGGATCGGGACGCTATCCAGGGAGGCCGAATACCCGGAGCCGGACTACCGGCAGCCTGTCGGGGCACGGGCGAGACTGGATATCTGGTCCGGTGGCCCGGTACGCGTGCTGCTGGTGCATGGTTGGTCCGGTCATGTCAGCCAGTTTGTGCCGTTGATGGAACAGTTCGACCGCCAGCGCTATACCCTCTATGTGTTGCAGTTGCCGGGCCATGGCGACACGCCGGACGGGCCCAGCCATGTCGGGGATTTCATCGCTGCCATTCGCGAGGCCATGGCCCTGATCGGGCATCCCCTGGATTTGGCTATTGGTCATTCCATGGGGGCGGGCGCCCTGGCGTTTGTCATGTCAGAGCCGGTGAATATCCGTAGTGGGGTGTTGATTGCCGCGCCGGCAGAGTTTCGTTCACTGGTGGGGCGACTTGCCGACTTCCTGCATTTCGGTCAGCGAGCCCGGCAGCGGCTGCTGGATGGCATGGCAGCCAGGGTAGGAATGGGTTTTGACGAATTGGATATTGCCCGGCGTGGGCGGGACATTCGGGTGCCGGTACTGGTGGTACACGATACCCGTGACCGGGAAATTCCCTTCGCCGACGGCTTGCGCCTGCACCGGGCGATTCCCGCAGCGGAACTGTTCCAGACCGCCGGGGTGGGACACCGGCGTGTGTTGTCCGATAAGGCGGTGCTGGACAGGATTCTGGTGTTCGCCGGCGAGGCCGGCGGAGAGGTCAAAGTTCCTGCTTGACCTGGCGGCTGAAGGTGCGCAACCGGCGAGCGGTGGTTTCCCAGTCCTGGCTGCCCACCAGGGATTCGAAAATTGCCTGGGCCTCTTGCCACTGGGACAGGGCCTGTCGGTAGGTGGCCTCGCCTTCTTTGGTCAGGCTCAGGCCAAGCGCGCGTCGGTTGCCGGTGGGTTCGGATTGCACCAGCCCCTTCTCGATCAGTTTATCCACGGTGCGCTGGAGGGAGGTGCGCTCCATGCCCAGCAGTTCGGCCAGTTGGTGGATGGACTCCGGCGGTTGTGCCTTGATGGCATTGAGTACGGAAAACTGGGTGATACGCAGCCCGCTGCCGGCCATCTGGCTGTTGTAGAAGCGGGTCACCAGCCGTGCAAACACCCGCGAATGCCAGGCGGCACAGTGCAGGCCTACCTGTACCGGGTCCGGGGTCTGGGTTTCCTTTTTGCGCGTCGTCATGGCTCGGGCTCGCTGTGGAGTGTGTATACATTATAGCCCCGGTGTCGCTGGGGCTGGCTACCCCGGCCTGGTGCCGTTACCCCTTCAGCTTTTGCGCCGCCGCCTTGGCGAAGTAGGTGAGGATGCCATCGGCGCCGGCACGCTTGAACGCCAGCAGGGATTCCATCATCACCTTGTCCTGGTCCAGCCAGCCGTTCTGGAAGGCGGCCATGTGCATGGCGTACTCGCCACTGACCTGATAGGCGTACACCGGCACCTGGAATTCGTCCTTCACCCGGCGCACTACATCCAGATAGGGCATGCCCGGTTTGACCATCACCATGTCGGCGCCTTCGGCCAGGTCCAGGGCGATCTCGTGGAGGGCTTCGTCAGAGTTGGCCGGGTCCATCTGGTAGGTGGTCTTGTCCGCCTTGCCCAGGTTGCCGGCGGACCCCACGGCGTCGCGGAACGGCCCGTAGTAGGCACTGGCATACTTGGCGGAGTAGGCCATGATGCGGGTGTGGATATGGCCATGGGCTTCCAGGGCGTTGCGGATTTCGCCGATGCGGCCGTCCATCATGTCCGAGGGGGCGATCACGTCGGCACCGGCCTCTGCCTGGGACAGGGCCTGCTTGACCAGGGCTTCCACGGTCTCGTCATTGAGCACATAGCCATTGTCGTCGATGATGCCGTCCTGGCCGTGGGTGGTGAACGGGTCCAGGGCGCCGTCGGTGATCACGCCCATTTCCGGTACCGCCTGCTTGATGGCACGCACGGCCCGTTGTGCCAGCCCCTCCGGGTTCCAGGCTTCCTGGCCATCCAGGGTCTTCACGTCTGACGGCGTCACCGGGAACAGGGCCATGGCAGGCACCCCCAGGGCGGCCAGCTCTTCGGCTTCCTTGACCAGCAGGTCGATACTCATGCGTTCCACGCCGGGCATGGAGGGCACGGCCTCGGTCTGGTTTTTGCCCTCCAGCACAAACACCGGGTAGATCAGGTCGTCCACGGAGAGGGTGTTTTCACGCATCAGCCGACGGGAAAAGTCGTCGCGGCGCATGCGGCGCAGGCGGGTGGCAGGCCAGGGGGCACGGAAGACAGGCATGGGAAGGAATCCTCTTGTAACATGAGTGCGCCTGATCCTTGCTACTGTAGGAGCGCGAACAACAGCGTCACGAGTTTCGAAAGGCCATAATTCTGGCCGCTTTTCGTTACTCGACACTGTGCTTTTCGCAGTGAGCGATACCCTACAGCCAGTGGAGCTGGCATCAGCAGGATGGCGTGAGTGACGAGAGTTTAGCAAGAGCCGTAGACGATGGAAAAACAGCCTCCTTTTCACCTGGCCTTCATGGTGCGGGATCTGGAAGAAGCGGCAGATTTTTACTGCCGGGTACTGGGCGGTCGCCGTGGCAGGGACGCGCCCAACTGGGTGGATGTGGACCTGCATGGCCACCAGCTCTCCCTGCACAAGGGAGCAGACCTGACACCCATCCAGGGGTACAGCGAGGTGGATGGCCATCCGGTGCCCATGCCGCACTTCGGGCTGGTGCTGGAGTTCCCGGTGTGGGAAGAGCTGGTCAAACGCATCAACCAGGCGGGCTGGCCCTATCTGCTCAAACCCCGCGAGCGTTTTATCGGCCAGCCCGCCGAGCAGGGGACCTTTTTCGTGCAGGACCCCACCGGCAATACGCTGGAGTTCAAGGGCCTGCGCCAGATCGAACGTATCTTCGAGGTGTAATCACAGCGATGGGACGGTGGCGACCAAAGGGAAAACCGGCTTCCAAGTACATCACCGCGGAAGGCTATAAAAAGCTCAACGACGAGTTGCAGTACCTGTGGAAAGAAAAGCGGCCCGAGGTGACCCAGGCGGTGCAGGAGGCGGCGGCCCAGGGAGATCGTTCGGAGAATGCCGAGTACATCTACGGCAAGAAACAGTTGCGGGAAATCGACCGGCGGGTGCGCTTTCTCAGCAAGCGTCTGGATGACATGACCGTGGTGGATCGCTTGCCGGAGGACCAGAGCAAGGTATTTTTCGGTGCCTGGGTGGAGCTGGAAAACGAGGATGGCGAGCGGGAAACCTACCGGCTGGTGGGGCCGGACGAGACCGAAACCCGCAAGGAATACATCAGCATCGATGCGCCGCTGGCACGGGCCTTGCTGAAGAAGCAGGTGGATGATGAGGTGGAAGTGCGAACCCCGGCCGGGGAGCGTTGTCTGTTCATCAACCGTATCTGGTATGACCAGCCAGAACGGCGGGACTGAGCCAGTGACCAAGAAGGGGCTTGATCGTCTCCGGCATCAACGGCGGAGATGGGCAGACGCCCCGTTCCGCCCCACGACATAACAGAGGACTGATGCCACCATGAGCGCCAACCGCCGCATCTGGTTTTTTATTCGCAAGTCTCTGCTGGGTGGGCTGACCATCCTGCTGCCCATTTCCATCATCGTGTTCTTCTTCCGCTGGATCTACCAGACGGTGACGGAGATGATCGCCCCCTTCACCTCGCTGTTTATCAACGCCTTTGGCTTGCCCAAGTTCGTGGCCGACTGGTTGTCCGTACTGGCGGTACTGGTGTTGTGCTTCCTGGTTGGCACCGTGGTGGCCACCCGGGTCGGTAGCTGGTTGTGGCATCAGTGGGAAGAGAACGTCATGACCCGGTTGCCCGGCTATACCACGGTACGGGAAGTGATTGCCCAATTGATGGGTAGCAGCAGCGATAGCCCGTTCAGCCGCGGAGAAGTCGCCCGGGTGTGGCTGTATGGCCGGGACACGGACGTGTCCGTGACGGCGTTGGTCACGTCTCGCCATGGCAATGGCCATGTCACCGTCTTTGTCCCCACCGGCCCCAACCCCACCAGCGGGTTTATCTACCATGTGGATGAAAGCCTGGTGGAATTGCACCCGGAGATTGGCGTGGAAAGCATGATGAAGACGGTAGTGGCCTGTGGCGCGGGGACAGCCACCTTGTTCAAGACCGACAAGCCGGAGACGTGACGCCGGGGCTTTCTACGAAGCTACGGTAGGAGCTGTCTCTCGGACAGCGAACCGCGCTTGCGCGGAATCGCCCAACGGGCGATCAGGAATCTCAGCACTCGACAGGCCCACCCAAACCATACCGATCCCGTGCCATCACCAACCCCATTCGCCATGCAAGCATGGCTCCCACGGGGGTAACCCCGTAGGGTGGATTAGCCGAAGGCGTAATCCACCTTTTGCCTCGCCATAGGGGCAATGGGGAATCTGGAGGGAATGTTTGGTGGATTACGCTTGCAGCTAATTCACCCTACGTTTCTACGCGAGGATCGCTGTCCGAGAGACAGCTCCTACAGGGGCGTTGTAGATGGGGGAGGGTTACCCGGCCAACGCCACCGATTTTTCTTCCAGCGCATTGCGCATGAAATCCCGCATGGCTTTCAGATAAAACCCCTGATCCAGGTGCAGCAGGTGGTTGCCCGGGAACCAGTGCAAGTCGCAATGCCCCCAGTGTTGCTGCAACAAAAAGCTGTGCTTGGGCGGCGCAAAGCGGTCGCCAGCGCCGCCGATGATCATGCGGCCGCTCTTCGGCACCCGGCAGGGCCAGGTGAGCGGGGAATGCAGGGCGGTGATTTCCCGCAGGCCGTGCAGGTCCGTGTTGTAGACCTTCTGCATCAGAGGAATCTGCTGATTAATGGGGAACCAGCTTTTCATCAAATCCATGATGCTCACCAGCGGCACATTGGGAATGGCAAAGGCCAGATCGTCTTCCAATGATGACAACAGTGCCGTGGTGTAACCCCCCAGGGAAATGCCCGTGGCGCCGATGGCGGGTGTGCCCTGTTCGCGCAGATGCGCCATGAACAGGCGCAGGTCATGGATGGCGTGGGCAAAGGTTTCGTTGAGCAGGGCCATGCCCTGGCTGAAGAATTGCGCGCCACTGAACGGGGCGAAGCGTCCCTTGCGCCGGCCATGGAAGGGCAGGGTATAGAGCAGCACATCAAAACCCTGCTTGTAGAACCAGGGCAGTGCCAGCCAGCGGGTATTGAGCCAGTAGGGATCGGCCACGAAACCGTGGATCATCACCAGGGTCGGGCGCGGGCCGTCGTTGTGGCGCCAGTGCTGGGCCCAGGCGGTGCGGTTGCGCTTGTGGGCCAGGTAGCGGTCGCGCAGGGCCGGGTTTTTCGGCTCGAACGGCGAGCGGAAGTGCAGGGTGTGTGCCTGGCCGTCTTCCGGCTGGAAATGGTAAGACGACACCGGACTGCGTTTGATGTCGGCTGCCTGGGTGGGCGGCGAGAAGAAGGCCTGGGGATCGCCAGCCTGGAGATAGGGGCGGTAGAAATCCACCAGGGCCCGTTCCTCTTTCTGGCGCCGCAGATTGAGTGTTGCCGGCAGCGCGGCGGCGCCCGCGAGACTGGCCAGCCCGGTACGGGCCAGGGTGTCGATGCTGGCGGTGTAGTCGATGCGCCAGCGGGTATCGTTGTCGGCCAGAAAATGATCCGGCAGGGCATGAAAATGGCGGGGCAGGGTCTGCCACCAGGGCTGGGTCAGCCGGGGTAGATCCTCGTAACAGTAATCGTCCTGATGGATACGGGGCAATTCAGTCATCGCCGCCTCCCTGATAGTAAAGCAGCCGTTATGATTAACGCTGTAAAAATGCGCGTCATCCCGGGTGATTCGGGGATCTCCTTAGGGCATCGCTGACTTTGTGAAAGGCGCAGCCAGCAGAGGAGATCCCGGGGCAACCCCGGGGTGACGTGCTGTCAGCCCGCGTCCTGAATAAATGCGACCACGCGTTTCAGGTCGCGGTTGGCCTCGGGCAGGAACGGAACCATGATGGGCCAGACATGGAACAGACCGGCCCGTTCGATCCATTCCACTTGTACACCCGCACTTTGCGCCGCGCGACGAACCAGTTTGCCATCTGCGTATAGCACTTCGTCGGTGCTGGCGGTAATCAGCATGGGGCAGAGCCCACTGTAGTCACCCAGGCAGGGGGACGCATAGGGGTGCTTGCGGTCTTCGTGATTGGGCAGGTAGATATCGATCACGGTGCGGATAATGTCCGCCGACAGCATGGCGTCGCTGGGGTCCAGGGCATCCAGTACCTTGTCGTCCGGGAAGGCATTGCTGGCCGGTGAATACAGCACCGCGCAGCGGGGCTGGGGCAGCCCCTTGTCGCGGATATGCAGCAGGGTGGCCAGGGTCAGGCCGCCGCCGGCGGAATCCCCGGCAATGACGATGTCTTGGGCTTGCTTGCCCTGGGCCAGCAGATATTCATAGGCTTCCATGACCCGGTTCACCGCCGCCGGAAAGGGGTGTTCCGGGGCAAAGGGATATCTCGGCAGGTAGACCTCGCCCTGGAGGCGTTTGGCCAGCCGGCCCGCCAGGTTGTGATAGGTCTTGGTCACGCCACCGATATAGGCGCCGCCGTGCAGGTACAGCACGGTGAGCGTCGGGTTGCTGACACTGACCCGGTCGCCCTGGAATGGCGGCTGGTCCAGCTGGCTCACCTTGACGCCCCGGGGCAGGAGAGTCAGCACGGGGGTATTGTTGAACACCTTACGCAGGTGACGTACCAGTTGCTCCTCATTCAGCCCGGAACGTTTGATGGTGCGCCGGGTGACAGCCTTGATGATCTTGGCCTGAATACTCATGCGGGAGGTTCCGTTGTTGTCGTTCTTCTCGCAACACTAGCGGTTGCCGCTGGGAGATGGCAGGGATGATCGGGCCAGACGGCATTGCCGCCTGGCCCGACGGGGCAGTTTATTCGCCGGCGGCCTTGGCCAGTTCGTAGGCCGGCGGCTGTTGGGCACCACCGTCACCGGTGGCGGTCATGGCGGGGATGCCGCCATTGCCGTAGTACTCGTCCTTGGTGAACACATCCACCTCGATGGCCTGCAGGCAGGCAGCGGTGGCGTCATTCAGCAGCGCCAGTTCTGCATCGCTGATCACGCCTTGCTGCGCGGCTTCGGCGGCAAGCTCTTCCACCTTGCCACGGCCCAGCTTGCGGGCTTTCTGGGCAGCGCGGATCTTGTTGCGCACCGGCTCGGCTTCGGTGGTCAGGCGGAAGGCCTTGAGCAGACGGCCCAGCCCCTGATCGCTTTCTTCCGGCATGTAGTTACCGCCCACCAGACGCTTGTACTGCTCGCCATAGCTTTGCAGCGCCAGCGCTGCCTTGTGGCTGAGCTGATCGTTGGGCAGTTTGGCCAGCGGGTTGAGGCCCAGCCAGAGTCGGCCCACGGTTTTCAGGATTACGCCCACCGGGCCGTCGAAGTTTTCATAGATCCCTTCGAAGGCTTTCTGGATCTGGGTCAGGCCATACTCCCCGGCGTATTGCACCAGGGCCAGGTCTTCCGCCTTGCGGCCTTCGGCTTCATAGCGGCGCAGGGCAGAGGTGGTGATGTACAACCAGGCCACCACATCGGCGTAGCGACCGGTGAGGTTGCCGCGTGCCTTGAGTTTACCGCCCACGAAGAACATGGCCAGGTTGGTGAGCAGGCCGAAGCGGGTGGCGGCCCAGCCCAGGCGGCGGTAGATGCCTTTGGTCTGTGGAGCCACGTCCGGCACCTTCACGGTGAAGAAACCACGGGTGACACCGCGCACCAGGGTCATCACGAAACCGAGCAGGAACTGCACCATCCAGCCGGTGAGGTTCTTGCGGAAGCTGTCCACGTCGTCATTTTCCACTGCCTGCACCACCTTGTAGGCGTAGGGGTGGCAGCGGGTGGCACCCTGACCGAAGATCATCAGGGTGCGGGTCATGATGTTGGCGCCTTCCACGGTGACGCTCACCGGGGAAGAGTTGTACAGGCGGCCCATGGTGTTGTTGGGGCCCTGCATGACGCCGTAACCGGCGGTCACGTCCATGGCGTCGGTGCCCACTTCGCGGCCCATTTCCGTGGAGTAGGCTTTCATCACCGCGGACATCACCGGCGGCTGAATGCCGTGGTCCACGGCGGAGCAGCCAAACACGCGGGCGGCGTCGAAGGCATAGGTCATGCCCGCTGCCTTGCCGATCTTGTGCTCCACGCCTTCCATGCGGCCGACGGGAATGCCGAACTGCTGGCGCACCATGGAGTAGGCGCCGGCGATCATGGCACCGTGGCGCACGCCACAGACACCGGTGGCGGGCAGGGAGACCATGCGCCCGCCGGCCAGGGCTTCCATGAGCATCTTCCAGCCCATGCCGGTGTACTCCACGCCGCCGAGCACATTGCCGGCGGGCACGACCACGTCACGGCCGACAATGGGGCCATTGGGGAAGTGCTCGCCAATGGGCTGGTGGTGGTCACCAATATGCAGGCCTTCGGTGCCCTTGGCGCCTTTCTCGATCAGCACCACGGTGATGCCCGGTTCTTCGCCCTTGCCCAGCAGGTTGTCCGGGTCATGCAGGCGCACCGCCAGGGAGATCAGGTTGGAAACCGGCGCCAGGGTGATATAGCGCTTGCGGAAATTGAGCTTGAACTTCACCTCGCCGTCGTCGTCTTTGAACACCACGCCTTCGGCTTTCAGGGACGCAGCGTCGGAGCCGGCGGTGGGTTCGGTGAGGCCGAAGCAGGGAATGAATTCCCCCTTGGCCAGTTTGGGCAGATAGTAGTTCTTCTGTTCATCGGTGCCGTAGTGACCCAGCAGTTCGGCGGCGCCCAGGGAGTTGGGGATGACCACCATGGCGCTGAGCAGGCCGGAGTAGGAACTGATCTTGGCCATGATGCAGGACTTGGCCTGGGTGGACATGGGCATGCCGCCGTATTCCTTGGCGATCTGCATGGCGAAGAAGCCGTTGTCCGCCATGAACTTGAACACGTCGTCCGGCAGCTTGCGGGTACGGGACAGTTCATAGCTGTCGGCCATTTTCAGCAGCTCTTCCACCGGGCCGTCCAGGAAGGCCTGTTCGTGTTCGGGGAGCTGGTCGTAGTGTTCGGCGAGAATCTTTTCGAAATCCACCTTGCCGCCAAAGAATTGGCCGTCGATCCACACATCGCCGGCTTCCAGCGCCTGGCGTTCGGTGTCGGAAATCTGCGGGAGAATCTTGTTGTCCCGCATCCAGTTCATCACTTGTTGAAACATGTCTTTGCCATCCTGTTGGGTTGTTCAAGCCCTGCCAGGCAGGGGGTGTTTTTGGAGCGTCGGACGTCCGACGCTTTAATCCTTGTAAAAACGTTCTTTCTTCTTTGCCATCTCTATCAATATCGGCGCCGGTGTGAAGCGATCGCCAAACTGCTCGGCCAGTTGCTCCAGGCGGCGCACCGCATGGGTGAGGCCCATGCTGTCCATGTAACGGAAAGGGCCACCCCGGAAAGGCGGGAAACCCAGGCCGAAGATGGCGCCGATATCGCCATGCACGGGCTCGCTGATGATGCCGTCCTGCAGGCAGTAGGCGGCTTCGTTGATCATCATCCAGGCGCAACGGCTAACGATTTCCTCGTCGTCCGCGTCTCTTTCCTGGCTGACGTTCATCAGTTCATAGAGGGCGGTATTCACCGGTTTTTCGCCCTTGGCCACGCCTTCATAGATGTAGAAGCCGCGCCCACTCTTGCGGCCCAGATAATCGTTTTCGATCATCAGGTCCGCGGCATCCGGCGACGCCATGCGTTCGCCAAAGGCTTTTTTCAGTACCGGGCCGACCTTGGTGCCCACGTCCACGCCCACCTCATCGAGCAGGGTGATGGGGCCCACCGGGAAGCCGAAACGCACCAGCGCCTTGTCCACGGCTTTCACGTCCACCCCTTCGGTCAGCAGGCGGGTGGCTTCGTTCAGATAGGGCGCGAGAATACGGGTGGTGTAAAAGCCGGGGCCGTCCTTCACCACGATCACGGTCTTGCCCTGGGCCTTGCCGAAGGCCACGCAGCCGGCGGTCACTTCCGGGGCGGTCTTGTCGGTGGTGATGATTTCCAGCAGCGGCATCTTTTCCACCGGCGAGAAGTAATGCAGGCCGATCACGTTTTCCGGACGCTCGGCGGCACTGGCAATCTCGGTGATGGGAATGGAGGAGGTGTTGGAGGCAAAGACGGTATGCTTGTTACCGTTTGCTTCCACGTCCTTGAGCATCTTGTGTTTCAGGTCCAGATCCTCGAACACTGCCTCCACCACCAGGTCCAGTCCCTTGAAGCCGCTGTAGTCGGCGGTGTAGGAAATGCGGCCCTGTTCGGCGCTGGCATCGGCGGCGCTCATGGCGCCTTTTTTTACCCGCTTGTTGTAGAACTCACTGACGTATTTCACGCCATGGGCCAGGCCCTTGTCGTCACGGTCCTTGAGTCGCACCGGCAGTTTGGCCTTGTTGATGGTGGTCAGTGCGATGCCGGCCCCCATCAGACCGGCGCCAAGGACACCGACTTTTTCGATCTCGCGGGCTTTTACGCCGTCGGCCACAAAGGTTTCTTTTTTCAGGGTGTTGGTGGCGTGGAAAATGCCGCGTAGCTGTTTGGATTGTGGCGACATGGCCAGCTCACCGAACAGACGGGCCTCGGTGGCGTAGCCCTGCCCGATGCCTTCCTCGAAGCCCGCTTCCACCGCATCGATGATGGCCGGTGGGGCCGGGTAGAGACCGTGGGTTTTCTTGGCGGTCTGCTTGCGGGCCTGATCGAAGATCACCTTGCGGCCCAGGCTGTTCTGTTCCAGCGTCGCTTTGGTAATGCCATCCTTGCTGAAGTAACTGGCAAAGTTGACGCTACTTTCTTCCTTGGCATCCGCCAGTTCCAGCGCGCGTGCCACGGCCCGGTCGTAGACGGCAACGGCTTCCACCACTTCATCCACCAGGCCGATCTTCTTCGCCGGTTTGGCTTTCAACTGGCGGCCGGTAAGCATCAGGTCCAGCGCCGTGGCAATGCCCACCTGGCGCGGCATGCGCTGGGTGCCGCCGCCGGCGGGCAGCAGGCCCAGCATCACTTCCGGCAGGCCGAGCACGGTATCGCTGCTGTTGGCGGCGATGCGGTAGGAGCAGGCCAGCGCCAGTTCCATGCCGCCGCCCAGGCAGGCGCCCTTGATGGCGGCGACCACCGGGATATCCAGGTCTTCCAGTTTCTGGAAGGTCTGCTGGCACAGGGTGGACAGGTCGCTGACTTCTTTTGCTGTTTTTGCGTTTTCAAACAGCTTGATGTCGGCACCGGCCATGAATGAGCCCGGCTTGGTGGAGTAGAGCACCAGGGCCTTGGGGTTGGCTTTTTCAATGGCGGCAAAAGCGGCGTTGAAGTCATCGCCGAATTCCGCCTTGAGCGTGTTCTGGGCATCGCCGGGCACATTGATTTCCAGCACGGCGACGCCGTTGTCCAGCGGCTTGAGCGTAAATGCACCTTGTGTCTTGCTCATTGTGATCTCCTTGTTCCGCTGCTTATTCCGCTTCCAGCACCATGGCGGCACCGATACCGCCGGCGGCACAGGCGGTGGTCAGGGCCAGGCCGCCACCACGACGCTGCAGTTCATGCAGGGCCTGGCTGATCACGCGGGCGCCGGTGGCGCCGAAGGGGTGGCCGTAGGCGATGGAACCGCCGTTTACGTTGAGCTTGCTGCGGTCCACCTCGCCCAGGGCGGCAAGGCCGGTCTGGCTGCGCACATAGTCGTCATCGGCCAGCCCTTTCAGGTTGCAGGCCACCTGGCCGGCAAAGGCTTCGTGCATGTCCACCAGGGTCAGGTCGTCCAGCGAGAGGCCGGCCCGGGCCATGGCCATGGGAGCGGCCAGTACCGGGCCCATCAGCAGGTCTTCTTTCGGGGTGCGGGCGGCAAAGGCGTAGGAGCGGATATAGCCCAGCGGCTCGTAGCCCAGTGCCTTGGCCTTCTTTTCGCTCATCATCAACAGGGCCCCGGCGCCATCGGTGAGCGGGCTGCTGTTGCCGGCGGTGACGCTGCCGGACACCTTGTCGAACACCGGCTTGAGCTTGCTGTAGCCGGCGCGTTCGGAATGCTTGCGGACCAGGTTGTCATCTTTCAGCGGGGTTGCCCTGGGCGGCAGGAAGGCAGTCATCACCTGCTTGTCCAGGCGGCCTTCGGCCCAGGCACGGGCGGCATTGCTGTGGGAGGCATGGGCCAGATCGTCCTGTTCCTCGCGGCTGATGCCCCATTTCTTCACCATCTTCTCGGTGCTCTCGCCCATGGTTTCGCCCACTGAGTACTCCGTGATGGAGGGCGCTTGTGGCAACAGGTCTTTTGCCTTCAACTGGCTGAGCAGCTTGATACGGTCGGTCATACTCTTGGCGAAGCTGACGTCACGCAGGACCGCGCTCAGTTCGGAAGACAGCGGCACCCGGGCGCAACTGGTGGAGTCGGTGCCACCGGCAATGGCCACATCGGTGTAGCCGGCGACAATGTTGTCGGCCACGCTGGCGGCGGTCTGGAAGCTGGTGGCGCAGGCGCGGGTGATGGAATAGGCGTCCACCGTGTCCATGCCCAGCGCCAGGGCGATTTCCCGGGCGATAAAGGGAGCCTCGGGAATCATTACCGTCATGCCGAATACCAGTTGCTCAATATCGCGCTGGTCCAGATTGTTCCGGGCCATCAGCTCCTTCACGACCATGGCGCCCAGGTCGATGGCGTTCAGGTCCTTGTAATGGGTGGCGATACGGGCGAAGGGGGTACGCAGGCCATCAACGATGGCCACGCGGCCGCCGCGTCCGGCCAGCTTCATCTTGCGAACAGGCATTGCAGACTCCTTGGTGTGCGTGCCGGTCACGGTGTAATTGGTGTTACACCTATTGTGACATTGGATGGTGACAAAGTGTGTCGAGACTAGAAGGGTGTTGGTGGAGAGTCAACGGCATGGGGTACACTGTCCGACAGAGGTGTAATAATAATTACAGTGTTGTTGTGAGTCGCCCGAAACCATGAGTCAGCGTCGCCCGGAGCCGGTCCCGGCAGCCCGCCAGGACCCGGAGGTCCGTCAGCGTATTGAGTGGGCCGCCGTGCAAGTGTTTGCCGAGTCCGAATTCCATCAGGTCACCCTGCAGCAGGTCGCCAACGCCGCCCGGTGCAGCCTGCAGACCCTGTACCGTTACTACGGCAGCAAGGAAGGCCTGCTCAGTGCCTGCCTGCACCATGGCCTGGAACAGCTTGCCGAGCGCATGCTGGACCATCTGGCCGGTATCGCCACCTTCCGTGACCGGCTCAGCAAGGTGTTCTGGGTGGTGCTGGACTTCTTCGACCGCAACCCGCAGATGGGGCGGATGATGATCAATTCGGTGTACCCGGGGCGCTGGGGCAGTGATACCACCCCCGCCCAGCAGCGGCTTACCGAGCTTTTTATCAGCGTGCTGCGCGAGGGGCAGGAGCAGGGCATTCTCAACAACCAGGTGCCTACGCCCATTCTGTTGGACTTCTTCTATGGGGTGTTGCTGCGCATTTCCCAGATGCATCTGCTGCGTGGCCGGCCAGGCCGCATGGCCGATCAGCATGGCCCCCTGTTCGATATGCTGTGGCGGGCGATCACGGTTTGAACAGCTCGTCGGCTTTTCGGGCCAATCGTGTCGCAATTCGGTGGCGGTGCC